>NZ_CM185144.1:0-365000 GCF_059687655.1 Bartonella sp. SL317 | reverse complement strand
GAATATTGTAGGGTTTCATAACCTTCAATTCTTTCAAGTTTTCCATATTCGGGCGTAAAGAATCTTATTGCTGCACTACAAAAGTTTGTAATATCCTTTTCGATTGGGGGACATAAACCAAGTGGCCATAATATTGATAATTGAACGAGGTCTATACCAGTGCTTAATTTTACGAGAGATGAAATTCTATCGCCCCCTATTCTATTATGGGTTTCAATAACTCTCATTTTCTCACCATTTAATTTGATTTCTGTGTGAGAAGGTTCTTCGTTTAAGCCTATGAGCGTTAAGAACTGTGAAATGTAATTGATTATTTTTTGTTGTACTGTTTTTGGTAAATCGGCTGGTACACAATGCCCGATTTCGGTAAAATTTTTACCATTTTCATTTTCTATGAGGTCTTTTTTGGTAATGGCTATAATTTTATGATTCCCCGAAAAGCTAAAGGCTTCAACAGAGTATTCTTCTCCAGAAATAAATTCTTCAGCTATGAGGGTAGAAGAAAAACAGATATTTTTAATATCATTAATTGAATTGACTTGAATAACATCTTTACTACCATAACCATCTATGGGTTTTACAATAAGCGGGCTGCCGGTTGTTTTGAAAAAATATTCTAATTCTTTTTTATTTTTTGGTTTTGAAAATTTAAGGGAATATTCTGGGTGATCGGAAAGGAATAAGCGCATTGCATATTTATTCTGTATTCGTTCCATTGTTTCCCATGATAATGCTTTGAGCCCTAAAAATCTCGATAATTCTGATGCAAGTGGAAGAGCTTTTTCGGTTAAAGTTATTATCGCATCAATTTTATGATGACTATGGATGGCATTGATTATCTTTTTAGTAAGAGATACATTATGATAATCAAAGAGAAAGAGAGAGTCTTGATTCATATGAGCGGTGAGGTGAGAATTTTCAGGCTTGTCTAAGATTGTCATCTTTATACCGTTGAGTTGTGCACAATCAATCATGGCATGATGAGGGCTTAAGAATACAATATGCTTTTTCATAAATTTACCTTTTTGCTATTTTTTTTAATATGAAGAGAGAGACAAGGGCTGTACAGAGAGAGGCAATGCTCAAGATTTGCCAAACCGATAAGTCAAAAAAATCTTGGTTGTATAGGAGAGAACCAAAGTAACTGCCTGCCATTCCTCCAAACGCACTTGACAAACTCATGATACCAAATGCACTAGCAATGAGGCGTTCATCTATATTTGTTGCATCGTAGTCGAGGCGTATCTGTATAATGATTTCAGCAAAGGAAAAAAGGATGATTGGCTTGAGAAGAGGTAAAAATAAGAATGCTCAAGAGCGTGGATGATAATGAATGAGAGTGCAAACAAAATAAAGGATAACGTGATAGGCATTTGGGTGTTTTTTTACATGCCCATTTTGAGACAGGCATTTGAAAAAAATCACGATAAGTGCGTTTAAGACAAAAATAAAAGAAGTAGCACTCTCTCCAAAAATCTGATCACTGAATACAGGTATCGTAATTTCGAGTTGTATGTAAAAAAAAGTAAACAAGAACATAAAAAGCCCAACATAAAGCATGGCTTTGTTGGTGAGCAACATTTTAAAATCAGAAAAATTTATTTTATTCAATGTATTGGTGTGAGAATTTTCTTTTAAGGTACAGTTGAGAAGAAATAACAAGAAAAAAATGAATCCAACAAAACTAAATAATAGGTGAGGAAGCATTTTAAAAATTAACATTAGGGGGAAAGGTCCAATAGAGACTCCTATGTTGGAAAAGATTGATCTTGTTGCTAAAGCTTCCACTTTTTCAGTTTGAGAGACGTTTTTTACTAAAAAAGATTTTGCAGCGGGAAGGTATATACTGCTTCCTAGCCCAATGAAGGAGCAAGAAAGGAGGAGGATATAAAAATTATGTGTAAAACCAATGATGATATAGCTGGGGATGCGTATCGCTAGACCTAAAAGCATAGTTTTTTTGATATGGACATAATCGGAGAGTACACCTCCTAAAAGAGAGCCTGCTTTTTGGCACCAAAAAGCGATCCCGATGATGGTTCCAATTTCTGTTGTACTGAGAGAATTCAATTTGCTTAAGTAGATCGCCAAAAAAGGGACGACCATAAATATTCCAATATTACTGAGTAGAGTTGTTATGAGAATAAGTTTTACGCTTGCTTTGAAACTGAGAATTTTACGCAACATTTCATTTTTCCATTACAAGATTTATTTTATTGGCTTCAGAGAGGGCGTTTAACAGAGCTGTTTCTGAACTTGTTCCTGTGGTCAATAAAATGCCAACACATGCCGATTGATCTCTTAAGTTAAGAATTTCTTTTCCCTGTAAAGCGCATGGGTAGAGAAGCGTTTTCTGGTATGCTGCATGTTTCAAGTGCATTTGTTTAAATTTACCGGTTGTTTTTGCATAGATAAGCGCTTGGCCGATAAAGGTGTGGGGTATCAATTCTATACGAAATAATTCAGGCTCTCTTCCTAATGCACATTCTAAAAACCCTTTGTAGATATTGGTATTAAAAGCTTGGCAGAGTGCTTCACCGATTTTTCCGCCCCCTAAGCGGGGATTTATTTCGATAACTTCAAAGCCCTCTTCAGTGACAATAAATTCCGTGTGTGCAAAGCCCTCATGATAGGAGATGGCTGCGAGGATTTTTTTAATCCATTCTTCGATGCCTTGTAATTCCACCGTATTTTTGTTTAAAGGCAAAGCTGTTGCAAGTTCTTTAAAGTCAGGCATATCCGACATGATCCTGCTTGAGAGAGCAAGAAGCTTTGTTTGCCCTTGATAGCTAATGGTTTCAGCACTGTACAGCGTGCCTGTAAAGAAGGTTTCAACAAGGATTTTTTTGAGGCAAGTATGGTTTTTTATAAATTCCATAATGTGGGTAAATTCAGTTTGATTTTCTGCAAACCATACGTTTTTTGATCCTGTTCCGTTCGGGTCTTTAAGTATAACAGGGTAGGAGAGGTTATGTATGGCTTGAAAAGCATCACGTTTAATAACAGTGGATTGTCCTTTTGTTAGTCCTTGTTGAGAGAGGATTTTTCTCAAATAAGCTTTGTCTCTACAGATAGTTGTCGCATAAATATTGGGAGCTTTATAGCCCAACTGGGCGGAGATTTTATGGACATTTATTGCCCAAGTATCTGTAAGATTGATAATTCCAGCAAAGTTTTTTAAATTTTTGCAATAGGTTATAATCTTCTCATGATTAAATGTATCGCATTCAATAACGCTGAGATGTTTGCTTTTTATATGACTGAGTTCATAAAAATACGCCTCTTTATTATGGGTAAGAAGGTGTAATTGAATATCGAGATTTTCTGCGGCTTCGATAAGTCTAGCTAAGCCAAATGTTAAGGCTTCCACAAGTACAAAATTCATTCTCTATCCTATCTTAATTGGAATTATTTTGCGAAAAAAACTTCAAATATTTTTTATTTTTTTTATTCCATTCAAAACGTGACCAAGGCAGGGCTAACTGTGTTGCTGTATGGATGTTTTTGGGCTCAAAACTGTCCACTGGTTGGCTTTCTTCATGCCTTGAAAATACGCTTTCAATGTAGCGGTGTCCTGTGTCAGGTAGGATGACAAGGCATGGCACTTCAGGCTTTAATTTAGCTTCTCTTTTTCCAACACAATAGCTCCCTCCACTAGAGAGTCCAGCAAAAATAGCATGGGTTTTCATAAGTTCAATGGCTCCACTCAAGCAAGCAGAAAAAGAGAGCCAATTTATAGAATTATAAAGTTCGTGTTTTACATTCAAAAAGTCTATGCTGCTGCCAATACCAGCGATCATAATTTCATGATCATCAACAGCTTCTGCTCCAAAAGTCACACTTCCAAATGGCTGTATGCCGCAAAGGTTTACTTCTATTCCTCTTTTTTGAAGATAAGTGGCTAAAGCACCAGTGGAACAACCTGACCCTACTGCGCCAACGACAGTTAATGCGTCACCGTTTATGTTTTCTAAAACTATTTTTGCAAATTCTTCGTAGCCACCATAATGGATGTCATCGTGGTATTGTTGCATCCAATAATAGTCTTTGCGCTTTTTAATAATATTGATTACTTGTTCTACACGGTATTTTTGATCTAATTTTAAACTTTCTGCTGATGGAACGCTTTCAACATATGCCCCTAGCAATTCAAGTTGTAATTTGGTTTCTTTATCAATGGCTTTGGAAGCTATGATATGACATTTCAAATTGTATTTGTGACAAGAAAGGGCTAGCGCATGAGTATAAACACCGCTAGAGCTATCAATTAAGGTCGTGTTATGATCTATTTTGCCATTTTGCAACAAGGTTTCAATTGCATACAAAGTTGAAAATAATTTCATTGATTGTCAATCTTGCAACATAAAGGTTGGCACTCAATTTTATAATTGCTGGTTTTTTTATTGTGTCTGATATAGGGATATCCATTAAAAAATTTCTCCTATATGAGCTTTAAGATTTTGCTCTTGGATAATTTCTTTTGTCGTTCTCACTGTTTGTCTGTTTGATTTTTTGAGGTATAAAAAACCTATCAGTGAGCCGGTATGAGCGACGATGAGACCGTGGGCTTTTACTTTTTTTATATTTTTAAAAAAGAAATTGAATTGCTTTTTTGGCAATACTTCTTGTGATAAGAGAGCACTTTGCGTGGAACAGTTTATTATTTCAGATGTATTATGTGTTGCAAAAGCTTTTTGGACCGTATTTTGTAATTTTAAATATCTTTTTCTTTCAATAGAATAGTATGAAAGAAGGCTCTCTTTTGTTTGAGAGGTTTCGCAGGTCTATTTTTCTAAACTGTCTATACAATAAATTTTAGGCTGTGGTTTGTATAAGTCAACAATGGATTGTTGTTGACTAAGATATAAGCAAGGATAGTCAATAAAAACGGAGTCTGATCTTTCAACGCCTATAAGAGAATTTATAATATCATAAATAGTGAGTCTCTGGTTCATTGCTTTAGCAATACAGCGCAAGGCAGCAACGATGTCTGCCGTTGAGCTCGACATTCCAGCGCCTACGGTAAGATCACTTTCAAATTTCCAGTAACCTTCTAGTTTTAATTGATTTATTTGAGAAATAATTATCAAGAGCTTTTTGGACTTTAAATTTTCTAATTTCCCTTAGATTGCACTCAACTCTAGGCGTGAAGACAGCTAAAATTTTATTGCGGGATATGGCAGAAATTATAGAGATTTCAATAGAATCTCTCATAAATATCGGTCCTTGATAAAGTTCTCCCAAAGAACCACGACATAGAGAAGTATACTTTATCGTATCATTCATATGGATACGACACATCATTTATATTTATTGAGATATTTTTCACGGCTACTTCCCCCATTTTTTTAAACAGCCCCCTTTAACTTGCCTATTATAGGTCTTAAACTCTAGCTGAGAGAATAGAACGCACAGTTTCTTGTCAAGACGTATTTTTCTATCTCTTGTTTTAAATATATCTTTATAAAAACTTTTAAATTTTTCTGATAGGGTATTGTTAGAAAATACGAGACACGCGTCATTCTTTTCATAAGGGCTTATATTATTCTTTATTGTGTGGGTAAAACTTTTGAGATAGCTGGTGAATAGATTTTTCAAAGCCATTTTCATCTTGTTACGGATGCTGATTACTTTGTCGAGCACTTCTTTAAGTGCTTCTTTTATTGAGAAATCCTTAAAAACAGTTTTGAGTTTTTTTGCAGCAGCGTGTGTTACAAACTCATAATGAGGCCACTTATGCCGAAGTGTTGAGGGTATTCTTGTTGTATCATCGGTTGCAAAAAGGGTAGGCGCCATTGAAATTCCTTATGTTTTCGTTTGCATGAGGCAAAGGCAAGAAGCAAAGGAGGAGACGATAATGATCATGCAAAAAATGAAAGCGATATGATTGTTGAAATGACTAATGATCCCTCCACTTGTCCATGAGCCTATCGCTTGACCAATATTTGAAACAACAAGGATATAACTAAAAAGAACACTAGCAGAGAGGGATGCGGTTGTTTTGTTGGCTTGATAGTATATCTCTGGGATCATGACAGATTCATAGATACTGTAGGCAATTAACGCAGCCACAGCGGTAAAGACTCCACCCATGAGGAAAAATGAAGAAAAACTTCCCATAAGCCATAACAGGTAAAAAGTTGCTTTATCGGAAAGGGTGAGATGTTTATTGATTATTCCTTGCCAGATACAAATACTGATCCCAACAATTGAAAAGAAAATTCCGCTATAAGGAGCCAGATTGCTGTCAAATTTACTGAGAAGTGTTGTGGTAGTGATAAAAATTCCCATGATAAACGTGCAAAGAAAAGCTGTGACCAGTAAATAAACAATAGCATGATGACGCATGATTTCTTTTAAAGAAGACAGAAGAGAAGCATTTGTTTTTTTATTCTTTGCAGGGGAGAATTGTTTATGAGGGTAATTGTAAACAATTTGAATGGATAGAATACAAAGATACAAACTAATAATTGCAAAAAAAGCCATTAAAAAAGCGGCTGCATTATATTTTATGGCGATCGTTGCAACGAGAGGGGCTATAACGACAGCAGCGTTTTGAAAAAAAGAATAAAGGGTTAATGCGCGTTTAAGAGCACTGCCATCGAGGTGTTCTGATAAAATTTCTCTTAAGAATGGCTTTGAAATTGCTTTTGAAAAAGCCATTAAGGTGAAAAAGGCCAGCCATGCAGAAGCTGTGGTTGACAAGATAACACATAGGAAAGCGCTACTCCTTAAAATAAAAGCGATAGCCATTAAAAGTTTACGCGAAAATCTCTCTAAGAAACCTGTTGTGGTTACCATGAGAATGCTTTCAAGGATTACCGATCCAGCGAGATAAAATGCAACATTTGCAGCCGTTATAAGAGCAGAACTTCCAAGGAGAGGGAGTACAAAGAAAAAGGAAAATTCAGAAAGAAAAACTGAACTATAGATAAAAAAAGGAATTTTATTTTTACTCATGGAATTTCCATAGGAGTGTTGTTAAATGATCAAAGACATTTTGTTTTATCTCTTGGGAAAGTTTTATCAGCCCTGTTTTGCTGTATAGATTTCGTTGAAATAGTATCCTTCCGGATTTATCAGCCATTTCACTGTAAGGATATTGGTTTTTTCTACGCTGTTTTGAGAAATATCAAGCATTTCAGAATGGAAGTTTTCCTTACCATAGGCGCTTATAAAATTTTCTTCAGCCAATATTGTTTTTGTGTGCACCATTTTGCCAATAGTGCTGTCTCCTTGAGCTGTATGGAATTTCATAAAACAGAGTTTTCCTAATATGAATGAAATGTAACGGAAGAGAGATCGAGAAAAATGGTGTTTAATTTTTAACGCAAGCTTATCGAATAATATGCATTTTGCACGTGTTCATGGGGCAGCATAGTGCACAGCAAATCTCTCTACGGAAGATTTCACGGCATTCCTTAATGCTGGATGACGTTCTAATTCTAGATAGGAACATGACATACTATCAATATAAGTTTCCTCTGATTGAGCAATAATACTGCGTCCTGATGTTCGCGTAAATTGTGAGATCATTGAGATTTTGAACCCCCATCTCCCCTTGATGATTTTGACTACATCTCATTTTTTTTGATAACCAATTGATATCCCGCATTTTTGCTTCTCCCATGAAACTTTTACAAAGAGAGTGGATGTATTTCTATGGATTGTCAACTTATGAATTGGATGAGTGATGTATTTTATGTTTTTTTAGGGGACGGTTATTCATTATTTTAAAGTGTTGGAGAAAAACGATTGCGTTCACGACTATTTTTAGATTTCCTTTTAGCGTATGCGTTGATATTTGCCGGCATGGCGTTTAAAAAATCCTCTCTCAACGAGAGTGCGTCGTAATCTTGCAAAATCTATCGTGAAGAGGGTGCATATCTTGGAGACTTCCGTTTCGCTATAGATTTTATCCCTTTGAAAGGCTTGGGCAATTTTGGGCAGCATCTCTTCTGTTTCTAAATGGCGGTCGCTTAAATTTTCCCTCTCTCGCTCATGTTTATCTTCTAGCATTTTCCAGAGCGTCTCTTCTGCTTGAAATCCTACTGTTGTGTTTTGAATAAGACCAAGATTCAAAAGACGATTGATCGATTTGTGAATGGTTTTTGCATCATAATCGACATGTTTTAGGATATCAGAAAGATTTTTCGCACCAAGGATAATGGCGGCGTAAACAGCGCGCAGTGTTGGTGAGGTCATGGCAGAAATCACTGAATTGCGGGTGCTGCGTTTTTGAAGGCTTTCTTTTCCCATGGGTAAAAGATCATTGCGAAGAGGATGCTCGTTGATTTCAATGAGTTCTGCTTGGAGCGATTGTGTGCGGAAAATTTGCTCAGCAGGGGTGCGTTTGCGAATAATCCCCAGACCACTTTGACGATATTTGTGGTTTTCGGGCAGTGTTAAAGCCTCATAGGTTCCATCAAGCCGGTAGAGAATTTCTTCCCACAAAGGGGTTCTCACACGGCGCACCCGTTGTTCTCCATCGAGAGCAACGGTCATGGTTGGTTCATGTAAGCAGAGATAACCACCAGGTGTAATATGTTCCCAAAGTGTGGTAACAAATCGCACATTATCTGCGGGTGTTCCAGCATCAAGCCAAGCAAAATCTATGGGGCCCCAAGATTTAAGCGTTTCATCATCAAGAGAGAAGAAATTCTCATGGATAAATGTTACGGTGTCTTTTTCAATGTTGTCGTCTTGGAGCAATTTTTGCCATGCTTCTTCAGCTGATTGACCTTCTGCTGAAAAATCATCAATGGTGATCAATTGTGGTTGATAATTTTCAAGGAAGCCTGAAGGATCAAGCAAAGCTGTACGTTCTTCCCAAGTGGAGGATTCTAAAAGCTTTTTATCCTGTTGCCATGCTTGTTTTGCTTTTTGCAGTGCTTTAGCAATAAAGCGTGTGCTATCCCCCGCACCGATTTCAAGAACGGTGCGCGGTCTTGCCATTTGAATGAGCGTACAAGTGAGTTCAATACTGTTTTCTGTTTCCATACTAGGTTTTATCAGGGGCATTTCTTTATCCTTATCCTTATCCTTTTACCAAGCGCAGCATTCCTGCTTTGATAAAAAATGTTATTGTTGGTTCTATGGGGTGTTGGAGATCTATTGCTGTTGTGGTTTTTTGCAAGAGAGGTTTGGTTCTTTTCATTGAGCCGGATTGTGTCTCTGTTGAGTTGATGAACGGCAAGGGTACCAAGAGGAAAATTAATACGATATGTTGGTTTTCGTAAAAGAGCCGTTGCATGATCTGGTGAAAAGGTTTGTGGGTCTGTTTGAATGAGACCGTATTGCAACAAGGATATCAGAAGATTGTCCTCGTTAAAAAGGCAACCATTGAATTTGATTTTTTTCAAGGTTTGAACGGAACAGCCATTATGAAGCGCTGTAAAGGTTAGCAAATCAAATCCGCCAAAAGCTTTGTTTTTGGTAGAAACAACGGTGATAGGCTGTATTTGACGTTTGCCAATGAGTGCTGGTTTATTTTTTATGCTCTGTATATCCTTTGTCCATTGAACGTGTGCGAGGGGGGCTAATTTGCGTGGGTAGACGGCAAAAGAATGAATGGTTATGGGCCGTGTGGTTTTTTGTAAGGCAAGAGTGTGGATGTTTTCATGCAAGTCATGTTGCATGGTGTCAGCCAGTTGCCATACATAACCACCTGTTCCGTGGTAAAAATTTAAGCCTATAGGATCTTGTTGCATGATGTTATTGGTTTTTGTTTTAAAGTCCCCATATTGCTGCGGGAATAGTTGTTTTCTGCTCCACACGGAGTGGTTTATCAAAATCTTACATTGTTTGTTCTGGGGTTGCTGTGGAGACTGTTCTGGGCTTTCATGGGAGAAGACAATGATGTGATTGGGATTTTATTAGGATGTGATCGGGTGGTGATTGTCATGTCCTTGTTTGGCATGGTTTATTTTATGGGAAAGATGGCAAAGTTTGTTAGGCATTATTCCATTCCTTTTTTTGCAGAGTGCTGTTTATGATACAGCCTAATATGCCGGTGATCATGGTGGCGATACTAATGATAAGGAGTGTGGATTGGGTGTTATGGTGTACATGAACAAAACCTGCACTGATAAAACCAATGCATACGGCTGTTTGTATGATGAAGATATAGGCGGGCATTTGGCTGTTTCGTTGTTCTTTTGGAATAGCTTTCATCATAAAATTTGCCATAAGGGTATTTTGCACACCGTTGGCTGATCCACGGATGAAAGATGATAACAGCATTAGCCATATAAGCGGTGTTAAGGATAAACAGAAAATACCAAAGCCAATGGTTGCGGCAGCTAGGGATGCACCAGCAGCATTGCCAAGGCGGTGAAAAAGGCTGGAAAAGCAGAGAGGCCCCACTACGAGGCCGAGGCTGGCCATGCTGCTGATCATTCCATAAGTTTGTGCGCTGAAGGATAGCTCGGTGCGGATGCGGACAATGAGCACTACGCTTAGAATAGAAGTGAGGATGATGGTGATGATGAGGGGGGCAAGAGCATAGACAACATTTTTTTTACGTAAGAGCCCTGTTAAATCTAGGCCTTTTTTTGTTTGTTGTTTTGGGGGTGTTGTTGGCACAGGTGTTTTTAAACTTTTAAAACAGTATGTGGTGATCAAGGCGGCACAGAAAACCATGAGGGACAGTGCAAAGAGCCCTTTTTGTCCGTTTGATAGACCATACAATGCACTCCCCAACAGTGGTCCGGCAACATAGCCAAGATTACGAACTGTTTGGATAATACGATTGATACGGTCTAATTGCTGATCATTGTTTGCGAAGTCAGGTACTGCAACAAGGATAGAAGACCAAAAGAGTGAACCAGCACAGCCCAGTGCAAAAGAAAGGGCAATATAAGACCAAAACTGGTTAGCGATTGCGGCTGTGGCTACGAATATTGCTTGAAAAAATAAAATAAGGGGAACTGTTCGTGCAGGTTTGAAGAGATGCAAAAGGTATGGGGCAATGGGTCCTGCACAAATTCCCCCGATAAATCCTGCTAAAAGAAGAATTGAAATGGAGAAGGTATTTTTTGCTAAATGCAGGATAAGAGTGATTTGAACCGTTTCATCAGCAAAGCTGCTAAGTCCTAAAATGAGGAAAAGTCCTATTTGGGAAAAAATCATGGATTTTTTCTTTATCACAATGCTTCTCCCCAAGACGATAAAGTTACGTTTTTTTCCTATATGTTCATGATATATCACAGGTTTTCGCTTTGTTCTTATTTTTTCCGATATGTTGGCAAAGGAAGTTGAACATTATCCTATTGTTTTTTTTGTAGAGCGCTGTTTACAATAAAGCCTAATATGCCGGTGATCATGGTGGCAATGCCGATGATAAGGAGTGTGGATTGGGTATGGTGCACTTTTACAAAACCTGCACTGATAAAACCAATGCATACAGCTGTTTGTATGATGAAGATATAGGCAGGCATTTGATTGTTTCGTTGTTCTTTGGGAATAGCTTTCATCATAAAACTTGCCATGAGGGCATTTTGCACACCGTTGGCACTCCCAAGGATAAAAAAGGACAGCATCATCAGCCATATAAGCGGTGTTAAGGAAAAACAGAAAATCGATAAGCCAATGGTTGCAGCAGCCAGTGAGGCACCGGCAGCATTGCCAAGGCGGTGAAAAAGGCTGGAAAAACACAGTGGACCGACCACAAGGCCAAGACTTAACATGCTTGTGATTATTCCATAGGTTTGTGCACTAAACTGTAGCTCGGTGCGGATGCGGACAATCGACAACACATTGAGAGCGGAGGTGAGAATGATGGTGATGATGAGGGGGCAAAGAGCATAGACAACATTTTTCTTACGCAAGAGCCCTATTAAATCTAGTCCTTTTTTTGTCTGTTGTTTTGGAGGCGTTGTTGTTGGTGCAGGTGTTTTTAAACTTTTAAAACAGTATGTGGTGATCAAGGCGGCACAGAAAACCATGAGGGACAGTGCAAAGAGCCCTTTTTGTCCGTTTGATAGACCATATAATACACCTCCAAGCAGTGGTCCGGCAATATAGCCAAGATTACGAACTGTTTGGATAATGCGATTGATGCGGTCTAATTGCTGATCATTTTTTGCCAATTCAGGTACCGCAACAAGGATAGCAGACCAAAAGATTGAACCCGCACAGCCTAGGGCAAAAGAAAGGGCAATATAAGCCCAAAACTGGTTAGCGATTGCGGCTGTGGCTATGAAAAGTGCTTCAAACAATAAAACAACCGTGATTGTGTGCGCTGACTGAAAGCGATGCAAAAGACGCGGGGCAATGGGGCCTGCACAAATGGCTCCGATAAGCCCTGCAAAAAGCAGCATGGAAATGGAGGCTGTACTTTCTGCCAAGTTTAAAGCAAAGGTCACTTGAGCCGTTTCATCGGCAAAGCTGCTAAATCCCAAAATGAGGAAAAGTCCTATTTGGGCGAAAATTATAGATTTTTTCTTTGTCACAACGCTCCCCAAAACGATAAAGCTTTTACGGCTTTTAAAACTTCTCCCTGCCTGTGGTGGTATGGTATATCAGGTAGGTTTGCGCTGTCTAGTTTTTTCCTCGTGATGAAGTTGAGATAAGAGATCTTTCTTATTGTCTTATTATACAAAAAGCTTCTCAAATCGGTGTAAAAAAAGCTGCACAGATTTGTACAGCTTTTTAAGTATTTGTTTTTTTAAGCGAGAAATTTTAAAGCTTAAAACTATCCTTACGGCTTCTGTAACCATAATAACCACAAATGCTTGAAATAAAAGCACCTATCAGACTGCCTAAAAAACCCCACCAGCCCATTTTGGAGGCTGTGTTTGTGACTTTTGTGGCGGTATTTTTAGCGCCCTTGATGGTATCTTCAAGATTATCAGAAAGGGTTTCAGCTCGTTCTTCAAGCACTTTTATTGCTTTTGTCGTTTTTTCCTCTGCACTTTGATAAAGTTGAACGGCACGGTTGACTGCGGTTTGGGCATCTGAACGGCTCATACCATCTTTTATGAGAGCATTGATGATATCGTTTTTATCAAACTTTGCTGTCAAATCTTCTACGCGATCAGAAAGGCGTTCTTCTAGATTTTTAAAGGTCGTGCGATAATTCGAAGGATCCTTTTTGAAAGCGGTTATTGCAGAACCAATATCGTTGAGCGCAGCCTGATAGGAGGTTTTTAAGCGCTCTGGGTTTAGGGCAGGAATGTCACTTTTATTGAGAAGGGTGCGCAATTCATTGCCAAGTTGGTCAAAATTAATCCCATTGTCATTTTTTGTTGTAAAAAACTTTGTAAAATCCTCACTGTTTAATTTTGTAAGCAAGGGAGAAATATTTGTTTTGAAACTGTCTATGGTCTTTTCGATCATAGAACTGTTTTGTAGGGTAGCTTTTGCTCCTATTTTTGCTGTACTTGAAACCACGTGAATGGCTTGGAGGGCCATCAGCAGTGTTATGAGAGCCCAGGTTAAGAAACCATGAAGAGCCCCAGAGATTTCAGCAAAACGCCCCGCCACAAAGCCTCCTAAAGCAAGGCTTATCAGCATAACGATAAGGGAGCCTATGCCCATTGAGAGGAAAGAGCCTTCAAAAGGGGAGGAGGAGGTAAAGTCCATTTGGCTTAATCCTAAGGCTCCTACCAGAAAAGAGAGGCAGATTGAGACAGCAAGCGCTGTAACCAGTCCAGCAAAAATGGCGGACCATGAAATGGGTGTTTGAAAAAAAGGATACTCTGTCTCTAGGGATGTTTTGCCTAGAAAATTCGTATCAAAAGGTGTGTTTTCAGGAATACGGGTTTCCATGTTTTATCTCCTTGAATATGCTGGAGATACAATGTCTTATTGTCCATTATGTTCCAAAAGTGGATGGAGAGGTGCAAAAAATGCATAAGAAAAACGCTTCAATATTTTATGAGAGAAAAAATATTAAACTAAACAACTCTAAAGAATTTAATCTATGCTTGAGAAAAGATATATTCGTGTGATCATTGTATTTCTTATGAGACAAAATAGTTTTTAATGACACCTTGTGTCGAGAGAGAGGGAAAAGCTGTTCCGAGCGATTGCTATTGCTGGTGTTGTAGGCTGTGGGGCTTTGTGCAGGGCTGCAAGATCTCAATTATCTGCTCAGGTTTTTTTATATTTTTGGGCCTCTTAGGGGGAAAATCAAAGCAATATATATCATAAAAAGATTTATTGGCTTTTGAAGTTTTTGTTTAGAGCTCTTTATGAAGAATTTTGTTGAGCGTCCAAGGTGCAAAGAGATGAAACGTCTTTTATATCATGAGCTGGTTGCGCAAAATGATGTCATAGGCCTCAGCTCCTGAGGGATTATTTTGTGTGAAGGTACCATATTTATAATGTTTATTTGAATTGATGCATTAGAAGGGTTAGGCACTGTTCTTTGTGTATAGTTGCTACAGACTTCTTCTTTTGTGTCTTTTATATCCTGTGTTTCAAATTTATCTTTATAAAAACTGTTTTTGAATTTTTCTGATATGTTGTTGCTGAAAATACAGATATGCGTCACTTTTTCTATGTGTATTTTGAGGTTCTTTAGTTCGTGGGGAAAACTTTTGAGACAGTTTGTGAATGGATTTTTCAAAGCTGTTTTCAGCTTGTTACGGATGCTGCTCATTGTGTTGCGCACTGCTTTTACTGAAGAGTCCAAAATATCTTTAATATTTGAAAAGTCATGCTTATCACATTTGTTGATCATATCCTAAGATTATCCTTAAAAACAGGCAATTATTTCTATTATTTGCTTGATCCCTTCCTTTTTGCTTATCACTTCTTTAGTCTTTAACTTTTGCGCGCCGTAAACTGATCTTGCGTATATGTTTTTTTCTTCAGTTTTAAGAACGCCCCGTAACGGAATACAGGTTATTTCTTTTATGTACATTCACAACTTCTATGGGTAAATTAAATATATTAATTTATAAATATATCATATTTACCAATAACTTATACAGTTTTTGGATTTTTTTTATCTTAAGTGAGGCGTTTCAAAATATATTGGGTTGTGAGGTGGTGTGTAGAGATGTCCTTATATTCTATAAGCTGACAGAGTTAAATTCTTTACAATAATAATTTATGTTGATAGGGTCCCTTTAAGCTGTTTGGGGTATTTATACCATAGCGATTTTAGGGGTGGAGACGTGAAAGATTGTTTTTCTGCTGTATGTTTTATCAATCAATTTTGATAAATATTGTAGGGCAACTTTTATGGATCTTGTATGGATAGTGTATAGAAAGTAGGATTATTGCTGTGGAGAGAGATTGTGCTTTTGCTTATGATTGCAATGAAAAAACAGCGGAAAATTGCGGAAAAGTGGGTATAAAGAAAAGCTTATTCATGGGTTGATTTTTTTATATGTAAAACATGTAGAATAGAGTTTTATTTATTAAAAGAATAATAGAAATTTTATTCCATAAGGTAAAATAATAACACTTTTAATTGTGATTATTTATCTATATAAGAAAAATATCATTATATTTGTTATTTTTAACTCAATAATATTTAATCTCTAAATTTAAAAGTGTGGTTTTATTTATGGATCGTAAATATACTTTACCATTTATTATACTTATTGTATGTTTATCGACTGGGGGATTGATCTCTACAGATATTTTTTTACCAGCTCTGGGAGATATGCGTCAATATTATCACGTGACACAATCTCAAATTCAAAGTGCGGTGGCTGTTTTTTTGTTTGCATTGGCACTTGGACAGCTCATTTATGGACCACTGAGTGATAGTTTTGGGCGTAAAAAAACACTTCTATTGGGCTTATTCTTGTGGTTATTCACAACACTGGGGGTGATTTATACGGTTCATATTCACGCTTTTCTTGTCTTACGTTTTTTGCAAGGTCTTGGTGCTTGTGCAGGCCTTGTCTTAAGTCGTGCGATTGTCAACGATTTGTTGGATAAACAAGCATCAGGAAAACTTTATTTGATTGTTTTTCCTTTTATTGGCATGTCGCCAGCACTTGCTCCTTTTATTGGGGGACTTTTAATACAAATTTTTCATTGGCAAGCGACTTTTATCTTTTTAAGCTTTTTTATATTTTTGACCATTTTGCTGTGTTGTTTTGTGTTAACCGAAACGCTGCCACCCCAAAAGCGACAGGATTTTTCTCCCCTAGGTTTTATGAAGGGATGTATGGGGGTTCTCAAAAATAAACAATTTATTTTTTATGCACTTATTCCGAGTTTTTCTTACGCGGCTTATTTTGCTTATATTGTGGAATCGCCTTTTTTGCTGACGACTTTAGGTTTATCACCGATACACATTAGTTATAGCTATATTGGTGTCTCTGTGCCCTATATTTTAGGAAATTTTTTAGCACGATGGTTTTTCGAACGCGAGGCGATGGAAAAAACGATATGTCGAGGATACATTATTTTTGTTATAGGCGGTGTGCTCTTTGCTTTGCAAATGTATGTAAGTCCATGGCCGCTTGTGACAAGTTTTATGGCTATTGCTGTTCTTACTTTTGGCAATGGTTTTTTATTGCCTTTAGGGACAGCGTTGGCTATTTCATCGCACCCACAAGCTGCTGGAGCTGCCTCTGGTGTTATGGGCTCTTTGCAATTAGGAAGTGCAGCGCTTAGTGCGGCGGTTATCGGAAAAATCTCTGGTCATAGTCCAAGGGTTATGGCAACATTGTTGGCAATATGCTGCGTTATTGGTTTTATCATTTATATCCAAAAAGCGCGTGATTTTATGAGTTCAGAAACAAGCTGAGTTAAGGCATAAAAAGAGCCTATTATGCGGAAATGTTTTTAATGTTTTCATAAATGGGCTGTTTGTTATTGAATAAATTTTTGCTATGAAGTTAGTTGATTGCGCGAATTTAAAATTTGTCATAAGCTTCGTATGAATGAGACAAATTGATTGCTATGGGGGATTTTATGGGGAAAAAGTTTCAGCATCTTGGTATTTTCATTATATTGATATTGCAGGGGAAGAGCTTTGACTCTCATGTGTGCTTTGAAACAAGGGGATACATTGATTAATGAGTCTTTCTGTTGTTATTCTTTCTCCTGTCATGCCTGTTTGGGATCGGGGTGTTTTTTGTTCTCCATTGACAAAGCTATGCTTGAGAAAAGGATTTCAAGTGACGCTGTTGGATACACTTTCTCTTTTTCCTAAGAGGGACCATTCTTCCAATCATTCTACTGTTGAAACTTTATCTTTTATGACAGCAAAACTGGAAAACTATTTGCAAAAGCCTACGGTGCTTGTGGGATTTTCTATGGCAGGCATGTTGGTGCAAATATTAGCCGCAAGGCTTCCTAATGTTCAAGCGGTGCTTGCTCTTAATGCACCAGGTTATCCAGATAAGCTTTTACAACAGCGCTTTGGAGATATTCTGGCTTGCTTAGAAAATAATGATTTGTCGGGGGCTTTAGAGATACTGAGTGGTTTTATGCACCCTCGTGGCGTTATAAAAAAACGCGTTGCCTTAAAAATTCCAGAAGATCAAAAAAGCATGGCTATTGAACGGATGACAAGAGGATTTAAACTGTTATTGGCCATGGATGCTCGAGATGAGATTGTTCAATATAAGGGTAAGTTTTTAGCGTTGGTGGGGGAAAAATCGCAACTTGCAACGGTTGATAATCAAACAAAAAGCCCCTGTGTTAATCATGAATATCGGACTATTTCTGGTGCTGCTACGCGTTTGTGGGAGGATAATCCTCTCATGACGAATGCTGTTATTAGCCAATGGATGGAGGGATTATGAAAAAGAAAGTGCTTGTGCTTCCTGGTGATGGTGTGGGACCAGAAATCTGTGATGCTGCATTGATGGTCTTAGAGCCATTTCAGTTGCCTATAGAATTTACTTATGGTGAGATCGGTTGGAAATGTTGGAAACAAGAGGGAGATTCCGTTCCACAAGAAACTTGGCAAAAAATAACAGAAAGTGATGCATTTTTACTTGGTGCTGTGACAGACAAAGGAAAAGAAACGGCTTTAAAAGAACTGGCACCGCATTTGAGAGAGAAAAACCTTAGCTATATTTCTCCTATAGTTCAGCTTCGCCAAAAGTTAGGTTTGTTTGCTAATATACGCCCGATAAGATATATCTTTGGCCCCAAAAAACCTTTTCAGTTTTGTGTTATTAGCGAAATGGCGGAAGATTTTTCTTCTGGGGTCGATTTTCGGGAGATCACGCCTGAAATATCTGCTTGGTTAAAATATCCCCATTTAAAAAAATATAGTCTCAAAAAAGCTGCATGGACATTCCGTTTACAAACACGTTTTGGTTTGGAGCGGTTATTTGAATACGCTTTTTCTTATGCACGCAGAGGTGGGTTTGGGCGGGTTACTTTTGCTGATAAGCCCGATATGATGCGAGAAAGTGGACAATTTGCTCAGAAATTTTTTAAGCAAATCGCGCAAAACTATCCAGAAATTACAGCAGATATTCAGGATGTTGATGCGGTTGCTTTGTCGATTGCTACAAAACCAGAGCAGTTTGGGGTGATTGTTACTGAAAACATGTTTGGCAATATTCTCTCTGATCTTGCCGCTGGCGTGATGGGTGGATTGGAGTTTGCTTCTTGCGTAAATGTGGGAAACCAGATTGCTTGTTTTAAACCTGCTCATGGAAGCCTACCACACATTGCTGGACAGAATAAAGCAAACCCTTCTGCGATGTTTTATACCACGGCTTTACTGTTAGAGCATTTAGGCTTTTACGAGGAAGCACAACAATTATCTTACAGTGTGGATCGGGTTATCCGTAGCGGAAAAACAGTTCCTTATGATCTAGGAGGCAATGCTTCACCGCGTCAAATGGCTGAAGTTGTCCGCAATTCTCTAAAACATTCCGTTTATCGTGCTGCCATTATCACCGTTGGTGATGAACTTCTTTCAGGACAATATTTGAATACGAATTTACAGGATTTAAGCCAAAGCTTGGAAAAAAGAAATATTCAAGTCACGCGTCATTTTGTTTGTGCAGATCAATTACAACAAATCAGTGAGACGGTCGTTTCTTGTCTTGGACAAGAAGATCTTATCGTGATCAGTGGGGGATTGGGACCTACCTCTGATGATAAAACACGCGATGGGGTTGCTCAAGCTGTAAGGCAACCTTTGGTGCATCATGAAGATGTTTGGCAAACCATCAAAGGTCAATTGGAGCGGTTAAAGATTGCACCGGATAGTCATAATGCGCGTCAAGCCTTGTTTCCCAAGACAGCAACAGTGCTTGATAATCCTACGGGTACAGCACCAGGATTTTACCTTTCTTGTGATGAAAGTACGTTGGTTGTTTTGCCTGGCCCTCCCTCACAGGCTCTTGCCCTTTTGGAGGATTATTTACAGCAAAATGCAAACAAATATTCTTCGCTATCGCGTGCGCAGTATGCATGGACTTTGATTGGAATTGATGAAAGTACCCTTGCGCATTGGGTTGATCGTCATTTCGCCAATGCGCCCTTTGAACGCCATTTTTTATGGAAAAGTCCTTATGTGTTGGTGCAATTGGTTGGTCAGTCATCCACCCCCTTGGACCAACATTTAATCGAAGAATTTGAAAATCATTTTCGCTCCTATTTGGTTGGGGCAGAAGTAACCACAGCGTCTCAACAACTTGCAAAATACGCAAAAGTGCATTGGTTGATCCATGATCAACATCTTTTAAAATATTTTAAACCCATAGAACAAAGTACCAAAGATGTTCCACAGATGGAGGTTGAAGTGAGCCTATCACCTTCCATCGAGATTTTAGAACAACAGCAGGAAAACCTTGGGCATGCTACGATGACTGTAAAGATAAAAGGCTATGACGGTGATCATATTCCTTTTGCCTATACGCGACCGCTTTTAAGTGTCGTCTTACAAGAATATGCCGCTTGGTTAGTTTTAAAAAGGGTTTTGTCAACGCAAAAATAAAAATCATATTCTGTAGAGACATAAAAAACATTGTTCCAATTATAGCATTTTCTGAAACATTAATTGGAACATTAAAGAGAAGTCTGTTTTGATCTCTTATTGCATGCGACAAAAGACTCTTAAGTAATCTCATACAAGGATATCCGTTTTTTGCTCATCAATTTTGTAAGTTAGGGTGTAAACCATGCGAGATACATGTTTTGAGTTTCGTTTTTTCATATCATTCGACAGACTATTTTGAGCAAGAAAACTGCGAGAATGTAGAAAACAAAAAACATTGCGCAACAGAAGGTGTGCTTGTTCAATGTTGCCGATCATCCTTTAGGCTTGTAAGATGGTTCATGAAAAGGCATTTTTATTCCCTATCATTAATAGTTTTTACCCCCATGCCAGCCCTGCTTTAGATGTGGAAGCCAAGTGATTTTGATTGATTTCCAGTGATTGTGATTAATTTTAAGATAAACAGATTTGAAATGATTAGAATCTTAAGATATTCGGGATTCTCATTTAATATGAATAACGCTATATTATTATAATAAATCAAAGTGTTATTATAAAGTGTTGTCAATAGTTCTTGATAACTTCAGAAAGTAATGGTGTAAAAACACAAGAAGAACGTCTATTGACACAAAAGCTTTGCAAATTTTATTTGCAAATAATATGCCCATGAAGCGCTGATTGCCAATATAGGCTGTTTCGTTAGCTGTCAATAAATTGTTGCAAGGCTTTATAAGACTTTATTCCTTATGCTTTTATGTGTCGATTACACGATGGTTAGGGGCTTTGGGGGGGGGGTGATATTTCTCAATTTCATAACAAGAACAGCTATTTTGTCTGTAAGACGTGAAAATTTAAGACGTCATCATTTTACACTTTTATTTTTTTCGATTGATCATTTGGAGAATTTATTTGGAAAAATATTGGATGGGGTATGTTTATAGGTGCTGTCAAAAACATTTTATGTGCGTTTAGAGCAAAATAAAAATGTGTTTTGATTGTTGAGAAGAGGGGGATGTTTTAGATGAACAAATTTTGGGCATAATTCTCATTATCTAAATAAGAAGTTCATTGCAATTCTTTCAACAGTTCATGTCCTCTCTGTTGTGATGTGCGGTGGTTTTTGAAGCAAAAAAGAAAGGGCTTTTATGTATCGGATTGATTACAACAGTTATCGTTCTGTCAAAAGTTTTAATCGTCGTGTTCGTTTTCTTATTATGCATTATACGGCTATTAATTTTAAAGAATCGATTATGGCACTTACAGGAGAAAAGGTGAGTGCACACTATCTTGTTCCAGATCCCTCAGAGCAGACATATCGTGAGTCTGGGTTTAAGGATATGCGTATCTTTAATCTGGTGGATGAAAACGAGCGTGCGTGGCATGCTGGAGTAAGTTCATGGGCAGGACGGAATAACATCAATGATACGTCTATTGGGATTGAAATTGTTAATTTAGCGACTGGCTGCTCTAAGTCTTCAGAAGAGGGGGGAGTTGGGAAGGGGACGCACGTCTTAAAATCCGTTAATGATGAAAATGGATCACAGGTTAATGTTGGTTTAGTAGATCATCATAATGAGATGTTGAATTTTCCTCCCTATAATCCAGTACAAATTGATGCCGTTAAAGAGCTTGCATTGAATATTCTTCAACGTTATCCCGATATTATGCCAACGGATGTTGTGGGGCATAGTGATATTGCCATTGGCAGAAAAAGTGATCCGGGAGCTGCTTTCCCGTGGAAAGAACTTTATGAGGCTGGGATAGGGGCATGGTATGATGATGAAACAAAGAATCGCTATCAAGAACAGTTCTCTAAAAGTCTTCCGTCCAAAGAGGAAGCTTTGGAAAAGCTAAAATGTTATGGGTATGATATTTCAGTTGCCTGTACTGACATGGGATATAAAAATTTAATCCGCGCTTTTCAACTTCATTTTCGTCAAGAAAATTATGATGGGATTCTTGATGTTGAAACAGCGGCAATTCTTTATGCATTGATTGATAAATATTTCTCATAAATTCAATTTGTTTGAATTAAAAGATATTTTATGGAGACATGTGGAGATTTTTTGTTTCTTAAAAGAATGTTCCTTTTGCTGATTAGCTTCATATAAAAAAGAGCTTTATCGTTTTAAAAATCGTATGAAGGGCATAAGGCGTTTTTTAGGAAAGGAAACGTAGGATTTTACAGAAAACTTTATGATTTGCAGAGATTAAGTTTTGCTGTTTTTTATATTCTGTTTTCTTTAAAAATGTCCAAAGTTAAGATGTCGTGTATAATGAGGCATTCTGCTTATGCAAAGATAGAATGCCTCCAACGACATGAATTTCTATTGTATGTTTACCTGTTTATTTTAAAAAATATTTTTCGATGTGTGTTACGCACGTATTTTATGAATGGCATTCGTAAAGAATATAAAATCACTTTTGTGAAGAGTGTTGTCTATCGATACTGTCATCTTTATACTTCATAAAAGAGCAAGGGGAGGCCATTATAGATTTTGCGCGCTCTTAAATGTTGTTACAGTTTTTAACGCTTGAAAGCTTTTATTATAGATATTTATCGTTCTTTCTTATCCAATTTTTATTCATATGGATGCTTGCTTGTGGCGTGCAAGAAAGTGATTTTGATTGATTCAATATGGAAGAGATTTGAAATGAGAAAACCCTACGGTATTTAGGTTTTTCATTCAAGTTGAATAACAATGAATTATCATTATCAATCAATATCCTATTGAGGGTGTTCTGTCTGTTTTTAATGTCGTATTCTATTATGCCATAAAACACCATCACTGAAGGGGCTTATATCGGGATATAAAAAATATAACACTTCATTCTTCAGTATTTAAAAAATAGAGCGTGGAAAATGTTCAGGATGGGGTTTGTCTTTAGGGTCTTATGCTTATGTAAGTGAATCATCAGGAATCTAAAAAAATGGATTCTTAAGAGCGATTGAATTGTTTACAAACTGATGTAGGTAGACGTTCTCGTTTTTTGAGCGAAGAGGATGAGGAGAGCGTTATTCCATGCCGTTAAGCTGGCTCTTCAGGATAAAACTTCTTCGAGAAGATTATATCTTAAATGACCAAGGGTAAGATATAAATGATAAAAGAAAGCTCATTTTGAAATAAGAGGAAGGGGAACGCTTTAAAGAGCAAGGAAAAAAGTGTTTGAATTGCTGAATAAATCCCGCGTAAAGCTGTTTTTATCCAGCACGTTAAAGTTTATTTTACCCCGAATATTTTTATGAAACTGAATTTTTTATCAGAAAGATTAAGAAAATAAGTATCAGAAAAAGAGGCTAATGATATGTGATTTTAAAAATAAAAACTGGCAACGAATGTTGCCAGTTTTTTTAATGTAGCGTTATAGAATTAGAATGAACGCTGTAAACGGATCATACCTTGGAAAGCATTTTTCCCATTAAGGAAATGTTTATCATTATTATCTTCAACTTTCATAATGCGGTCATCATTCCAAGAAACATAGGTCAATTCAGGGGTAATCACAAGTCCTGGAACCAATGTGTATGCAATATTAACAGACGTTGCAAAGGTTTTTACAGCACTATAAGAAACTTGAGCATTCAAATCTACTTTTGGTGTGAGTTTGTAAGTAGCACCCGCCCAAGCAGCCCATTTGCCGCCCCAGTTTGCATAGATCGTTGTGCTTCTGCGTGATAATTCATCATTTGCATTGGCTGTGTAGTAATCAACACCATTTTTATAGCCCGCCATTACCCATAGGTTGAAACGATCGTTAACATTGAAATCTGCACGGATTTTTGCAGCCCACTTTTTGTAGTAAGCATCATAGGCAGCAACGGCTGAAAAACCACCCCATTTTTGCATAAACTTTATACCCAAAACCACATTGGGTGTGTAGTTTTTAATTGATTTACTTGGAAGAGTATCGGTCGTGAGAGGAACAAGTTTACCATCTTTATAAATATATTGGCCTGAGAAACTGTCTTTCTCTGGTATTCCAGGAAGTTCATCTGCATTATTGCCTATTTCAGCGCCGATAATAGCAGAAAATCCGGAAGAACCATTAAAGGTATAGGAAATAAAATTGGTGCGTGTTGTGCCGGCAGGCGCTATGGTGTCATCATTGAGAACATTTCCATAACCACCAACCCAAGTGTTGAAAATAGTATCATCAAGACCTACACGGAAACCACCCAATTCAATGTAAGCGGCTGAAAGTCTTGCACCAGCTTTATTGGTACCATTCCCCCAGCTTGAAAAAATTCTTGCATATGAACGAAGGGTTCCCATTTCTGTTTCAGAAGCAGCTTGAAAAACAAGGGTGAGCCGTGATGATGCTCCATAGGTTTTTCTTTTATTATTTTTTAGTTCATCTTCGGTGGTTGCATCGATATTATCACCACCGATAAAATCAGTACGAACATTTCCTGATAAACGCATGCAGGTCTCTGTTCCAGGGATATAGAAATATCCTTTTCCGTAGGCATCACAAACGCGAATATATTCTACAGGTTCTGGTTCGGGTACAAGGGTTGAAGCAGCGTGTGCTCCGGAAATTGCCAAAAAAGCCGCTGTAGAGCTTAAAAAGAGCGATTTAATATTCATATGGGATCTCCGAGGTCCGTTTTTTTAAGTTTAATCTTTTCTTAAAGAGAACTCTTTGTCTAATAAGAGAATTTCTTTGCCTAATGCATTAAAGACAAAGTAAAACACGCGATACTTATTACTCTAGCTATACTAATCTTCTTAGAGTTTCAAATATGAAATTACTTTTTTGTAATGTATCCATGTACTATTCTAAAGAATGTGGTAAAAAAGACACAATTTTTGTTTTGTTAACTTTCTTCTCTCTATGGAATTAATAATAAGGAAAAAATTCAAATATTTGGGAAAAAAATCGAAAATGTCTTGAACTTTCTGTTGATACCATTTATGCAACTCCTTGGAGAGGTGGCCGAGTGGTCGAAGGCGCTCCCCTGCTAAGGGAGTAGGGCTCAAAAGGCTCTCGAGAGTTCGAATCTCTTCCTCTCCGCCATTATGCAGAACCGTTATGCAGAAAAAATAGTATTCAAAAAAACAGGATATTTATAAAGGCTAGGAAGTCTTTCTTCCCTTAACTTATTTTTTATCTACTCCGAACTTTTTGTCGTTTTTCATGGTTTCTGTGGCTAAATGTTGATGATTTGTTTTCTTTGTTTTAAGAAATGTCGTATTATCTTCAGTCTTGCCAAACAATGTTTTCATTCGCAAAATTAAGGGTTTACAGGAGAAGCGCGTAGAGCTGCTTGCTTTTTCATACCTGCGGCTTTGCTATATTTCATAAAATAAGTAGTAAACACTTGTTTCTAAGGGTAGAAAAATTAAAGTGAAATCAATCGGGGATGTTTTAATCCTCCATAGATTTTATGCAAATCGCCATACCAATTTATCTTTATGCCAATTTATATAAAAGGAGCATGATTTCGTGAAAAAAAACGTGCGAGAAAGTTAAAGGGGGTGCAAAATTTCGAATGCTTTTGTTGCTATCAAGGAAAGCAAAACTCACTGTTGTATTACATTGATGTTTTAGCCTTTTGAGCGAAGAATTGCTGAAAGACTTTTATGAATAGCTGAAACGGCATGAATATGGGAAATAGCACGAATGCCGATAAAAATTAAGCAGATATAAAGAGAGATGTGTTCGGGAGGTTATTTGAAATAAGTGTTTTATATCCATATATTTCTCCAATCTATTGAGGCATGTTTGTTGTTTGATGATGTTGTTTTCTAAGCTTTTGCTTTTTCTACGGCAGGTCAAATTGATATCGGCTTTTAATACAACAGTATATGTTAAGATGAATCTTTAAGGCGTTTGATTGTTTTAACCGTTGTATCTGCTCTTATGGGTCAAATAGGGGAGAAAATATTGTAACTTGTTAGAGAATGATTTTTAAAAAAAATGGGAAAATCATTTCATATTTTAAAAAATATGAAAGCGACAAAGAGAGAAATCAGTCTTTATCTTTATCATCGCCTTAATGAACCCAGCTTTATAATTTTTCCCAATCTTTAACAGTCGTGTTTGTTTAGTAATGGAGATTATGGGCTTTTTGCTTTTGTCTATCCCGTTTGGGATTACGCTGAAGAATGCAAAACAGAATATTCGAATGTTACCAATGTATGTGTTGTTTTGAAAGAGATATCTCTCAACGCTCCCAAGCTTATTTTGCAATATGGTATAAAATGCAAAAGCTTTTGTGAATTATAGAAAGTGAGCATATCATTTTGAGACTTGTTAAGAAACAAGGTGGCATATCTATACTCATTTCCATGTTGCATAGGCTTTGTCTATGAGTATTCATAACAGGTCTCTTTCCTTTCTCAATTGTTTTTACCCAACAGAAAAATGGTCAAAAATATAACAAAGCTTAAAAAGAAAAGAACCGCCTGCCGATGAAAAGCTTGTATAAAAAGTCCACAATGAAGAAGTGCAAGTGCTGACGACATTTCAATAAAAGGAAAAACAATCAGATATGTTTTTTTCGTTTATGATGTGCAAACAAAAGATTTTGATTATTTCAACATAAAACAGATGTGAAAAAAATCTTACAATGTTTGAGTGCGGTATATTATCTATAAAACGATTGCTGTATGGATGTATTCTATTGAAATCCCGAGTTATCAAAGGTCTCAAGAAACCTAAATCTCTTTGAGAGAAAATCTTTAAAAAACATCGTCGATGATAATTTTATGGTTTTCCTCTTATCAGGACTTTTGAGAGTGTTTCATCCATTTCATGACGATTACACCACATAAGAAAAAAGTAAAGGTTGGTAATATGAGGTAAGAAGAGGGAGAAACGTTTGCAGGAAGAAAAGAAATAATACTTAATACGGTGATTGAAAATATTCTTCCGCTAAAAGAGACCGCACCAACAATACCGGAAATATGTTGCCTTTGTGTTTGATTCAGTTCTGAGAAAAATAAGCTTTTTGCTCCTATCGGTACCGTGCAAATAAATCCATGGATTAAAGAGAAGGCAATAACTGATGCAGCTGTGTGATTGCTATGAACGAAAAAATAAAGCGCGATGCACATCAGAGAAGAAAAGAAGGAAAAATATTTGATAGAGTTCTTATATTTTTTATCAAGAACATGATATTTTGCCATTAGTAAATTTGAAAAATACTGTGCTGAAAAGGCACCAATATGACAGCACATAAGGACCAACATTTGCGAACCATTAAGGTGAGCAATTTTTTCCCCCTTGCCAAGGATAATTGGTTGCCAGAAATGATAAATAATCTGAATTCCAGCGCTAAAAAGACACATGAGGAAAATAAACCATGCGCCTCCCACGGTGTTTTGAAAGATCCACAGGGTTTCTTTGGCATTGTGCAAGATTGTTTTTGTTTTATGTGTTTCAATCGTTGTTTTCTTTTCTTCAGGAACAATAAGGAAGATCAAAAAAATAATTCCCATCATGAGGCATGAGAGAATATATCCCATAAAATATTGTCCAGAATAATAGATCGTTCCAATGCCTACAATCCCACTGAAAATGCTCCCGAAAGAGTTCACTTGGTGATAAAGATGAGCATAATGCGAAAAGTGATCATGTTGATCACCAAGAGAATGGTAAATCCAGCCGTCAATTGCACTGACAATGATGCAAATGCCGGCAGCATAGAGAATTTGCGCGATAATAAGCGCTGTCATATTGGGGGCTTGAAGACAGAGAAGATAAAATATTCCGGTCATAAAGACGCCAGCTATTACGGAATATTTACGTCGATATCTGTCTGCTAAAACAGCACAAGGAAAATCAAGCAGCAGAATGGTTGTGGAAAAGACAACTTGAAGCAGCGCCAGTTGCGCAAGACTAACTCCCATCGACATTAAAAAAATCGCATGGTAAACACCAATGAGCATACGTACGGCATTATAGGAGCCATAGGTGAGAGCAAGGGTACGCGGTCTGTTCATTTATGTTATTCCACAAACCTTACAGTGAGGATTTTTCTTTAGAGAATGTTCTTCTATGAAGAGTTGGTTGCTCCATATTCCTACACGACGATTAGTGGAAAGAAGGTTGCCATAACCACCCAAAAATTTCAGAGCATCATTGGCACACATGGCGGCTGAAAGAGCATTCACAGGAAGAAATATAGCTACTTTGAAGTTATTATTAATCGTAACACAAGCGCCATAAATAAGAGGGTCGCTTTTTTCCGGAAGATTGCCTATAGATGAGCCACATGCATCATAATCAGTTTGTCTAGATATATAAAATGGACCAAAGATAGCTATAAAATGGACATAACCGAATATAGCATGAACATAACCGGAATTTATAGAGGCTTGTTTATTCTTTACGCACCATTCATTGATCCGTAATCCTCGCTGATTAGGTGAAACAGCAGAAATGATCCATAAATCAGTTTTGGATAATTTTTTGATATCCTCTTTTTCGATAATCAACATTTGTAATCCCCCCTTCTTTCTGACTGATTTTTCTTATCAATTTACATTTACAAAAACAATTGCTTTTCAGAATCTTTCTCTTTTATTTAGTAAAAAATTATCTTGTAAGGTTCGTCATTTCAATTACATCATTAATAAAAGACAATTTTCCATGCATTAGAGGCTGTATTCCCATGCATTAGAGGATGTAAGTATTGCTGATCCATAATTATCAATTCCACCGCAACCTAAAACGACGATACTTTTTTGAAAAAAATACGCTAAAAGCAGGATCAATGCATCGCATAACTTTGATGATAGAGATGATATCCTAAAAGAGCACTCTTAATTGAAGAGATTCTTTGATAGGGCAGACAGAGCAAAATCGCTCAAAATAAGAAAAACAAATACATAATTAAAGTTTTCATCTCATGATAAATAACGGCAAATTTGAAACTTCATTAATGCTCTTTTTTCAATCTACGGCGCTGTGAGATAAGACCAACCCCTCCCAATTTATGTCTTTAATTTATCATTGATCATAAATATTTAAAAAAAACGGCTCCAAAACGGTATTCTTTGACGAATAGCAATATATAGCGCTCTTAAATTATAATCTTACTCATTGCGTGTCCCTGCTGATTCCATCAACTTTTCTTAAAAAAAATGTCGCTTGAGAAAAAAGCATCTGATCCGTTTCATACTCTATGATTTTTTAATTAATTGGGGAAAGATAATATAGAAGAAGATAATATAGAAAATGAATAATTTTGAACTTTTGTAAAAAATGCAGCTTTCTATGGCTGTTGATGGAATGAACAAATCTGTCTTAAAAGTAACCTCTATATTATTGCCTTTATACCATTGATTATGTTTCTTCATTTTTATGAATGCATCAATTTCATAATTATTAATATACTTATTAATCAAAATATTAATACTGATTGTTTTATAAAATTATCTTAAATTCTTTTTAATATCCGTACAAAGGTAATTAAAGTTCTCCTATAGAGATAAACAGAAACGTTATGGCTTATCTGTGGAATAAATTACGTTTTATCCGTTTATTTGGTTTATAGAATATTTTATTGGTATACAGCTCATCATTTTTATCGTAGATTATTTTTAGTAGATGTAATA
Source organism: Bartonella sp. SL317 (assembly GCF_059687655.1). Taxonomy (NCBI): domain Bacteria; kingdom Pseudomonadati; phylum Pseudomonadota; class Alphaproteobacteria; order Hyphomicrobiales; family Bartonellaceae; genus Bartonella; species Bartonella sp. SL317. The sequence continues at coordinate 335,555 of NZ_CM185144.1, read as the reverse complement.
GCTTTTATTATATTTATTTTGATACGAATTTAAAAATTTATTTTAAGGTATTATGTACGAGAAAATAGAAAAATGTTTACAAAAAAAATTCTATTGAGAGAAAGCTTATTGCTGATCCTATTTTTTCTGACATATCTTGTGTCTGCCTCGCATGGCTATACCGGAATAAGTGACTTCTTTTGTTCCCAAGTGGTTAAGGAACGGGATGATGCTGTTCAGAAGTCCAATTCGCTCGTGTTTGAAAAAGAAAATGCCGAACGGGGATGGAGCGATACAATGAGGTTATTAGGGATAGCGATAGAGGATTTGAAGAGAAGTTCCCTTGAACAGCAGGAATTCTATTTGACAATGCTAAAAGGGATGCCAAACAATAAGCAGCTTGCTTATAAATATGAGATAACTCAAAAACGGAATGCTGCCGTTTTTGAGCGAATAGGGAAAGTTCTCACTGGATTGGAATATGTTGATAAACGGACAGAAGATTTTCTAAAGCAAAATAAAGCGAAAAAACTTAAGAACCAATCTCCGTCATTAGATGATTTAAAAGTGATGTTGCAACATGATGAACATATTAATAAATTAATTCAAGAGGTTGAGAAGCTCAATCATGTAATTGATGGTTTAAACAAAAAGCTTCAAAGTCTGAGAAAAATATCACGATAAAGGAACAGAAAGTTGTCCATTGATGCCATGGGAAAGAAAGCATGGAATGTTCAATGATTTTATTAAAGAAGGAATGAACGGTGGGATTTGCAATAATACTCACTCTATCCGTTGCGGTTATTATAGGGACTCTTTGTTTTTTGTGTAACAGGAATTGCAAAAGGGCCGAAAGAGCGAGACAGAAAAGATATGAAGAAGTACAAGAAACATGCTCTGAAAATGAAAGGAGAAAATGAATCCAATTATGACAATACAAGACCCCCAACCATTATATGAGATGCTTCAAAATTCAGATAATAAGGTTTCGGGAGGCTCTTCAGCATTTGATAAAGAATCAAAAGTTTTAGCATTTAAAGAAGCTATGGCACTTTCAGCGAAGGCTTATAAAATAATTTTCTTCATATTTATTATCGGGTTAGCAATGGACTCTGTTTAGCGGTGAACTCTGTTATCCGGATGTTGCGTGAGGCCATTATCCAAGTATTTGATAGACTATTATCCAAGTATTGGATGGAGTCAGAGAGTTCGATGTTCTGACTTTTATATGTATTTTGCTCTGTTATTTCTTGGCTATCCCAACTATTTTAATTTTACACATATGATTGACGAAGAAATTGAGAAAAACACTTCAGCAATTAGAAGACACTCTTCAGCAGCGAGATAAAGCTCTTGCAGTACAGGAAGGGAGAGAAAAATGACAGCTCTTACAATATTGTTTGTTTTTATAAATACAATTATCGATTGTATTTTTCAGATAGCAATCATTATGCTTTGTTATTCTTTTATTAAGCGTTCAAAATTGTATAAAAAGGTTGTTGCTGAATTAGAAAAAGTGACAAGAGAACGATATGCAGCAATCGAGGGATTATTCGAGAAAGAACAATAAAAGCAGCACAAGGCTTCCAATTTTTTATGGCACGCGTTGTTAATTTTAATCATGGAGATGTGCCATACCGATGCTTGACGATATCATCTAACGGTTTAGATAGAACAAAAGAAGAGGGGGAACAAAACTCAAGATGTGTGATTAGAATTTTTCTCATGAAGAATGATTGTACGCTCTATGTTTCTAAGTTTTTTTCTTGATGCATGGAAGTGTGAAAAACAAATTCTTCTAATATCATTGAGATAAACTATTTTGAGTTTGCCGCAGTATTCTCTTGTACAAATGAGAATGTGTACGGATATTTTTAAAATGTATTTTCTTCTCTCTTCTCTTATTAAATAAATTTTTTAAAAAAATTGATTTTTAGAAAAGAGAAATTTTCTTATTCGTTATAATCTGTATAATCTATTTTCTTTGAACTGTTATGGTTTATCCTTTTGTGCTGATTTTCCAATTTTATTGGACTTTAAGTTTAATGGGTTGGGGAGGTATTTTGTTGAATTACAAATAACAAAGCGTAAAAAAAACAGTTGCTCATCAATCATGAGACCGGTTGTCGAAATATAATATATGAGCCCATTTAAGGAGCCTCTCCTTATCGGGGGAAGCGAGGTAATGATTGTTAGATTTTATGATCGAAGAGGTTTTTGTCTTGATTTTACGGGTTTTGTGGGTAAATGAAATTTTCCCTTATGACTTTAAAAGATATAGGTTTTTACACATTAAAGGTCCATCTTATTTTAAGATACGAATGATTGTCATGAGAGAGATTTTTATTTTTTAAAAGTAAAGTTCTTTTAAAGCACTTGGTAAAGTCAAAAAAATCATGATTTGTAATAATTGAGAGAAATGTCAAAAAGGTTTATTCGATTTACAAGAATATTTTTTCTTCTAACAAGGCTTTTTAGATGGTAACATCCTTTGGTAAAATTTTACGCAAACTTTGCGATTACTCAGAACACCTTTTAGATAAGACTAAGCTTTAGCATTTTTATCTTTTGTGGAGATTGGCAAAAAATCCGTACCCATTGGTATGAAAGACAAAATCATAGAACTCTTAGATCAAGAGACAGCTTTTCTTTTAGAAAAGAATCCTATGTTTGTCGTAAGAGTTTCACAATGAAATCTTCTAATTCATTTAAACGTGAAGCTGTTGGCATGTTAGTTCGAAACTTAGAGAATTTTTCGCAATAAGACGCAGCAAAATTAAAAAAATTATTGGAGAAATTCGAAGAAAAAACAAGCGTCTTATAAGGGCATGGTTGTAAAATCCTATTTCCGAATCTTATGATGTAATCCCTAATTATTAAGAAATATAAATAAAATCAATTTGTTATACTATATCAACGATTTGAACTCTCTCTCGTTCACAGTTATAATATATAGATGATGATGTTATTTGGTAATATTATAATTTTTTTATATTATCTGATGGTTTAAAAGGTGTTTTTTCCAAAAGTTTTCATTAACTCACTGAAAAAATATAAAAAACACTATTGAATGGTGCCCAAAAGAGGCAAGTTGGGGTTTATTAACAAGATTCAAAGTATATAAATATGTGTAAGAACGTATTGATGTGTATAGTTTTTTATGTTCCAATAAAAAAATTAAGAATTAAAGAAAAAATCTCAAATCAAAAAATTAAGGTGGTCTAAAAGGTGGACGAGAAGGTGAATTAAGTGAGGGCGATTCATAGGTTATCAGCGGCATTCGTAAAAGCATCTTCTCAAGGCAAATATTATGATGGGGCAGGGTTGTGGTTGAATGTTCGAAAAGACAATACACGCTCTTGGTTTTTTCGCTATACACACCACAATAAGCGCCGTGAAATGGGGCTTGGTTCTGTCTCAAAACTTTCTTTAAAAGAAGCGCGAGAACTTGCAAGACATTATAGTGATATTCTTAAAGAAGGCAATGATCCTATTGTCTTTCGAGAACAAACTGTCTTAAAACAGCAAAGCAATATGTTTAAAGAAATTGCGCAGGCAGCTTTTGAAAGTAAAAAGGCAGAGTTAAAAAATGAAGGCAAAAATGGGCGTTGGTTTTCTCCACTAGAATTGCATGTTATTCCACAGATAGGCAGCTTACCTATAGAACAATTAACAGCAAATGTTATTCGTAATGTCCTCGCACCTCTTTGGCATGAAAAAGCAGATACAGCACGAAAAGCACTTAATCGCATTAACATTTGCTTGAAATATGCTGCGGCTCTTGGTTTGGATGTTGATCTACAAGCTTGTATGAAAGCGCGCGCTCTTTTAGGAAAGTCCCGCACTACATCAACAAATATTCCGGCTATGCCATGGCAAGAAGTTCCAGCTTTTTATCAGAATTTGGATGATAAGATTCTTTCAAATTTAGCACTGAAATTACTTATTTTGACTGGAGTACGGTCACATCCATTGCGATATTTGCGTCTTGAACAAATAGATAAAAATATATGGACGATACCGAAAGAAAATATGAAAGGTATTGTAGGAAAAGTTTCAGATTTTCGTGTGCCATTGAGTGGTGAAGCCTTGAAAGTGATTGAAAAATCTCTCTCCTTTGAAAAAAATGGTTTTTTATTTGCTGGTCTTACCGGCAAGCCAATTTCTGATGCAAGCATGGCAAAATATATGACCATTTGTGGTTTGACTTATCGTCCCCATGGTTTCCGTTCAAGCTTACGGGATTGGATAGCGGAAACAACGTCAACATCATTTGAAATAGCCGAAACTGTTCTTGCGCATTCAGTTGGGAGTTCAGTGACAAAAGCCTATATGCGAACGGATTTTTTAGAACAACGACATGCTCTCTTAGAACAGTGGGCTGCATTTATAACAGGAGCGACTTGATATTATTCCTGCGATGTGTATTGTCAAATCAGGTGCCGAAAGACGCCGAACGGTAAGCGGATAGATTCCCGAAATAGTCTCTTCCCGCAGAAATTTAAAAACTGTGACTCATCACATGCTTTGTAGCATATAGTGATTTTGTCGGGTGTGGTTACACTATACAATACCTTTGCAGGGAAAGTGTAACGGATGGGCTTATCGCCGTATTTGTTAGCGCCCAGTGCCCTTTTACGACGTCATTAACAAATATCTAATCAACAGGCTTTAAAGTCTTCTCATAGTCAATAAATCCATTAAAAAAGGGGAAAAATGAAACAAACTGTAAAATTATTAAGCTGCATAGCTTTATTAAATATGGCTGGATGTTACTCAAAGCCTCCTTCAACATACTTTGTTATATGGGAAAAGCCAGGTGTAAATTCTACTGAGGTAGGAAAAGCACTGTTAGAGTGTGGTGCTCTATCTCCTTATAGTAGAGATATGGACAATAGCAAATTAGGCTTTCATGAATGGTCGATGATTCATACTTGTATGATCCAATCAGGATTTCACTATAAAATTAAAGATGGGAAATGGTGTGAAAATTGTAAAGATGATAGGATTCCGGTGTATCCTCTTGGTTCTGTCGGGACTCAAAGAAGTGTTGAGAGACGCTTAAACAGCTCGTTTTGTAAAAACGACGGTATAATAAAACTTCTCAATATCAACACTCCATTTTGCCATTGATTATCAACAATCAAAATGCTTTATGGGGTAGAAATAGCTTATATGCAAACAGATTTTTTAGAACAAAGTTTTAACAAATCTTTTTGCGTTCTTTTAGCTATTTGGAGGGGAAGTTTGATGCGTCAAATTTTTTGAAAACCGCTGTTTCATATGCGCAAATACATTATTGATCGCTTTGATGAGACGTGCAAAATTAAAAATCTATAGGCTAAAAATTTTGCACGTCTCAAAGTGTATTTAGAGTCGAATATTTGGTTTTTGTGTAAAAACACTTCCAAATGCATCTAGGATGCGTGAAAAATCAAGCGCTAATAAGAGTATAATAAGTACAATCCATTTCGTATAACGCGACATCACTTTCACGCTTTTATAGGTCATGATGATTTCTTGAAGAATTTCTTTTTCCGCTTCTGTAAGCTCTATATCGTCTCTTGTTTTTCTTTTAGCCATGTTTCCATCCGCACAAACGTTCACCTAGGGTGTTATGTTTTAAGATATCTCTTGCTAAGCTTGAACTGATCACGTCAACATCTCTTTTGTTTAAATAAATGGGTAACCAACCAACACAAGAGACATACTTATTTGTCGCGCAACCAACGAGAAAGAGCAGTGCGCACATCAGTGTCATTTTTTTGATTAACTTCATTTTCCACCTCCAGACGTTTTTTTGCTGCCTTTAGCGTTTTTTCTGTTTGCTTTTGCTGTTCTGCTTTTTTGCCAAGCATGAAAGCTTTGGCTAAAGCCATAAAAAAAGCGGCTAGTGCCGCACCAGTTAGGAGCAAATACTTTTTTATCCATAAGATCATAGGCGGTGCTCCTGAAAGCGTTTGGCAACAAAGAAAAGACCAACACCTGCTGCTAAAACCATAATGGTAGCAAAAGCCCATTGCACTGGACCATTGCCTGCCAATAAGCCTCCAAGACCTGAAAAAGAACCAATAACTGGTGCCAATGCTTCTGCCTTAAAGCGTCCCGTTGGTGCTTGCGTTTCCACGGTTTGGTAGTTAGAGGAAACATAAGCGCCTTTCGCCCACAACCCTGCTTCTGCTGCACGCCGGTGCACAAGACCTTGTAAACGCTTACCACCGGCTTTGGTCCATTTTTGTAATTCGGCCGGTACCGCTTCATAATCGCCACTATTGAGTTTTTTTAATAGGGTGGAATTGCAAAAAGCTGTTGTTCCTACATTATAGCAAAAGGACACTAATGCTGCGAATTGTTCGTTTGTTAAGGAAACTTGAACTGCTTTTTCAACAGCATTTTCAAATTGTTTTAAATCTTGGCAAAGAAGATCTTCGGCTTGTTTTTTAGTGATTGTCATGCCCTTGTGAACAAAAGGTTTTCCGGCACTGTTTGTATGTCCATAACCGATTGTCCATATCCCGATAGCGTCTTTATAAGCCTTTAAACGCAAACCTTCCCATTGTTTAATGAGTGCAAACCCTTCTTGTGATATTTTTCGCATAAAGTTCTCCATAAAAAAAGTCCCACATAAAGTGAGACTGAGTGAAAAAATGAATTTCTTTCCTTCTTAAAAAAGAAGAGAAAAATAGTGTTTTAAAGGTTTAAATTAGTGCTGAAATAGAATTAGCTACAGTACATAATGTTTTCTAAGAGCTTCAAACTGAAAAAATTGAAAGCTTAATTCCAATCTGCTCTAAAGAATGAGATTTTACGATGTAGCTGATAAAAATATTATTGGTTGCAATGTAGAATCTGTTAATCAGTTACGCAATTTATAATTGTAGGATTTAATGTAATGAAAGAGATAGGATATAAAAGTTTAGAAGATTTTTATGGACTTGATGAGGAAGAAAAAAGAAGCTTTGGAAATTTTCTCAAAAAAAAAGAAATGAACTAATTCTACCCACTGGTAAAATTGTAAATCAAGCAGCAAAAGAAAATCAACAAATTATCAATGATTTTCTCGAAAAAAATGAAATTTCTAAAACAATTTTTTATATGAGAGAATTATCATACTCCGCATTATTAAAACAAGAATCTGCTTTTAATTCTGCTATCTTAATGGAAATTAGCCAACAGTTTGAAATGCCCAAGAGAGTGATTTCTGAATTAAGTTTGAAATTGTTTCAACTTAATATTTCTGATTCTCAAAAGTTTAATGAGCAGCTAATAAAGTGTTTTGGCCAATATGCAGAAAAAATCATTCCATATATTTATGCGTTATGTCTTAGCAATACACAATCACGCCGTTCAAGAGCAGGAAAAACATTTGAAGATATCATTTATTTTTTATATAATCGTTTTGGCTATAGTTTTGATGCGCAAAGAAAAGTTGCAAAAGATTTATTTCAAAAAGCAGGTTTGGGGAAAATGGTTGATTCAGTTCTACCTAGTGTGGAGAATTTTGAGAAAAGACGCGGTAAGACTATTATTGGCACAATGAAAACCACTTTACGCGAGCGTTGGCAAGAAGTTATCGAAGAGTTATCAAGATCTCAAGCTCCTAATATTCATCTATTGACAGTTGATAATGATATCTCTGTCAATAAAATTGAACAAATGAACAAGCATAATATAGTTCTTGTTGTGCTTGACACGGTTAAAAATCAAGAAAAAATATTATGTAATCACAGTGTTATAGATTTTGAAACGTATTTTTTGGAAGAGCTGCCTGAAATTTTTAATTATTGGAAAAATCAGTAAGATGTTTAGGATAATTGACTTGTTTGCTGGTATTGGTGGAATTCGTTTAGGCTTCGAATATGCATTTGGTTTGGATAATGCTCAATGTGTTTTTACATCAGAAATCGATAAATATTCTATTCAAACGTATAAGCTTAATTTTAATAATGATTACGTCCATGGAGATATTACTCAGATTAGTGAACAAGAAATACCAGAACATGATATTTTGTTAGCAGGCTTTCCTTGTCAACCTTTTTCGCAAGCAGGTTTGAAGAAAGGATTTGCAGATGCACGTGGGACTTTATTTTTTGATATCAATAGGATTTTATTGTACAGAAGGCCTCGGGCATTTTTATTAGAGAATGTTAAGCAATTAAAGGGGCATGATAAGGGACGCACACTTTCTAGTATCATAGAGCATTTACAATCAAGTGGTTATAAAGTTTTTTATGATATCTTAAGAGCACGAGATTTTGGAGTTCCTCAGAATCGTGAGCGCATATATATTGTTGGTTTTTTAGATCATTCTGTAGACTTTCAATTTCCATCTCCCATGAATATTAAAACAAGAGTGGGGGATATTTTGGATGACGATGTTGATGAAAAATATACGATTAGTAATACTCTTTGGTATGGACACCAACGGAGAAAAGCTCAGAATAAACTAAAGGGAAAAGGGTTTGGTTATGGACTTTTCAATGTAGAATCACCATATACGAACACGCTTTCTGCCCGTTATTACAAAGACGGTAGTGAAATACTCATAATGCAGAATAATAAAAATCCTAGAAAATTAACTCCGAGAGAGGCAGCCCGATTGCAAGGGTTCCCTGAAAGTTATCAGATCCCTGTATCTGACGCACAAGCTTATCGCCAATTTGGAAATAGTGTGTCTGTTCCTGTCATTAAAGCCATTGCGTTGCAGATGAAAAGATATCTGTACTAAAATGCGCCTTCACTCATACATCTTCTTTATCCATATGGATGACGCCGTCTTCTTCATATGAAGCATCGGGTAGGGCGTTTGGATCAAGGGTATCGTCTTTGTCTGGTGTGGTATTGGCTACGTTTTTAGCGGCATCTTCTTGCGCTTTATCAAAAAGTTCGCAGTCTATCTTTGTTGTAAATCCACCTGTTTTATCAAGCTTGTGTTTAACACTTTTGATACGCCATTCTGCTGGAATATAGGGGCGGAAAGGGGGCTCTTGAACCAGTTTTGCTTCTGCTTGCACAAAGGGGTTGCCACCAATATCACAAGAGAAAGAAGATTTTTCACGTGATGATTTGTTGCGATAAGCAGCAATGGCCGCAACAGCTTCTGATTGGTTATGGTAAGTATATTTAAGTTCATGAAAAGGCGCTTTGCCAACCTTGACTTCCTTTTTTTCACCACTGCGGATATCATGATAGCTTGCGATAACGCCGCCTTTTTTCTCTTCTTCTAGCTCTTGTTCTTCGGGTGTTTTTGCTGCTGTTTCTTCTTTAGGAAAATTCTGGGTATCACTTTCATCCATATGGATAACATCTTCGCCTTCTTCAATTTCCTCTGGTTCTCTTGCATCAGCGGCAGCTTTTTGGTCATCTCCCGCATCTGTTGCTAAGCCATTGGCACTGCCTGCTTCATCGCGTGCACTGTATTTAAAATCCCAAGAGGTGCATTGTTTTTCATGAATGACAACAACGGGCAGCGTTTCACCGGTTATGGCTTTGCCTTCGCCTCGTTTGGCAAGAACCAATTTGCCATCAACGGGTTTTGCGACGGCATCATATTCTTCTGCAAGGCGTGTGGCAAAAGCCATATCGCTTTCGGCTGTTTGATCCATGTGACGCACAACAATTTTTGCAAGATTGGGCTCTACCTTTGCTATATAGCCATTACGTTGTGCTATTTCTTGAATGATATTACAAGGGTTTGTTGATGATAGGATTGGCTTTTGGGTGTTCGATAAGAGGTGTTCATAGAAGCCGCGCGCCCTGTAACACTTAAGGTTTGTGGTGGGCTGCTTACAGAGATTTCATCAATCAGATAGGTGCCCATATCGCGGTTTTTACCGCCTTCATAGCCAAGAGTGACAGAAAGGATTGTCCCAATGAGAGGAATGTCAAGAAAGCCATTATCGCACTCACGGGCGCGGTCATCAAGCTCTATGGTGATGCGGTCGCTTTTATCTTCTGCTTCATCGGTAATTTCAATCGACAAAACATAGTCCATGAGCGTTTTTGTAATGTCCTCGCCATTTGCTAGAACTATGCAAAAAGGTTTCATTGTTTGCTACCCCAAAGTCTGATAACCGGTGTGGCTTTGGGATAGGGAAGGGCTGGTAGGAGAATGGTCATGCCTGCTTTTAAGAGTGGTCCATAGTCTGCAAGACCAAAATTAGCTGCATAGACGCGTTCAACAGCAAGGGCTTGTTGACCCTTGACATAATATTTCCAGCAAATGGCATCAACCATATCGCCCTCTTTGGTTACGTAAAGATCACTCATAGCTCTTCACCATATTCTCTCAAATTGACGGTAAATTCTTGTTTTTTAGGGCTGCCATTTTGGTGAAAGAAGCTTTGCTTTTCTTTGACAGAAAGTATGACAAACTTACCTAAAATCTTCCCCTGACCCGTCACAAGAATGTGAGGACCATGATGTGCCATTTGTCGTAAATATTCCAGTTGTCTATAACCGCCTTTAAAGTCTGGATAAACCACACCTGTTAGGGAAAATTCTGCATTGGCAACGGCTGGTAATTGAAGAGCAGCCTTGCGTCCCAATCGCCCTTGCTCTACCCATGGAATGTCATAGGTCATATCGAGGGCTTGATAGGCTGCTGTTTCAATGGAAAAGATAAAACCACCTAAAGCTAACATCATGATGTTTAATCCGAAAGGCTAGAGGCGATAGCCAAACGCTGTTGTTTGGCATAGTGTTCAAGAGCTTGATTGACTGCGGCGCGGATTTCGTCTTTTAAACCATTGGGCACAGAGATATTTAAATTTGAAATTATCACGCGGGCATCTATTTCTACCGGTTTATGAACGGTAATGGGCTCTGGAACTTTGAAAGAGTCAACCTTTACATTTGTCGCCTGCATTTGTCCTGCTTCGACTCTAGTGGTGTTAAAACCGCTTTTGCCTTTTCCAGATGGAGCATTGGGAACAATGGCTGTATCAACCATTCTTTTTGCACGTGCATTGGTTTCATCGGTAAAGGTTTTAATGGTTTGGGTTGAATTGTTATCGATTGTAGCCTTAAATCCTAACTTTTCTTTCATCCAGTTTGGCATCCAACTGGTTAATTTATTAATCATGCTGCTAAACCAATCAGACAGAGCGTTCCATTTGCTTTTGATACCTTCCCAAAGCCCTCCAATCAGATGGGCGCCTGCATCCATTAAATTGACTCCAAACAGCCAATCAATCAATGCATTGATTTTTTGCTATCCAAGAGAGGGGGGAACAGTTTTTAAAGAGACTAAAGAGGTTACTAAAAATATTACTGCATAAGTTGGCAAAAGAATTCCACAAATTGCGTAAGAAATTCATGACCGTATCCCAATTTTTGTAGAGGAGATATCCAGCACCTACAAGAGCAGCAATACCAGCCATTATCCAGCCAATAGGTGTGGTCATGATGGCAACACCAAGCGATATAAAAGCAGAACCAACGGCGGTTATTGCCGAAATCAGTGAACCTACAAGAGTTAAAGCAAGACTGGCAACAGCAGAAGCAGCTGAGGCGAGTGCTGAAAGGAGTGATCTTCAAAGATTTTCAGCAAGACCAGCAATTTTAGAACCAACTTTAGTTAAGACTGAAGACACTGGTCCTGAAAGAGCAACAGCAAGCCTGATGCAAACTAGGCTGACTAAGGCTAGGGATGTAGCCACCCAGCCGTTGATTTTATCCCAATTTTTATAGAGTGCAACAAGCGCTACAATACCACCCAGTATCCAACCGATAGGGGTGGTTAGCATAGCATAGCCAAGGGTAACAAATGCGACACCAACTGCGACTAATGCGGCAATGAGTGGACCAAAAATAAATGAACCAAGGGCGACAAGCCCAATTTTAAAGAGGGTTATTTCACCAATCAGAGGCTCTAACCATTGGAACCAGCCTTTAATCCTCTCTGTGAGATCACGGATGCTTTTTCTTAAATCAGAGGTAGGATTCAGTAAATCCTGCAAGACTTGTTTTAAGGTTTTTGCCCAGTTTGCAACAGTTGTTTGAATGAGGTCACGGTTTTCATCAATCAACTTTGAAAAACCATCAATTAAATCATTGATTACGGGCATGAAACGTGCACCAATAAAGCTTGCGATACCGCCTATTTTTTTCTTAAAAGCACCAAGCTTATCACTTAAATCTGCTGCATAGCGTGCAACATCAGCACCGATTAGCCATTTTCCTTTTCTCGCTTTTGCAAAAAGTTCTTTAATGGGCGCCATGCCTTGTGAGAGCATAGATGCCATTTCCTTACCATCTCCACCAAACAGTAGGGCAGCAATGTGCTGTCTTTGCGCTTGGTTTTTCATTTTACTCATTTTTTCGGTAATTTCTTCTAGTAAGAGAGAATTTGATTTGAGTTTTCCAGAAGCGTTTTTGACAGAAATACCAAGCGCTTCAAATCTCATCATGCCTCTTTTTTGTCCGGCATATGCTTGCGCAGACCGTCTATTTAAGGTTGCCAAGGATTGTTGAAAGAGTTCGGCAGAATATCCTGAATTATCCGCTGCATCACCCCATAATTGAAGGGCTGTTACACTCATTCCTAAATGGTGTGAGGCATGGTAGAGACTATCGCCCATATGCATGGTTTTCATGGTGACGGCGGTTAAGCTTGCCACGAGACCACCCCCAGCAAGTCCTAGAACACCGGTAAAGACCGAAGCACGGCTTGCTGCTGTACCAAGAGCACTTTGAACGCCATGAAGGCTTTTTGTCATGTTTTTGACAGCAGCAGAAAAGCGCGGAATACGCAATCTATGGGATAATTTCTTAAAACGCTCTTGTACACGTTTTAAAGGCGCGGTGAGTTCGTCTTCAAGAGACAATTTCACCTTTGCATCGGCAACTTTTTTACTCATTTTGTTTTATACCTTTCTGCTGCTTGTTTTCGCCAAAAGAGCAACTCTCTTGGTTCCATTTCCATCATCTCTGAAAGAGACCAATGGAACACAATGGCAATATCGGCAATCAGTTTAGCGGCGGTTTCCCAGTCGAGGTTTCCCGCCGTTTGATAAAAGATTCCAAAATTTCTCCAATGTTTGAGAGGTCATTGATATCGAGTTCACTGATAGCTTCATGCGGCCATTCAGAAAGACGTGCAATCATAGCGATTGTTTGCTCTACGCCTTCTTTTTTATCAATGGCTTGCAAATCCTTTGTTTTGGGGCGGCGTAAGGTAATTTTGGTGTGTTCTTTTCCTTCAAAGGTAATAGGGATAAGCAATTGATGTGTAACAGTTTGTTGTATCGTCATTTTTATAATCCTATATTTTCTTTGTGGTCTGCTAATTGATTGACGCCATTGAATTTCCTCACCAAGTTGAGAACATCTATCTCAACAATTTCAACATCCTTTTGGACATATTTGAAATATTGCAATGTAAATGTTGCTGTAGATGTTGCTTTTCCCCCAGGTTGCCATTCTGCCATTTCAAAGCCTTTGCAAAGTCCTCTCATGGTAATGATCACGTCTTCTGCGGGTGTGCCTTGGGCTTGCATTGAACTGCGCAATGAGATGTCAACATCCGTGCGTCCCAACAGTGCCATTAATTCTGGTGAACAATCAGAAATGGTCATGGTAAGGATAAGGGTTTCAAGACCAAGATCAACCTCAATGGCGCTATCCATGCCACCGCCGCGATAACTCTCAACGACCAAATTCAAGTTTGGTAGGGTGACACTTTCACATTTTGCTTGATAGGGAATACCGTCGACAAAAATGTTAAAATATTTCAAGACTCTTGGTAAAATGGGTACGGTCATTAAAAGATCTCCTCTAGATAATCATTGATAATTTGTGAACGGAAAGTGATGTGTTCAGCCGGTGTTGTGGGTGTGAATTCCACATTGAAATAGACTCTGCCATCTTCAATAGCACTTGCTGTGTTAAGCTCTGGATCTGGTGTACAGCGCCCCCCAAGAATGGCGCCTTGCGCTTTTAAATCACGCAAATAAGCATTGACGCTTTCACTCACATCATTCAGATAGGTCTTTTTGATGTTGCGGTCGACTGCCCATAGATGTCCACGTAAAATGGCATCATTGATCATATCTGCAGTGCGTACTACGGATAAAAAGGCAAATTTTGTATCGCTTGAAAGGGTGCGATTTCCCCAAAGGCGATAGCCATTTTCACGAATAATGGTTGTGATATTTTGTTCGTTAAGCAGGTTCGCGCGGCTTGCGCGATCACCAATAGAAAAATCAATCGGGCGCGCAGTTCCTACAATTCCATTGATCACTTTATTGGAAGGGGAATGCCAAAAACCATTAGCAAAATCTGTTTTAGCAATGACACCGGCAACCGCTGCGCTTGCTGGTTCTGCTAAGATTTTGCCATTGCGATTAACTTTGACAAATGGATCAATAAGAATGGCGCGTTTGGAATCAAAATCCTTTGATGCGCTAAGAGCTGCTTCATCTGTTGTGTTTGGAGCATCAATCACCACAATGGCGCGCAGGCGTTCGGCAATGCCAATCAATTCTGCCGCAACGGGGTTAGAGGTTACACTGCTCTCGTCTTTGACAGTCGCCCCCGTTTCATCAGTGGTTACACCGGAAGGGCGTTGATGGGTAAAGCCTGGAGCAATCAGAATACGTGGTGTTTGTCCCACAACAGATTGCGCCCCAATGAAAGCGTGAACACCTTCATAAGCGCCATGTTCATTCACTCCACCTAGAATATTGGTGAGTGTGGCGTTTTCATTGTCACCTTTGCTCACACGGACGACGACGACAATTGCTCCCACTTGCTTAAAAATTAGATCAAGGGCATTAGGCAAAGTACCGCGTCGTTTACCTGTTTTGTCCAGTTTTGCGGCTTGTGAAAGAGAGCCTGCGACCAAAACTGGTGTGTTAAGAGGAAAGGCTTGTTCATCGGCATCGGGTGCTGTGCCGATAATTCCGATAACGCCAGACTGAACTGCACGAAGGGGGCGTGTACCGTCATCAACCTCGACGACTTCAACACCGTGTAGAAAACCTGTTGCCATTTTATGCTCCTTTAAAATAGTGGCTAATGAAATGAATATGAAAAAATGAGAAGTGAAGAGCTGTGTTTTTCAATGCTCGGCTTCCAAAGATGAAATGAAAAAAATATCAAAAGTATCTTGACATTATTTCTGTAATCTGTATTTTCGAATCAGGTGCCTCAAAAACGCCTTGAAACCACAAGCGGATAGATTGCCGATACAATCTCTTCTCCGCACATTAAAGACTTTGACTCATTGTATGTTTGTAGCATATAAATGGTTTGTCGGGTGTAGCTATGTCATAAAATACCTTTGCGGGAAAAACATAGCGACGGACTTGTGGCCGTGTTTTTGAGCGCCCGACACTCTTTTTATTGAGTGTTAATCAAAAACGTCTAACCCACAAGGAGTTCATATGAACACTCTTACAGAAATTACAGAAAATATTGCTAATGATGCCGCAGTTCAAACTATGTCTAGCATTGAAATTGCGGAAGTGTGTGGTAAGCAGCATAAAAATGTTATGCGCGATATTAAACAAATATTCACTGAGCTCAAATTTGAGCTCAGTGATTTTGCAGGGGGTTATAAAGATTCAACAGGTCGCACCCTCCCTTGTTACAACCTTCCCAAACGTGAATGTTTGATTCTTGTATCCGGTTATAACACTGCCTTACGAGCGAAAATAATTGATCGTTGGCAAGAATTGGAAAAGCAGGTAGCAGCACCACAAATAAATCTTGCCAATGCTTTGAAAAATCCGCTTACGATTAAACAGCTGCTTTTAGAGAGTATCAATCAATTAGAAGACTTAAGAAACGAGGTAAGTACACTCAAACCAAAAGCAGAGGCTTTAGAAGGTTTAAAGCGCTCTGATGGTCTGTTCGGTCTTATTGAAGCAGCAAAAATGCTCGAGATGCGACCAAAGGATTTAAACGATTATTTGCGCAAACACGATTGGGTTTATCGACGTGCTCTAGGGGCGCCTTTGCTACCCTACCAAGATAAAATCAAGAAAGGTTTTATGGATTGTCCTGCGATTACCATTCAAAGACCAGATGGTACGGAACAAATACTCCCTTCGACAAAAATCACCTCCAGAGGATTGGCATGTTTAAAAGAACAAATCCATGGAGGTGTACAATGAATACCAGTATCGACTTTTTATGTGATTTGTGGATGGCGTTGTATCAGTTTTCTGATCGTGATGATATTGAAGATAAGGCTTTTAATACACTCATTGAAACCATGGATGCGATAGAAAAAGCTTTGATTTTAAAACTTCAAGATGAAACCCCAAATGCACTGAAAATTTTAGCAATGATTACAAATTTTGGAACTTTAAGACCACCTCCGATTATAGAATCTTTGTTGAAATCTTACGAACCAGATTTAGACAACCCCATTAGAAAGGTTGCTTAAGGTAAAATATAACCTCTCTTCCCTGCTTCTAAGTGGGGAAGAGTTGACCAGATTCCCTTAAAGAAGCTTATTCCAATTACAAAAGTGTATTTTTTCTCCAGTACGTTGTAAAACATCTTTACATAATACATATTATACGTATAATACGTATTATGTACTAAAGGGCTGTACTGATGAAAAAATATAGTTTTACAGATGTAAACCGCGGGGCAGGCGATATTTTAGACGAAGCGATGGCAACGCCTGTCGCTTTAACGAAGCGTGGGCGTGAAAAAATTATTATGCTTCCCGTTGATTTATATCATGAATTAATAAAAGCGCGCTCTCACGCACAGTCTTTTTCCTATGCAGATGCACCCCAAAATATATTGGACGATTTAGATCGTGGTTTAGATGACATTTTAAATAGTGACGAACATGTTTAAAGCTGGGGATGTTGTTCGATATTATTATTTATGGCATGAACAAGCACAAGAGGGTGAACATTCGGGGCGTAAAGCGCGTCCTTCCTGCGTTATGGTCAAAACTGAAAAGCATCTTTTTTTATTTCCTATCACTTCTCAAGAACCTCATGATTTGCAGTATAGCTTAAAAGTACCTGAGATAGAATGTAAACGTGCGGGTTTACAAAAGCAGTCTTGGGTACGTGTTGATGAATTTAATGTTGTTCCTTGTGAATCTCTTTTTGACTTTGAAGATTTAAAGCCACAAGGGCGTTTTAGCCTCGCTTTCGTGCGTAAAATTGCACTTAAAATTAAAGAAGTTAAAACAATAAAATCACTTAAAAAAGTTTTTAGAGACTAAGTGATGCAATTAAACATTGTGTAATTCAAAGAAATTTAAGAAATGAACATCAAGCCCATTCGCACTGAAACAGATTATCAAGAAGCCTTAGAAATTGTATCTGCAATGTTTGATAATCAACCTCAAGAAAACACACCAGAATTTGATCTAATGGAGGTTCTTGTTTTGTTGATTGAAGCATATGAAGCCGAGCACTATCCTATTTTTCCAACTCATGCGTAAAGAGAAGCACAAACTCATGGAAGGGATCAATTTGCACATAAACATCTGATAAAATATTGCTAAAAACTCAGATCTCTTGCCATCCTTCATAAAGCGAATACGAAATTTAAATTCTATTGTCATTTTGCTCTCCAAATCAATGAAGAGACATTAACAACCAACAGAACTCTCTCATAAGACTGACAATGTCAGTCAAAAAGAGCGATAAGATAAAAGGACAAATCATACAAAGACTGTTTTATACAACAAGCATCCGTTTGAATTGCGCTACTTGTTTTTGTATTTATTCTTTCCATAATCTTATAAGAACAGCCCCATCAGCTCCAGCACCGCTTGAATAAGCAGTCCCATGAGAACCTGATCCACCACCACCAAAACCACGTCCTGCTTTTCCTGAACTATAGTAACCTTGTCCTATCCCTCCAGCGCCACCTCTTGATGTATCCCCCCAGCATCACCACCATTTCCGCTTGTTTTTCCATTGATTCCATCCGTTCCTGCATAACCATTTCCGCCTTTGGCAATTCCTAGATGTTCGTCTGTTGCTAAACCAAAGTTTCCACCTGTACCTCCAGCACCGCCAGAGCCTGAATAGAAGGAAGTCGTACTCCCAGTAATCGAGTGAGAGGTATAGGAGTGAACACCACCACCACCTTTTCCTCCTGTAGCAGTCATAAAACTCTTTCCAACGGTTGTTATTCCTCCAGACTTACCTGTTTCATTCCACCCTGAAACAGAAGCTCCTCCTTGACCAATGATGATATTCTCATGACCGTTTAAACTGGCTTTATAGCCATACCACACGGAACAACCGCCACCGCTACCTAAATATGAACGATAAGCTCCACCACCACTACCGCCGCCGCCCCAAGCTTGGATTTCAACTTTGGTTTTATCCGTCACCCAATCGGGCCATTCAATTTTACCATCTTGTGTATAGAGCAATTCATCATCAGCAAGTTCTGGCCAATTGGTGATTTTCTCGATTAAATCTTTTTTAAGACTCTTTATCCCAGCCAAAATGGCGGCATCTACTTGCGCCTTGGTATAAACCTTGTCACCGTCAACTGTTAGCGGTCCTTTCAACATGCTTCTGTTTGCGCTTACATTGGCGCTCTCTGGTTCTGAGATTGAGAATCTTCTTCTAGTCCCGATGGAGTCGGCGGAGAAACCAAATGATGGAGATGCACTAGATGATAAACTCTCGACGATCTCCAAACCACCACTCATGGTGACTTTGCTGGTAAATTTATTATAACTTTGCCATTCATTGGGCTTGTGAGAAGCCCATAGCTGGTCAGATCTTGGTTAATCTTGGCTCTAAAATCATCCAATCCTACAATATCTTCTGTTTTATGTTGATGGGTGCCTAATAAAGAGATGGCACTGCCAAAGGTAAAATTATTGTTGCCTGATTTATAAAGCACATAATTGTTGGCAGCATCTTTAGCCCCCTCGATATCGCCTAAATCGGCAAAAGTGAAGGTTTTACCCGCTGCCATCTTGCCATTAAGAGCTGTTTCTAGCCCCGTCACATCACTGATTGTATGCTTATGTTGTAAAGGGGCTTTTTCGTCTGCTTTTTCCTCAACAGTTATAAGAGCTTGATCAAGTTTGGTGAGATTATCGCGCAATATGGGGAATTCAGAACTGATAAAGCGTCCTTCTTTGGGTAATTCCATGTCGAGTTTTTTAGTTTTTGTCATCTCTCATTCTCCCATTATATGATACCGGCGCCAAAATCACACACCATGGACCGTGCCGCTGGTCCACCGGTAAGGGTAAGTTTAAGGCGCGCATGTCCTCCTGTTTTGTCACTGCTAATAAACTTGCGCTCTGTCCAAAGGGGTTCAGAAAGCTGTTCTGTTTCATCGAGTTTTAAAGGGGTAAAAGCACCATCATCCAGTTGCATCTCGAGGGTTAAGCAAGAACCACCTGGTAAAAAGCTTTTGATATAGCTGGTTAATCTTGCCTTTTCCCCAAAGGCAAAAGCTCTCGTGACATAGGTTGCTGTTTTATGAATCTTTCCTGCAATCAATTGCACGGGAGCAAATAACACCGGCGAGAGCTTTTCTGTACCTTTGAGAATAGCGCGAAGCTTGACTTTTTCACTGATATATTCGGTTAGACTGAGCAATTGAAAGGGCAACAATTGATAAACCGTGCCATTATTGCGTTCAATTTCAAAGATGACAGAACAATCGCTTGAAGGCAATTCAATGGCTGCACGGATTTGTAAATCAGAACAGTCCACAAGATCAAAGCTGCCTAAATCCACTGTTTTTTCTGTTTGCTTGTAGCGGGCGGCCAACACCCGAAAGGCTAAGGCTTCATCTTGGTGCGCGCTCCAGCTTTTTGCATTCACAGAAGAAAAGCGTGGACCCGTCACATAAGGGTGACTGGAAACATACCTTTGATGTTCTTTATCAAAATCCCCAAGTTTGGCAAGTGATACGGAATGATCACCATCATCGGTCTTAATGACAAAGGCGGTCAAACGATCATCGGGCACTAACAAGGGTACAGCATAGCGTGCGCTCGCCCAGCCCGTTTTGGCGCCCTTCATGGAATAGGAGGTTTGGGCTTGAATATCAGCGGTAGGATAACCGTTTTCAGTGGTCACCAAATCAATCACCAGATCATGGGCTTGATTGCCAATTTTACAAAGATGAAAGTCAATGCCGGTGATTTGTCGTGTTTCATCGGGGGTAAAGACTTGTGCTTGCGGATCATAGGCTGTCCATATTTTTACCGTGGTGGTGCGCCGCATGACTTTTACATCAATCACGCCTTGTCCGGTAAAAAGCCCCATTGCAACCGTTCCACCTTTGCCCCGTGCAATCACATTCTTTGTCCCAGCGGTAATGTCTTTAGGAATGATAAAGGTTCCTTCTATAATCCCCTTGGCATTGGCAACAAGGCGGCTTTTGGGTAAAACACTCACACCATCAAAGCTAAGGCTTTCCAAGATTTCCCCACTGCCAAAACCTTCAATCTTAAAGTTCAACGGAATGGGTCTTAAAAAGTCAATTTGCTCTCTCGTTGTATTCACCAAATCATCACTAATTTCTGTTTTGCGAATGCTTCTCCCACGGTTCCAACCCATATTGAGTTGATTGGTGACACCAGAGAGCCAATCAGTGCGTTCAACATGCCAAAAGTCTGTTGCGGGGGTAAGGGTGACGGTTCCAGGGAGAGGGGCAAAATTTTGATAAGGATTGATTTTTTCACAAGCCGTTGTCAATTCTTGCGCAATGATGACTTCATTGCTCCAATCAAGAGTGATAGGTGAATTCAAGGGGGCAGTATAAAATGTTGGGTCAATTGCCAGCTGTAACATGCCATTGCCAACCGCCCCTGTTTGTTCAAAACCTTCATCGCGATAACTGTCATCGAGAAAAGGATCTGCAAACATGCCTTTTTTAGCAACGGGTTCTTTAGAATCCACATTGCTTTTAATGCGCTCTAGTTGCATCAAGCGGTCAAGGGAGAGTACGCGTTGAAAATAGCGCCACATCTCATCATAGGGGGCAACGCGCGTGCCATCATTGACCACACGCGGTACATCCAGCCAATTATTGCTAATGGTTGCTAAGGACAACACATCTTCGGGAACACTTGGTGCCATGGGTTGGTCTGCCGAAACCCCTTTGATATAGACCACATTGCCCCCAGTATTGAGACCAATCCGGTCAATGCGGGGGAGTTTATAAGAGTAACGTACAATAATATCACCTCCATCAGCACCCCCTGAGACAGTGATTTCTTCTGTTGTCACTTTATCTGCTTGCACACTTGCACGGTATCGATAGGTCACTTTATAGCTGCTACCAGGAAGGGGTTCATCGCCAGCGAGGACCCAATCAATGGTGTCTCCGGTCTTTTTAAAGTCCTTGCCTTCTTTAAATTCTTTGTCTCCTTGCACAATTTTAAGAAAAGCGGTGATGCTTTTATCGGGAACACCATCACGCCCAGATGTAATAGCCCCGCGCGTGATTGTAACGGTTTTTTCTTTTGTGAGTAAAATAGAATGAACAGCGGCAATAGGGGTGTAATAGGGCTTAAAGGTAAAGCTTGTTTTTTTGCTTTGAGGCGCAAAAATATAGGTTTCGCTAGGGATCTCACTCGTGGAAAAATCTTCCATCTCTTCATGGCGCAAAGCGGCTAGACGCTTGCGTTTAAAACCATTGATATTGGCTTCGCCTTCTTGGATTGTGAACACTTGCTTTTGTCCCTCTCTGCCCAAAGCTGTGACACGGCAACCATTCACGATATAATGTCCATGGGCGCGATCATAGGTCGCAATGGCTTGCATGGCCGGTTCAAGTAGAGAGGGGGATTTCTGATCAATCAAAACACCATCTTGTAAAATATAAACCGGAAAAAATGCGCCTTGCTGTCCATCATCTTTGAGAGCCCAAACAAGCTTTGCCACCTCGCGCGCAGCACCAGGCTCTCCTTCGGCTAAAGTGCCTGGAATTTGCCCCAAGAGCTTTGGATCATCTTCATGCGTTACCCATGTTTTTTGGAGTTTTACACCGATTTCTACGCGTCCAATCATAGAAACATTCTCTAAGACGGCATTTGAGACGGGAAAGATATCACCGGAAATATAAATCTTGCCCTCGGTTAGCGTCACCGTCTTTGTGTCTTTATTGACAAAGGCATCCGCCCGTTCAACGCGGTCTCCTTCTTTGGCCACAAGGCGCCCCAAACGGTTATGGCGCCCTTTGATGATGGTTTGCATTTCATTGAGTTCAGCGCCTTGAATAAAGGAGCGCTGTCCATAAAACACAACGCTTTGTTGTTCCTCGCTGCCAATAGATCTGTCAATTGCAAAGGGCAAGCCACTTTCATGTTTCATGTTAAAACCTCAATAAAATCTTGAATTGTTCGCGAACATCAGCGCGCAAAGGAATGTTGATCGGTGTTTTGAGAATCTCCACACCACCACTTAAATCACCAGCGGAAAGCCAAAGTTTGCCAAGGGATGTCTGTTCTGCAAGATTGCCATGAACAAGAAGGGAAACAGAGGCGGCGTGTTTATCCTCAACATCATTAAAATCCGTGCGCGCGGCAAGAAACAACAGAGTGCCGGTAGGACAAGGGTTAAATCTGTTGCCACAATGGCTGTAGATGCCCTCAACTGCTTGTTCAACGGGTTGTACAGCATAGCAGCGGCGATAGCCAATCAGAGCATTGCTTGCATCTCTTAAAGCCAAATAAAGTGTGCGGTTTTTAAACCATTCTGCCATTAATATGTCGCGTTCATGTTTTTTGACCGAACACCACGGAAAATTTGCCAAATCCCATGGATAATCAATTTGATCCCAACTTAACTCTTCATCCCCATCATCAATCCAGTTGCCAATGCGTTTGCCTTCTTCTTTTGTGAGAACATGGTTGATTTCTGTGGTGCGTCCAAAAGAAAACAGCGTATCTCCAGCGGTTAAGCGGATACCACTCTCAAAATCCAGCATGCTGTCATCAAGCCGTGACATATTAGCTTCTATAGCCCCAACATCATAACCCGTGACACCGCGGCGAAAATCAGAGCGCAAGCTTTTGGAGAGTTCCACAATGGCTTCAATCGCCTCAAGATCACTTCATTTAGGCAGTTGGTCAAATTCAAGTTGGAAGGAATTCCACCAAGCCCGCTCTGACCATGCGGGGGTGAATTGTACTGAGAGTCCAAGCCATTCAAGCCCCCTATCAATGGCAGCGACAGAGCCACGTATCCGTTGCCATTGGAGCCCTTGGTCAAGAAGATCATAAAGGTTTGGAACATAAGGGGTCAGTTCTCCAAGACCATATTCTTCAATCAACCATGGTAGGACGCGGGGAGGGCGTGTGATGAGTTTTGTTTGTGAAATCCCCAAAACAGAACCATCAACATCTTGATGAAAGTCGCAAACATCAGCAAGGCGCTTTTCAAATTCCGTTGCATTTGTTGGGAGTAAAGTGCTACCCATCAGCGTGCACGTCCTTTAAAGTTTAAGGTAACCTTGCCAATGGACAACACTTCTTCGTCCAAAACAGTATTATCCGTTGTAGGTTCAACAGCAATAACTTTTTGCACACCAGGGATCATCAGTTTTGAAATCCACCATGAGAGGCTTAATTCACGTCCAAGGGCTTGTTCTTGTTTCCAAGCGGTGCGCAAATGTGTCTCCATTTGGGTTAAAACGGTCAGTGCTGTTTCGGGTAACAGCCAAACGTCTGCTTTTAAGTCCACAACTTTTGCAACAGCCGCATGCACAAGAATGGTGTCATTAGTCATGATGACATTTTTATCGTGAAGCGCTTGTGAGACTTTGTCTAGCAGGTCTTGGCTTGCGGTTTCTTCTTCATTGTTACCAAAAATGGCAACATGAATGGTTGGGTTTTTACTCTTCCGGTAAATAATAGCATCTTTTACGCGGTTATCTGCGGATAAAGCAATAAATTTGTAATAAGGCTCTGTTCCACTGCCTTTGCCACTGCGGGTGTGAAGTCTTATGCGTTCGCGGTATCTCTCATCACTCTCGTCGTCCATGCGTTGAACCCCATGCCAATTGCCCAAAGCATCAAGAGCTTCATCTTTTGCAAAATCAAGAATATTATTACGTGCGGCTTCGTTAATGCGTTGTCTTAAAAGCAGTTCTCGATAGCTAAAAGCCTCAATGATTTTTAAAGCAGGGTCACTTTCTAAAAAAATGTAGCTAGGCAAAAGTTCTTTTAAATGTTCAATATTTGCAGCACGGATTTCTTCAAAAGAAAGTTCTGAGATGATTTCCGGATTGGCAAGACTCTTCATTGTATCAGCACTCCTTCCATGGTAATGGGTTTGCCAGATGGCAAATAAATGCCTTCAAAGGACAAGGATACTTTTCCAGCATCACACATTTGAAAATCAATCTTTTGAAGCTTAAAACGGGGTTCCCATTTGTCTAACGCTTCAGCAACAGCGGCATAAAGGGCAATGGTAAGCGCATGATTGGCTGGTGCATCAATGAGTTCTCCAATACGTGAACCATAGTCACGTCGCATCACTCGCGTGCCAATGCGTGTTGTTAAAATATCAAGAATTGATTGGCGCAAATGATCAATACCGGAGAGGGGCTTTCCTGTTGTGCGGTCCATTCCACTGTTCATTTTGGACCTCCTGTCATAGCACCACCAGGGAAAACACCCCCATGAACATGGGTTGCCCCTACATTGGTGCCATTATGCTTTAAGTCACTGGAATGAAGAGCAATACCATTATCACAATGGAGTGAAATTCCCCCGCCTGCTTTTAGAGCAATGGCTTTTTCTGCGTTTAAATTCAGATCACCTTGTGCGGTAATTTTGATGCCTTCTGGTGCTTGCAGTTCTAATTTCTTGCCATCGCCTTTTATCGACACACCGTCAGAAATCGTGAGATTAAACTTTCCTCCTGATGTCAGGTTAAGGGTATAGCTATTTTGTTCATCATCATATTCAATGGTGGTTCCATCTGGATAAAGTGTCTTATGAATATTGCCTTTATCGGCAGCTTGGTTTGCATCCGTGTGAAGTGAACCAACAATCACCCCTTGTGATAAATCGCCTGATGAAGAGACAACAATAACTTGCTCTCCAACATCACGCCCTTCATAAGAACAAGTTTTACCAGTGCGGGCTTGTGTATCTGGAATCCAGTCACTGATCAGATTACCGCTTTTTATCCGATAGCGTGCATTTTTATGGTCGACATGGCTAATTTTTCCAACCACTACCATATTGGCCATGCGTCTTTTTAAATCGGTAATCTCTTTATCGCGTCGCTCTAACATGGGGTTCCTTAATTTTTACGTATTTTTCTTCGTTTTCCACACCAATTTCTGGTTTAAAACCGACAAGAGGTTCAACAATTCCTGCGGTTGCATTTCCTTCATGAGGGAAGGGGATATTGGTCACATAAGTGACTTCAAAGGTTAGGATTGCACCATGGAGTGCTAAGGCGCCATTATCGCCAAAGGCAAAAGCAATATTTTGCAAGCGGCATGTCTCAACGGTGTTGTTAAGATTGGGATTGGCATGGAAAATTTTCTCAACGTGCCATGCCAATTGATCAACGAAGCACGCTCCGTTTTCTTGTGTGCTATAACATTCAACATCTACTGTTAAAACACGCCGCCTTAAGCCAAAATCATGCCCATCTTCAATGGTTTCGTTTTGCGTTGAAACATTAATGGCGGGCATTGCTTCAATGAATAAATTGAAGTCACGCATATTAAAAACATTGTCACCAGCTGTTGTCTTTGCTGCTTTGATCAACCCAACAAATGTTTCTCTTATCGTTTCACGCGGATGCATAAAGGCTCCTTTGGAGTAGGCATATAAATGATTGACTAGTATTAATAATAATACTATTATTGGTTATGAGTAATAAAGTTGAAAAAATAATCAGCTTGATGAAAGCATCACCAAAAAACATCAAGTTTTCAGATTTGTTGGCTGTGTGTGTCTATTTCTTTGGAGAACCAAGGAACAATGGTTCAAGTCATTTTGTTTTTAAAACCCCTTGGTTAGGGGACCCTCGTGTCAATATTCAGAAAGGTTCCGGAAATAAGGCAAAAGCCTATCAAGTTAAGCAGGTTTTACAAGCAATAGAAAGGATAAAGCATGAACAATAATCATTATACCTATCGTGTTTTTTGGTCACCAGAAGATGAGGAATATGTTGGTTTGTGTGCAGAATTTCCTTCCCTTTCATGGTTAGATGCTCAAGCAGAAAAAGCTTTAAAAGGTATTATGGACCTCGTTTCAGAAGTCGTTGAGGATATGAAACATAATGGAGAACAAGTCCCGATACCTTTGTCACATGGCAAATATAGTGGTAAGTTTCAATTAAGAATACCACCAGAACTCCATAGACAACTTGCAATTCAAGCCGCCGAAAATGGTGTAAGCTTAAACAGATACATTTCTTCTAAACTTTGAAGCTTTTAAAGGTTTATATGTGCCAAAAGAAGATTGATTTTTATGAAAACTTCTCAATTAAAACAAATGCCCGTTTTAAAGACGGATGAAGAAGCAGAGAACTTTGTTGATACTGCTGATCTTACAGATTATGACTTAACAGGTTTTAAAACCGTTCATTTCGAATTCTTACCTAAAGAAGCCTCTTAACCACCTCCCCATTTTGAGAACGAGGAGGGGGCATATTTTACCTTAAGCAACCTTTCTAATGGGGTTGTCTAAATCTGGTTCGTAAGATTTCAACAAAGATTCTATAATCGGAGGTGGTCTTAAAGTTCCAAAATTTGTAATCATTGCCAAAATTTTCAGTGCATTTGGGGTTTCATCTTGAAGTTTTAAAATCAAAGCTTTTTCTATCGCATCCATGGTTTCAATGAGTGTATTAAAAGCCTTATCTTCAATATCATCACGATCAGAAAACTGATACAACGCCATCCACAAATCACATAAAAAGTCGATACTGGTATTCATTGTACACCTCCATGGATTTGTTCTTTTAAACATGCCAATCCTCTGGAGGTGATTTTTGTCGAAGGGAGTATTTGTTCCGTACCATCTGGTCTTTGAATGGTAATCGCAGGACAATCCATAAAACCTTTCTTGATTTTATCTTGGTAGGGTAGCAAAGGCGCCCCTAGAGCACGTCGATAAACCCAATCGTGTTTGCGCAAATAATCGTTTAAATCCTTTGGTCGCATCTCGAGCATTTTTGCTGCTTCAATAAGACCGAACAGACCATCAGAGCGCTTTAAACCTTCTAAAGCCTCTGCTTTTGGTTTGAGTGTACTTACCTCGTTTCTTAAGTCTTCTAATTGATTGATACTCTCTAAAAGCAGCTGTTTAATCGTAAGCGGATTTTTCAAAGCATTGGCAAGATTTATTTGCGGTGTTGCTGCTTGTTTTGCAAGCTTTTCGCATTCAATGAAGTATAAACGCGCTTCTCTACCTTTCTTATTATTCTCCACCATAGAAAGTTCTTTGGCTACACTTAAGGTGAGGTGATAGTCTTTAGAGGGACGACCACCTTGGAGGTTTTCCCCGAAATGGGGGAAAACTATATAATCTTGATTTTCTTCAAAATTGTATTTACCGATACGGTTTTTAATCCAAGTTGAAAAATCTTTTCCTACTTCTAAAAATGCGTGTAGTTCACGCGCGTTGACGGTTTGAACAGTTTCTTCTCCGATCACTTGTTCTGATATTTTAATGAGAGTCATTGTGAACTCCTTGTGGGGTAGACGTTTTTGATTGACACTCTAAAAAGAGTGCTGGGTGCTCAAAAACACGGCCACAAGCCCGTCGTTACACTTTCCCCGCAAAGGGTATTTTATGACATAACTACACCCGACAAGACTGTTATATGCTACAAGCATACAATGAGTCAAAATCTTTAATGTGCGGAGAAGAGATTGTTTCGGTAATCTATCTGCTTGTGGTTTTAAGGTGTTTTTGAGGCACCTGATTCGATTATTCATATCCTTATTATAATGTCAAGCAGTAATATTAATTTTTTTTTAAAAATTAATAAGCGTTCCTTTACTTTATTTGTCGACTCACTTCAGATCTATCAACTTCTTTTTTTATTTAGCGGAGGGGAAAATAATGCTTGGCATGCTTGATGCAATTGCAATGATCGTATGTTTGTTGTCGTTATCAGTGATGGTTGTCGGCCTTGTTTTAGTGTATATAAAAAAATGGCGTAAAAACGGATTGAAAACCCTTGGCATTGGAGTTTTATTATTTCTCAGCTTTGCAATATTAGGTGCGGTTTTTTTTCACAAAATCGAATCAGATCAGGTTGCATACAATAATGAATTTTTTTTCTCCTCCTCAGCTTTATTAATAAATATTGCTACTCAAAATGAAAGCGTGACACAGCCACTACTTGAGAATACTGATAAGCAAAGTATCTATGTTCAAGACAAAAAGTCAGACGAAAATGATAATCTAGGTTTTTGGAGGTGGTTCAGGTTAATTTTCTTTGCGTTTATTGCATTGTCTATTTTTGTTCATTGGCGAGATAAACGCAAAAAACGTTTTAAAGAAACAGTTTCAGAGCAGGTGTTAATGCCTCCCCCCCATATCCACCCCTCTTCTGATTTATCAATTGTTAATAAAATGTCACCGGAACTTGAAAAAAAACGGTTAGAAAAGAGAATAAAGATCTTTCTCCTTTGTACTCTACTGATTGGAGGCATTGTCGTAATAATAAGTATTACACTATGGTTATTAGTACCAATACTTATCGTTTTAGCTTTGATTATCCCTATCTATATTGCAAGTAAAAAAGAAAAACGCTTTGAAGAAGAAGTTGCTTTGTGGCAATCAGACATTCCTCCCTCTAATTTTGAGGAGGCATGTGAAATGTTTCAAGAACTTGACGCAAGTGAATATGATTATCGTTTAGCACAAAATGAAAAACTGTTGGGAGTTCAAGCGCGCGTTACCTTCAATATTGGCGAAAATACCCCGCTTTTAGGACGTCTTTTAGTAACAAATCAAGCTATTGTATTTGAAAGCCCTGAAGATAATGAAAGGACTACTTGGGCAAGCATTGCATCAGTATCTATAACATACCAAGGATGTCACATCAGTCATCGTACTGGCGCACCATGGAATTACCGATTTAGTGCTATTCCAAATCCAAGGTTTGCAGCAATAATCCGAGCTCTTGGGCAGCCTTATTAGATTTTTAAAGGTATACCATATAGACTTCCCTTACTTTAACTCCCGTAAGATAAGCTTATACATACCGGATTCAGAGGCTTATACCTCTGTGATCAAGAAGTGCTCTTGAGAGGTATCTTTAGGAGAAATGATCACAACACTATCTTGAGGTTTTGGGGGGAAGCCACCGATATCATGAATACAGACATCAAGTTCTTTTCGAGGCACTGTTGTGGGGATTCTCCCGCCAGCGTTCGATTCTGAATGTTTAATGCCGTAAATTGCTGTAATCTGAAACGATTGTTGATTATCTTTTCGCGTATAGATGACGGGTTGCCCAAAGGTGTTGCGTACATCTTGATCATTTTGTTGAGCAAACCCGTGCCATTGCATGCTATTTGCCTCCACTGACCGCTTTAAAGAGCATTTCAGGGCGTGTGCAAATATAAAGCGGATAGCTGTACACCACAAGTTTGGCCCATGTATTGTGATTAGTATCTGGAATAAGAATAGTGTAAAGAGATTTTCCAATTGTGTGAGAAAAATTCTCAGTTTCTGCTGGAGAAAAGGTTTTTTGGAACACGCTAGGCGCATTGGAAGGAAAAAACTGGCATTCATCGGGCTTAATGCCTATGGCGCGTTTTGTTCCAGCTTTTGCACTTACATTATAGTTATGAACACTGCGGTAGTTAATGAACGTAACACCCGCAAAGTCAAAACTACCAAAGCTTCCAGAACCAATGCTACTGGGTGTTGCAACACCTCCAGCGCTATTGAGTGTTTGTGCAAGCGCTGTATTGAGATAGGTTTCACGAATTGTCTTATGGTTTTTCAATTTGGAAAAGAATTCATTTCCACAAAGTCCAATAATCCGTGAATGATCAGAAAATGCCCCCTTTGAAGCTTCAATCATTCTCATAATGATTTGATCAACGTGGTCGGCAACATTTGTTGTCTCAACATTCAGTTTAAAATCAATCGGCTTTGGGGGTGTAATTTCCCATTCCTTGTACCAATCAACAATAACAGAGCCATCGGCATCAAGCACAACACCTTGAACAGCGCCAAGCTGCATGTTTTCCCATGTCAATTCGATTTCAGAAATCAGCTTCTTTTGTTTTCTAGCAATATATTTCATTGCTGTCTCGAGTTGATCTTCTGGCCTCAATATATCCCATCCTTGGATTTCTTCTGTTTTTACGGTATCACTTTTGGCGATCCGTGTTGTTTTGAAAAAATGCAGATTATGCCCATCTCCTTCAATCAAAGGGGCGCCCCGTTCACTGGTCTGAATCAAAGACAATGTATTGTCACGTCTTTCAATGCCAACCACTGTGGTGCTTGTTTCCACTTCTTCAAAAAGATTAAGAGAGCTAATGAGACTAGGTTGAAACTCATAGTTTTCAATCGCTTTCATCATGGTGGTTGCGGAGAAAGCGTCGTGTTTAAAAAAGTTCATATCCATGTACGCATTCTCCTATCGCAACAGTATTTTGTTATTGTCTTCTAAAGACTGAATGGCAGCATTTTTTTGTTCGTCTGTAATGGCATCCGGCCATAGGAGTTCAGAAGCTTTCACGGTACTCAAGCGCGCTGTAATGACTGCACGTTGATCTGCCTCTGTTACATCAACAGTGGCATAAGAAATCCCTGCTGGTATTTTACTGCCATCAGATGCTGCTGGATTGAGAGGAACATATTTCCCCGTTGCTGTTACTTTTCCCATAACAGTGCCGGCTTCAACAAATGCCCCAGACGCAAAAACCACTTCTTCATTGGACATATCCGTATCATAGCGTCCAAGATAAGCGCCATTGCGAACATCTTCATAAAAAACTTGATTATTCATTTTATTGCCCTCCAAGCGGCTTCCCATTTTGTATTAATTTTTGCCTTGCTCGTCCCATCACTATGGGGCGCTGTGGTCGATAGTTTTAAAGAGGAACTTTTTGAGACAGCAGCAGATAAAACAACATTTTTAGCCTTCTCAACATTCATGCCGCTTTGAATTGCTTTTGCTGCATCAAAAGAAACACCTAAACGCTTTGCTTGCTTTTCAAGGTTTGTGAGTGCCTGTGCGCGTTTTCTTTCTTTTTCAAGAGCTGCTTTTATGTTTTCTTGCTTATCTTCGTTGTCCTCGTCTTCGCTTTCTTCTTCGTCGTCTGCGTCAATGTCGAGAGTGTCTTCTTCGTCTTCATGGGTGACGTCGACAATCTTTTCATCATCCTCTTGTTCGGCGCGGTAGTGTGTGCGTGCCATGGGCTTTGTCCTTTTTTTGTTGCTGTTGGGGGTGAGTGAATGGAATCCATTAAGGCTTCCAAAGCTTGCGCAAGAGTTCCATGCGCATCTGCCAATCCAAGCGTGATGGCTTGGTTGCCTATAAAAGTTTCTGCTTTGGTATCGCGAATTGTAGCCGCATTCAGAGGTCTGTTTTTTGCAACCAAATCCACAAACATCTCGTAGAGTAGGGCGTAATCGGCTTGTATTTTTATCTGTGCTGTATCGCTCAAAGGTTCGTGAGAGTTGCCATGAACTTTATGATCCCCTTCAAAGATAAAAGTCCATTTCAGCCCATGTTTTTCATCTGCACGGGACTGGTCAAGGTGCGCACAAACAACCCCAATGGAGCCCACAACCCCTGTGCGTGCAGTCCAGATTTGAGAAGCAGAACAAGCAATGGCATAAGCTGCCGAACAAGCAAATTCATTGGCATGTGCCCAAATCGGCTTGTTATATTTTTGTGAAAGTGCTTGAAACTCTTCCACCAGATCAAACACACCGCCGGCTTCTCCACCGCTACTGTCAATATCCAGCAATATTGCATGAACATCAGGTTGCCTAATTTCTTCACGAAAAGAAGCGCCCAAGCCTTCATAAGAGGTCAATCCCGATAAAGCCCCAAGCCATGCACCACGACGTACAAGCGTGCCATGAACCGGTATGATAGCAATATTGTTTTGCACCACGTAAGTTTCTGGTGGTCTTAAAGCAGCCCCATCCTTTTCCAAAAAGGCTTTCACGGCAAACTTTTCTCCTGCAAAAAGCCGTGGAGCAAGCGCATTGAGAATAATATCAAGCTTTGTAGAAGCAAGCATGTGTGGAACACCAAAAAGCCGTGATGCCAAAAAGGGCATATCAAGATTATTCACCATTTGCTTGTGCCTTACTGTCTTGGTTGCTTTCATAACTCTCAGAAGGATCTGAATCTTCCGTATCAATCAGTTGATTGCCACCAGAGGGCGCTAGCGCATTATCGGTATCAAAGGATAAACCCCGTGTGTGCGCATCTGTGCGTTCTTCTTCAAGTTCGGCATGAATGTTATCAATATCAAAGCCCCGTTCAGCCAACGCCATACGTCGTGTTTTCAAGCCAGCACGGATTTCTTCTTTTTCTGCGGAAATGTCTTTAATGGGGTCAATCATTTCAAGGGGTGGTGCAAAGCTTTCACATTGAAGCCATGGCAAGGGACTTTCTTCCCATCCTGGTAAATTCACGCATTGGCCAAGCACTGCCATTTCGACAAAGCGTTCCCAAACAATGCGATTAAACTGAAAGGCAATGATATGTTCTCGCCATTGTTTAACATGGCGTCTAAACTGAATAATGGAGGTTCGCACATTGGAAAAGTTTCCTCGCGTAACATCCCCTGTCACAACGGCATAAGGCATATTGAGAGCAGAACAAATTTTCAAGATATTGCGAAATTGAAAAGCCTCATAAGAGCCATCAACCTCAACAGGATTTGAGAATGTAACCTCTTTATTCTCTCCTACGTAAAGTGAAGCACCAGGTGCAGCTACCGGTAATTCTTGTTCTTTGGCGTCCTCTTCACTACGGTTTTCAGGTATTCTTTCACCATTGGGAGAAGTTCCTGTAATAAACACTGCAAAAAGAGCCGCTGTCCTTTTTCGTTCAAGTTCTGCATCATCATAGGATTCAAGTTGAAAGATTTTTGTCATAGAGCGCGTTATTTTGGGAGAACCGCGCAATTGTCCAGCAATACGGCGCTCTTTGATATGAATGACCATTTCAGCAGGCACGCGTATGCGCTCTTGACTCTCAAAGACTGTATTGGAAGGGCAATCATCATAGGGGTGATGTTTCCAGAAATGATAAGCAACGCGCTTACCACTGGCATTAAATTCAATCCCCATACGAATGTAATTGCCTTTAATTTCAGCAGGTCCGTTGTAAGTTAAATCCAGCATTTCGGTTGGATAAACTTGTAATTGAAGAGGCACACCAGAGCGTCCATAAAGGTCAACATAATGCAGTCTTACAAAGCATTCACCAGTTAAAAAGACCTCTCGTGCAATGGTTGCCTGCAGCCCATAAAAGTTGGCATCTTCATCATAATCGGCTTCATCAACCCATTGCCACCATAAGTCTAAAAGCTTTTTCTTTTCTTCTTGAAAGCCTTCAATACGAGGATAGGGTTTAATCCCATCACTCACCGCGGCAGAAACCCATTCCTCTGTTGCAGAACCATAAAGAGATTCATTGTCATAAAGCCATCTTGAACGGGCAACAATGGTATCACCGCATTCTTCAATGGCTTTATTGATATGTTTTTTGCGGGGTCAAAACCACCCATACGGTGGCTTTTGCTTGCCGCTTCAAAATGGGGATTGTGTTGACGAGAAATTGTAAAAAATCCCGTAATTTTATTGAACAAACCAGCCATTAATAGCCTCGTGATATATTAAAATAGAACACGCGTGAACGTTTGCGTCCTTCAAGGTCTGCTATTTGTGTGTTCAGCATCTCAAGTGCTCTGCGCAGTTCTTCAACAGAGCGGTTACTGACTTGCTTATCGCCATGGCGGACGGATTGCGCACCCGAATAAAGAGCTTCTTCAATTTGCTCACGCCGCCTTTTTAAACTTTCAAGTCTTTCAATTTTGCTGTTCATTGGTTCTAAAGTTTCATCCACAAATTACCTCCAATCCCCTCGCATATAAGGATTCATCATTGTTCTGAATGGTTTCTTTTGAGGCCGTATTGTCTGAGATCTTCTTGGAGAAGGAGAGGACACATGTTCTGATGTTGGCTGCTCTACAGAGCCTTCAATTTTAAGCTTTTCCAAACGTTCTTCTAAGATATCGACTTCTCGATTAAGGTTTATTCCTGCCGAAATCAGACCTTGTAAAGCCGCATAAGCATAGACCCTACAATCCAAGGCTTCGTTTCTTGCCTTTTCACTTTTTTGCCATTCAATACGCTTGAAGCCTTTAAAAAATTTGATCACTTTTCTTTCAGCGGTTAGCTGATCAAAATATTCTCGATCAAGGCTTTTGTGAAAATGTGTTGCACCAGCCCCCGTTGCTTCGGGACCCGATTTTTTAAACCGCGCTGTAATGATATCTTTCGCCGCATCAACCCCAACAATATAAAGATTAATCTGTCCTTTATTGTTTCTGCTTGGGCGGCGTGGCCATACCGCACGCCAGCCAGCCTGTCCCTTAATGCCCCAGATGCGCCGTCCTTCACGGGGGCGCACATAATTATAAACAGCCTGTGTATGTCCACCACCAGTATCAATACAAGCCGCCGTTATCCTAATACCGTCTTTATAGCCTGGATGCGGCCAACGTTTTGCAAGATATTCATCCAGTTGGTCCCACACTTCAAAAGAAGAGGGATCACCAAGGATAACTTGATAATCAATATGCCAACTTTCTTCGCTGCGTCCCCAACCTACCACTTCAAGCTCTAAACGGTCATTTTGTACGTCAATTCCTGCTGTCAACACCACAGCTTGTTCTGGGGCAAGGGGATACTCTTCGCGCTTTGCATAGAGACTGTCTGGATCAACAACCTCACCGGTTCTATCCTCCCATGGCTCTCCAAGAACAGTGTTCACAAAAGGTTGCAGAAGGGCTGGATCATCTTTGGCATTTAAAAACTCTCTTGCACATTCCCCCACGTTAGCCAAGGGGAATAGAGTGCAGAAATATGATAAGAGCGCAAATTGGGTCTGCTAGACTCGCTGGTAGGAACCCAACACGCACCTCTTTCTTCACACATCAAATCCGTTTTTCGGTGTTCAGCATGCTCGTGACCACAATGCGCACAAACAAAAACAGCCTTTTCAGGGGCACCTTTCGGCCATTTAATCTGTGATCAAACAATTGGCTGGAGTACACCACATGCATCACAAGGGACGTTGTAATATCGCTGGTCTCCTAAAACAAAATCCTTGGCAATACGGCTTGTGTCACGGTGGGTTGGCGTGGACAATTTAAAGATCTTTCGT
This sequence comes from Bartonella sp. SL317, assembly GCF_059687655.1. Lineage (NCBI taxonomy): Bacteria > Pseudomonadati > Pseudomonadota > Alphaproteobacteria > Hyphomicrobiales > Bartonellaceae > Bartonella > Bartonella sp. SL317. The sequence goes on along the minus strand of NZ_CM185144.1, from coordinate 300,249 downwards.
TGAATAAAGGTCGAGGTACGCTTTTCTGCGATCATCACCGGATCACCTTCGTTATCGACACTGAGAGGATAAGCATCAACCTCATCCAAAATCAGATAACGAATAGGCATAGAGCACAAACCAGCAGCACTGTTGGCTCCTGTCAGCATCAACGCCCCACCATCAAATTCTTTAGAAAACATGGTATTACCGCTGTCACGCGCACGGGCAGAGGCTATGCGTTCACTTAAAACGGGACTGGCCATAATCATGGGGTCAAGCCGCGTCTTTGAAAGCTTTTTGGCTGTCTCAACGGTGGGCATGACATAAAGGGCTGGTCCTAGACTATAATGAATAGCATAACCACAAAAGTTCAGTCCTGCCTCTGACATACTAATTTGTGCCCCTTTCATAACAATGGTTGTTTCAATAGGCACATAAGAGGAAAGATTATCCATGATTTCGCGCAAATAGGGGGTGCGTTTTGTTCTCCATAATCTAGGTTCAGCACTTGCTACGGTGCTAAGGTATCTATTCTTGTCCGCCCATTGAGAAACCGTATACGGTGGGTTCGGTTGTCTTGCATCATTGGCATTGGCGAAAAATTCTTTAACAGCATTCTCATCCATTATTCATTCTTTGCGTGCCCCAAAACGCTCTCATTCCGGAGGTTGATGATCATGATAAGGAACTGGAATATGAACAGCTTCAAGCAAAGCTTTTCGTATATAATAATCGATAGCACCGATAAGGCTTGCGGCATCACATCCAACCTGTGCGGCAATACTTGCTCCAAAGCGGTGAGGAAAATTCAACATGGCATCACGGTGTGCTCTTCCAAACTCACGGGCTGCTCTCTTTACTTCTTCACGGTCAACGGTTGTTTCGCGCAAACGTTCAAGAGCAATCTTTTCGCTTTCAAGGGCAACTTGCATTCTCTCCAGTTTGATTTCGTATTCATTAGCACCCTCTTTAGAGATTTGTTTGATCTTTGTCCGTGGTTGACCATCCGGTGCTAAAAATGGGGCAGGGCGCTTTGTTGGATTCTCATTCCAGATGGCTGTTGCAAGCGCTTCATTAACAGAACCATCTTCAAAAATAGCCTTATCAAATTTTCCAGTTTTAAAACGAGAAACCACCGCATTAGGAGAAACATGCATCTTTTTGGCAAAGGCACGAAGCGATAGACCTTTTCGAGATTTCTTATTCATTGAGCAGTCGCTCCATTTTAAATAATTTATGCGAATTATTGTACACTTTAATTATTGACACAATTGTATTTTTCGTGTACATAAAATATATGAAGATCGTGTGGGATGAACCAAAAAGAGCTGTAAACATTGTTAAACATAAGCTTGATTTTGCTGATGTTATTTACTTTGATTGGGAGCATGCTCTTATTGATGCAACTCATTCAAACCGCATGAAGGCTATTGGACGTTTTGCTAATGGTACGACCGTTGTTGTTTTTGCGAAGCTTGGCACTGAAGCGATATCCATTATCAGTTTCCGTCAAGCCAATAAAAAAGAAAGAGAGGTTTTCAATGACTATCAAAAAAACCTTTGAAGTAGGCTGTGACTATACAAAAGAAGATTGGGACGCTGTGGATTCTCCACCACTAACAGATGAAGAACTTGCACGTCTCAAGCCAGCGAAAGATGTTTTACCACCCTCTTTCTTTAAGTATGTAACAGAAGAACGCCGTAAACGTGGGCGTCCGCCTGTTGAATCTCCAAAACAAGCGGTTACTCTACGCCTTGACCCAAACGTTATTGCCTCTTTTAAAAAACAAGGAAAAGATTGGCGCACACGTATGAGTGAAGTGTTAAAAAAAGCAAGCCGTTGCTAAAGCTACCACCTCCCCACCTTAAAAGATGGGGAAGGGAAATGTTTTACCTTAAGCAACCTTTTTAATAGGGTTGTCTAAATCTGGTTCGTAAGCACGCAACAAAGAATCCATGCTATGCGGTAGCTCTGAATCTCCAAAATCTGTTAGAACTGTTAAAATTTTAAGTATATTTGGCACATCATCTTGAAGCTTTAAAATCAAAGCTTTTTCTATGACACTCATAGTATCAACCAGAGCAGTACAATCTTTGTCACTCATATTTTCATGTCTAGAAAATTGAGATAATGCTATCCACAAATTGCATAAGAAGTTGGTATCAATCTTCATTGTACACCTCCATGGATTTGTTCTCTTAAACATGCCAATCCTCTGGAGGTGATTTTTGTCGAAGGGAGTATTTTTTCCGTACCATCTGGTCTTTGAATAGTAATCGCAGGGCAATCCATAAAACCTTTCTTGATTTTATCTTGGTAGGGTAGCAAAGGCGCCCCTGGAGCACGTCGATAGACCCAATCGTGTTTGCGCAAATAATCGTTTAAATCCTTTGGTCGTATCTCTAACATCTTTGCTGCTTCAATAAGACCGAACAGCCCATCAGAGCGCTTTAAGCCTTCTAAAGCCTCTGCTTTTGGTTTGAGTGTACTTACCTCGTTTCTTAAGTCTTCTAATTGATTGATACTCTCTAAAAGCAGCTGTTTAATCGTAAGAGGATTTTCCAAAGCATTGGCAAGATTTATTTGCGGTGTTACTACTTTTTTCAAAAGCTTTTCACACTTGATAAAATATTGACGCGCTTCATGTCCTTTGTCATTACGTTCTATCATGGAAAGGTGCTTAGCCATATCTAAGGTAATATGGTATTCTTTTATCTTTCCACCGTTTTCTAAATTTTTAGAAAGCATTATAAAGTTTATATTTTCCAAAAACTTACATTCTTTAATGCGATTTTTAATCCAGTCTGCAAACTTTGATGTAATTCCCAAAAATGCATGTAAATCACGAGCATTGACTGTTTGAACAGTTTCTTGATCAATAACCTGTTCTGATATTTCTATAAGCGTGTTCATAATGAACTCCTTATCGTTAGATGTTTTTGATTGACACTCAAAAAGAGTGCCGGGCGCTCAAAAACACGGCGATAAGTCCGTCGTTACACTTTTCCCGCAAGGGTATTGTATAGTGTAACCACACCCGACAAAATCACTATATGCTACAAAGCATGTGATGAGTCAAAGTTTTTAAATTTCGGCGGGAAGAGATTATTTCGGTAATCTATCCGCTTATCGTTGGGTGTTTTTGAGGCACCTGACTCAACAATAGACACATTGTTGCCATATTGTCAAGCGGTGACTTCACATTTTTTTAAATAATCATAGATTGTATAGTGTGTATATTAATGCACATTAATTTTGTTATTTATCAATATGTTAAGTGTACAATGTACAGTCGATTTGAAAATTCTGTCGCTAGCGATAGTTCGCGCTCGTCCGCCCCGCAACGAAGCCAACCCGCTGGAAAGTACCTTTTGCATTGATTTTATTGGTTTTTTTATGGAAAAAGCAAAGCATAAGCGATGATCTGTTTTTGAAATTACAATAAGAATATGGAATGCGTAAACTAATAACTATATGTAATGTATAGATAAAGCTTAAGAACATGATCTAGCCTCTTTTATTGGCAGCGTATTCTTGACGAGAAAGTTGAATCTGTATGTTTTTGGTTAATCTTTCATTGGCTTTTTTTATAATAGAATTTGTAATCTCTGGCTTAGACATCACTATAGCAATTGAAGGTCCTTCTTGTTTTGCAATGGGGAATTTATCGTCGTCTACTCTTTGAAAAACATGACCATTCATTTTTTTTAATTCAACACGCTTTGGAAAATTTCCCCCCTTAATAAAACCATGGGGCAAGATTTCTTTCTTTCCAAACATTGTGTAGGTCACACCGCGTTTTGTTTCTTTTGCTTGAAAAAATTTAAGAGGCAAGGGTGTTCCAGAACCAATGATATCTGTCTCGAGAAATTTTGCGGTAGCTTTTCCTTTAATATAAATACCTTTTTTGATACGCTTTAGTTGGGCTGATGAGAGGTCGGAAACTTGCTTTTCAGTAAAGCGTTCGACTTGTTTTGCTGAAGTATTTATAGCGTTCCGCAAAGCCCAATTAAGACGTGGTGCTTGAAGATTGGTAAAGGGATCTTTTACCTGTTGAAGATACCATTCTTGATGGATGATTAATTTCAACTTTTAAGCTTTTTTGTCGTAGGTGTTGATGATTTGGAAACTTTAGATGTTTCGGTCTGTTGAAGTGAAATTTCTTCTGCACTTGGTTCAGAGGATATCTGTACGGCTTCTTTTTCTATTGGCTTAATTGGTTCATTTATCTTTTCAGATTTTATTGTTGTTTTACTTTCCAAAAAAGGTTTTGCGGCATTGGCGCGTTTGAGGCGTGCGTAGACTTGATTGGAAACCTCCACAAATGGATTATTTAAAGTTGATGTTTCAAAACGAACAGTGCTTTTGTTGTCGCCAACAACACACATTGGTTTGGTGATGATTGCTTTCATCTTCACTCCTTTTGAGGAAGTTAATTAATGACATTATTGGTCAATGAATGGCTTTTGATGTGTGCAAAATAGATAATCCAGTTTTTTTAATAAAAACAGTAAGTTAAACTACTTTTAAAGCTTAATATTTTAACAAATTTTAAGGGATTTTTTTGAATTTTAGACACAATACGACCAGTGACAGCACAGGCATTAAATAAAATTTTCTACGTATTGTCAATAGAAAAAATCTATATTTTGTATTTTTTTAATTTTTTGATCAAAACTTAGTATTTTAAAAGCCAATCTTTAATTTTATACAAATAACAACATTTATGTTGTATTTAAACATTTTAGATGTTATGTTATGTTTATGAACAGTCAAGAATTAAAAAGATATCTTACAAAACATGGTTGCAGTTTTACCTCAGGGAAAGGTGGCCATTTGCTTGTAAAACGCGGTTCTAAAAAATCTGTTTTACCTATGCATGGTACACGGAAAGAATTAGGAACGGGATTAGTTCAAAAGATTCTTAAAGATCTTGACCTAAGGTAAGTCTGAATATGGAGATATAAATGAAATATGCACTTAAATTTATCAAAGATGACAATGATACTCTTCTTGTCGTTTCCAAAGACTTTCAAGAATTTATTACCTATGGTAACGACGAAAAAGAGGCTTTAGAAAACGCTAAAAATGCCCTTTTAACAGTTATTATGGGGCGTTTCCAAGATCGAGAATTTGTTCCTTTCGGAGTTCGTGATACTGCCTATCCTTTTGTTGAAGTATCTTCATTGGTCACTTTAAAAATTGCAATACATAACGCTATGGTTGAAAAAAAATTACGCAAAGCAGATCTTACGCGTCTTTTAAAACTCAATCCAATACAAATTGATCGATTGTTGGATTTAAACCACGCAACAAAATTAGACTCTTTAGAATCCACTCTTATTATTCTTGGCAAAGAAGTTACCATTAGTATCCAAGATGCTGCTTAAAACTTATTTATTTATAAACTACTGAGCAATTATTATAGAAGGGAAGAGAAATGACAGGTCCAGAAATATTAGATGCTGTGTATATGATATCAATGATAGTCATATCCCTCTTAACTGTAGCATTTTGTTTACCTGCTGCTTTTTGATTTTCATTAATATATAGCTAAATATTAAGCTCATGGCGGGCTGCTGTTGCCAAAAAAGCAGATCTTGTTAAACCTCTCTCTTGTGCACAATTATCAATTGCACGTAAAAGCCCTCGTTCAATTGATATATTGGTACGTACAACTTCTGCATCATTTTCAATAAAAGGAACTTGTATTAAAAAAGCTCCTTGTGACAAAGCTTTTTTGACAGCTTTCTGTTGTATTACTTCTTCAAATTTTAAAGGAACAGGCACTGTATCCATATCTTCACAATAAAGTTGTAAGGCTTCGGTTGCATTTATGATAAGATTTTCTTCTTCATCAGCAGCAGAGAATAAACCTTCAAAATCGGGAAACTGAATACCAAAAGCAGAATCCTCATCTTTATGAACAAGAGCAAAAAATCTTTTCATTCTTCTTCTCCTTTTTTTAACCAGCCTGCTTGTAGTGCAATAGAACGCGCTGTACCGATTGGAAGATTCTTCTTAGGCTGTGGAACAATAACAACCTTGCTATCTTTTTTAAATTTATGGTGTGAACCTTTCACTTTAACAAGTTCAAAGCCGTCGCGTTTTAATTTTGCAATTATCTTTCGGCTGTTTTGTTCCATTACCCAATCTCATAATGTGTATATATTTACACACTATATTTTTTTTATTCTAAGTCAATGTTTTTAATAACCAAAATATTTTTGAAGAGCATTAAGGACGATATGTAATGAAGGTACAAGATATGGCAATTCTAGATCTTCTATAACAAGGTATTGTAATGCAGCATAAAAATTATACTGTCTGTAAAGATGTTGTGTTTCTTTTATTACCTCTTGCATATTTGAAAATTGTTTTGTTGTAAATTCAACCCATTTTTTTCTAGCTGCTTCATCAGAAGATGAGGGCATTTCATCATAAATTGCACTAGGTAATGTTTTTGCACATAAATAATCATTTTTCACTTCAAGATATTTTTGTGCTGCATCGTATTGATCTTGATTAAGGTTGCCTTGCAGATAAAGCCGTCCGATATAGGTACCGGAAAGCGGATTTTTTGCTTCTTCTATGGTCAAACAGAAGCGTTTGGCACGCATTTCAATTGCCAATTTATCGATAGGGTCACGAGGCATTTTGGTTCGTGAGATACGACCATTTGGTTCTCTGATACAACCTTCAATGCGAGGACGACCGCGTTTTGCTCGTTTTTTTCTTTTTGTCATATTTTTTCAATCAAAATGGCACGCTGTCATTAAGAGATGCGCTATAATCGGAGGCACCAGAGGCTGTAGCATAATTTTGAGAAGTCACGGGTGAGGGGGGAGATTGCTCTTTCTTTGCATCAAGCAAATACAATTCACCTTTGTATTGTGACAAAACAATTTCTGTTGTGTAACGGTCATGACCATTTTTATCTTGCCATTTACGGGTTTGTAATTTGCCTTCTACGTAAACCTTTGAACCTTTGTTTAAGTATTGAAGCGCAATTTTTGCCAAATGTGGATTAAACACTACCACGGAATGCCATTCTATTTTCTCTACTTTTTGGTGCGTGTTTTTATCTGTATAGCTCTCAGAGGTTGCCAACCGAAAATTGACCACTTCTGCACCAGAATTCATCGTTTTGCTCTCTGGATTATCCCCTAAATAGCCAATTAAAGTCACTTTATTCAACATGTTTGTAAGTTCCATTTGATTTGCATTTTATACATATAAAATTTTATCATAATTTGTTTATTTTTTCAATTATTTCAAAATGATATTATTAAATATTAACATATAACATTATGTTTTACATGACAAATTAATAAATAATCGATTGACATAAATGCATGGTGTATCGTATCAAGTAGCAAAGGGGTAGTATTATGGCAATCGTTAGTTTTAAGCATAAAGGGTTGAAGTTATTTTTCGAAAAAGGAATTGTTAAAGGAATACAGCCTGCACATGCTAAAAAATGAGCAAATATTTTAGTGATTTTAGATACGATATCCGCTCCTGAACAAATGACTATTAAATCATACCGTCTTCACGAACTTACAGGCGATTTAAAGGGTTATTGATCTATGCGTGTTAATGCAAATTGGCGTGTTACTTTTCGTTTCATTGGAACAAACGTTGAACTGGTTGATTACCAAGATTACCATTGATTTTTGAGGTATTATTATGATGTACAATCCTCCACACCCTGGCGGCATTTTGAAAGAAGAATTGCTGGACGAATTAGGCTTAACAGTAACAGAGGCTGCAAATCATCTCGGCGTTGCACGTTTAACTCTATCGCGTGTTTTAAACTGTCATGCCGCAATCAGTATTAACCTTGCTTTACGTTTAGAAAAGGCTGGTTTAAATGATGCAGAATTTTGGCTTAAATTGCAACAAAAGCATGATCTATGGCAAGCTCGTCATAACAGCTCAATCCCCCATATTTTACCTTTAGAGCAAGTAGAGCATCTTTAGAAATGAAAAACGAGATTGAGCTTTTTTGTACTTAAAACATATTAAGCAATTCTCGGCATTTTCTAGTTCTTTAAGGAAGCTCCTCTCATAAATGATTATATCAAACTTTTTTGTACGATTTGTTATTGACTGACGAACTTTTTTGTGCGATATTAGTTTTATTACAAAGTGGGAGAGGGTGAATGAAAAGAGAAGCACTGCTTAGAGAGTTACGTAAAGAAGCCAGAAAAAGAGGTATTCATTACAGTGAGGCTCCAGATGCAGGCAAGGGGTCCCATTATTTAGTCACTTTTGGAGATAAGACGACCGTTATAAAATCTGGTGAATTAACCCCGCTCTATGTGAAAATAATCAAAAAACAGTTGGGAGTGTGAAGTTTTCATTCGAATGTTTTTATACCTCTCTTAGAAGCATTTTGGTAACAGAAAGGAGATTTAGATATGGAATATACTTATCAAGCAAAATTGGAATCTGATCCAGATGGTGGTTTTGTGGTAACTTTTCCAGATGTACCCGAAGCAATAACAGCTGGAGAAAATAGAGCAGAGGCACTAGAGAATGCTGTTGAAGCTTTAGGGTTGGCATTACGTAGCTATCCGATGCGGGGTTTGCCTCTCCCTACACCACAGCAGTATAAAGGTCTTGTAGAGGTAACGGTAGATGCATGGAATGCTCTTAAGCTTGCAGTGGTAGAAGCTTTTAAAGAAGCCCATATTACTAAAACAGAATTAGCCAATCGTTTGGGTAAGAAAGAAACAGAAGCAAGACGCATTCTTGATCTAAATTATCCAACGAAACTTCAAACACTAGAGCAAGCACTGACTGTTCTTGGTAAGCAAGTTGTGATTACAGTCAAAGATACGGCTTGATCTTCTTCTCCGCTTAAAGCAGGGAAGATGATTATCGTTCTTTTAAATTTAAAAAATTTTTATAATAGATTTTTTAGAACTCATATTGCTTCTACAAGTAAAATTTCATAACTTCCACTTTTTAGCTGAATGATTCTAAAAGATACAAGATATTTTAAATAGAAACCACTCCTCATAATCACTGAGATAACTTGGGCAGTACTTACTGCTCAATAAGATTATAAACGTTGTAATTGTGTTAGCTTTATGAATACCATTAACTTTCTTTCTTATAAATATGAAATAGATACAGACTCAAAATTAGTTAATAAAAATTGTATTGATAAATTTTTATAGGAAGGAACGTACACTCTTACCGTGAAAATCAATATGCTACCTTAACAATTGAAAAATTTTCTGTGAAATCAAGTGCCTACTATTGGGTTTATGTTTTAACAGGAGAAGAAAGTCCTTATGATCCTGAAGTGATTGATTCCGAAAATGGCTTTCAAAGCGTTCCTAATCCACGTTCTAAAAAACAAATTGAACAAAATCAACAATATTTTGGAGTTTTGATTCCTACAAAATTTCTTCTTTTTTCTTCAAGTAAAAAGCTAAACCAATGCTTGCAGTCACACTACAAAGAAAATTTCAAGAAAGAAATTAATATTTTACCTAAGCTTATTGATAAGCAAGATTTTGAAAAAAAATTGCATTCCATTAAAGAAATAAAATTAAAATATAAAAAACAAAAACAATTAGAACTTTTTGGAAAGCAATCAGCAAAATACTTAACGGAGTTGGCTAAAGATTCTCTTGATGCATTTCCCAATGATGATGTTACTGAAATAGAACTCAGCTTAGATATTAAATTTAAAGAAGAAAATAATTTGAGGGAGTATTTGTGTGATTTTTTAAAAAAAGATAAAAAAAATCCCATATTCCACAAATTAAATTTTGTGGGAGATACATATGATAAGTTCGATGTAATATTTAATACTGAAAGTTTTCAGCATAGAATCCCTATTAAAGTATCTAAAGATGATAATGGCAGATATAATAAAGATTCTGTAAAAAAAGAATTGATCTTTGAAATCGGAAATTTCACTGTGGCTTTATAATGGAACACTGCAGCGTAAGGATAGATATATTTATTAAACTGCGTGTATACAACATAAGAAAGAGTACACGGCATAAAAAATAATACCAAATAGCAATATCTGAGTACAACAGTACGGTATCTAATGAAACAGGAAACTTGTGTTCCATATACCTAGAAATGACAGGCAAAGAAAAAGTTTCTTTATAACTATTTGGAAAAATTAAAACGACAAGCGCTAAAATTATTATATTTAAGAGTCGGTGCATATATTGTTTTAAATCACGTGTTAGTTTCACCCAACCAGTTGTATCATCATCTTTATATTTTGGGTTATTCTGCAACTCAGAAGGGATATTAGAATTGCATAAAATTATAAAAATATTTGTTACCATTATCAAACCAAAAGATGCAAATATCAAAATACTTTGAATAAAGTAGGGATTTTTTCTAATTCCTAAAAAACATAAAAATATAAAAATTCCAATGCCAAATAAGGCTTTTATCTGCTTATCTGTAAACATGTTTATTTTCTTTACTTTCTGCGGCTTTTGATAATTTTTTAATTTCTTTGTTGATCTCATCAATGAGAGGTTCATAATCGAGAACACTTCTTGGTAAATTACCACCGTAAATCCACGCCTTCACTTGCGCTTTGGTGCTAAAACCCGCATTCTCTGGTACGGTGTAATACTGACCACCATCAAACTTTTCACATTCTCTTGTACCGTCTTCATATTCGTAGAGGTTGTAAAAATACTCTGCTGCTCCATCTCCCCATGGAACATAACTAACGGCTGTTGCTACGAACTTTTTTTGCATGGGCTGTTTACGGTTTATTAAGGATAAATGTTTTAAAATTGTCATGCTTTAATCCTAATTTTACGTATGGGCTTACTTATCTCAAATTTGATCGTACAGAGTGTTTTATATTACAGATATGTTTTATCATAAAATCTTTAAATCGCTCTGTACGGTGCCTTTTTGTCGATTTAAACGCATATCTAATCTCAAAACCATCAGCACTTTTCACTATTTTGCTGATCTCCAAATGCAACTAAATACGATTTTATTATGTTGCAAATGAACTGATAGCCTCTGTATTTCTGAGATATTTTACCAAGGTGTCTGATAGTGGTTCACAACATGTGATTGTACATAGTTCTTTCATTTCTAATTCTGCGTGTTTCTTTCTTACCAATCCATATTTTGGGTGCGTAATCCAATTATCCCAAGCGCTTTGCCAATCTCGTTCATGAGCATTTCGACATGGGTTTGCTTTTGAAAAGCGTAAAAATTTTTTAAATTCTGATAACGCTTCATCATACGTTAACCCTTGTTTAATTGCGTATTGGAAATCGGGCTTGAAATCTTCTAATATGCTTTCAACTTCTTGTTTTTCCCTCGTTTTCCTTGTTACCTCAAGAAATTTTGCTTTCTCTGGAAAATAAGCAGGCATTATCTTGTCAACGATTTCTGAAAGTTGTTTACCAACCTTTTTACCTTTTCGTGACGGCAATTTCTCAATCATTGCTTCGTTAATTTGCCATCGATTATTAGCTTCGTTTGAAATGTTGTTATTTTGCTCGTGAATGATTGGTTGTTTAGTTTCTATCGTTTTAATTTCTTCTGATTGAACATCATCACACTCGATTGGCTCTTCAAGCAAATCTGTTGTTTCTAAATTTTCAAATTCAATTTCTCTTTTTGATAAAAGAATATTTTTATTTTTTTTGTTATTGTTATTGTTAATGTTATTGTGCATTTCCAAGCATTGCTCATGCATTGCTCATGCATTGCTTGTGCATTTCACTAACATCATGATTGCTTTTATCTTTGTTTTTATCCCATCTAGCTTTTGCTGCTTTTGATGCCTTTTCTGAAGATTTATCTAAATTCTCATTAGAGTTATTGAGTTCTTCTTCAACATCTAAATTCCATAAGCGACCATCTGCTAAACGAACAAGGTGTCCTTCTTCAAGCAAAACATTTAACGCTGCTTCAAACTTCTTCACTGAATAACCGGTGTAATGAGATAAAACTTTAATGTTATAAAAAAGAGGTTCACCAGTACGCAACATACGTAACCGTAATCGCATATAAATATTGCCCTCTACAGCAGGCAAATAATCAACAATCATTGCCCACTTATCTGCAAAAAGCCTTGTCCATGGTAATTTACTGGACATATATACCCCCTTCTTTCTTTAAATATAAAATTGCCAAAGCATCTGCTTCATTATCGTCACAAGGCGTGTGTCCTTTTGCACGCACCGCTTTAATCATTTCTTCTTTTGAAGCATTTCCTTTGCCGGTTGTTTCTTTCTTAATTGTGCCAACTGGAATACCTTCATACGGTATCTGATGATGTTCACACCAAGCCGTTAAAGTTGCTAGAAAGTCACCGTAAACATGCGCTGCATCAGTCCCCACATGCCGGCGTACTTCTTCAAAATACACGGCATCAATTTCATCAACGGACCTCTTTAGTTCAGAAAGCCATTTCTTAAAGCGTAGATAACGCATACCACCGCCTTCAAAACGGCGTGATTGAAAATGTTCTGTATCGCTTATTATGTGACCATCAGCACCGCATATAGCCCAACCAGTTTTAGTGCCTAGATCAAGACAGAGAATGGTTTGTGCATGCGTGATCATAATCCCCCCTTAAGGCTGTTGTGTATTTATCTGCACGCCATGACAAATCGTGTTGTGATTGCCCGTCTTGCAAAAATGTTTGTGAAAAAGTAACCTCCCAACGATTCTAAAAAAGTGGGGGGAGTTATGATGCAAGAAGAATGGATAAATACATTTCTTACAGGTTTTTTGTCATTTATTGCATCTCTTTCTGTGACTCTTATTTTAAGACACAAAGACCAGAAAGAAGCAGCCAAAATCCGCAAAGAAGATTTAAACAATGTAGAAAGGCAATTAGAGCAGCTAAAAAAACAAGCTGAAGCTGCAAAAGAGCACGTCTCCATTTTATGGGCAGAAAAACAAATACGAGACTTGGGTCCAAAGTTGGAGGTTTCTATGAAAGAGTCAACAGCATACAAATATGACAAAGACTTCTTCATAGAGGTAAATGGCATCATAAAAAATCCTACAGAGCAAACAATGAGAATAAATAATTTTCGGTTATATAACGAAAACCCATTTGCGTTTGATAAAGGTGCTCTTTTGGGAAGATATCCAATGCATTTAGAACCAGAAAATGAAAAGTATATACCCTTAAAAAGTCTTTTTGTAGCAGATTTAAACACACAGGAAATCTTCGATTTTTTTAATTTAGATGCATCTGAAGAAACAGAATTTTCTTTCACAGTTCGCCACCTAAAACCAGATATCGTAAGCACACCAATCTTTATCATTGAACACACTTCATCAAATCACGCAGAGAAAATACTTGAAACTACTTTTTGGCCAAAATTTTTACTGCCATTTCAGTAGAGTAGTCTCAAAAGCGGTTAATTTTTTCCATTAAATCTTTTTGTGTTTGAATTAAATCTTCTTGTCGACGTATTATGTTTTTCATTATTTCATCTGTCTCTTTTTCTTGCGTTTCCGTCATTTTATAAATGTAAAGAAAAACAAAAAACATGATTACATCGACTATAAAAAGCACAATAGTCGTCGCCCAACTGGAATCCATCTTTATTTCCTTTCTTCATATTGGGGCTGTATCATCTTATTTTGTTCGCACGATTTTTCACTCAAACTGAAACCGTTGACAAAAGAAGGCGGTGGGAGGTGCTCTTCTTTGCTCATCAAATTTTTCAAACGCTCGGGGTAGAAAAAATCTTCGGGACGCAAGTCAATATTATGTTTACAAGCATAGTTTAAAAGCATGACTTGATATTTAGCCGGAATAATTCCACCTTTACCTTCTCGTTTTTCAAGAGAATAAGCCCATTTTCTAACTACGATAACATTACGATTAACAATATTTGCAACCTTATGATGCCCACCAAGATATGTAATTATAAGTTTCGCTGTTTCTGTATATGCTTTTATCATAATCAATAAAATACGATATAAGAAATATTTAGTCAATACGATAAACGTATTTTTTTGTTTTTTAATATTGTAAGGTTTTTTAAAAATGGTAAATAATTCAAGTATGGTTAAACAAAGAGAGCTAAAAATTTGGATAAAGCAAGAACTCAATAAAATGGGCCGTGGAAGTCAAGCAAAACTTGCAGCCCATCTTGGAGTGCGTAGACCAGCTATATCTAATATTGTCAATCTTGATCCTAATAAAGAAATGAGAGACGTTAAAGCTGATGAGCTTGTTAAAATTATGGAGTTTTTTAAAGACTCTTCACCTGTTTCTGGATTTTGTTCGGATGATTTTCTTTATTTGTATTCTCAAGCAAATGATTCTGAAAAAAAGATTGTTGAGGATCTTTTAAAATCTTTGCTCGCAGCACGAAATCTATAAAAGCTGTTCTTTCATTTTCTGCTAATTTATTTAGCATTACAGATAGTTGTTTTTTACTTTCACTGTCCAACATAAATTCCCCATTTAAATTTTGAGATAATAAATAATCATGTGGATTATAAATATATAAAAATACGTTTATCGTAATTTTTTTCTTGACACATAATTACGATAAACGTATTTTATTTTCATAAACCACAAACAAGCTCTTGCCAATAGGCAAAGGCGTTAGGGAGGAAAAAATTATGGAAAAGCCAATTCTTATAAATTCTGATGAAATTGTTTTAATCTATTTCGATAAAGATCAATACATTGCAGAGGCTGGACCGCTTGATGCGAGCCAAATTCTAAGCATTGTTTATGAAGAAGATGATGCCTTCCAAATCTTTCGTATAAATCCTTCTGAAAATAGTTGTGAAGACATTTCTGAAGAGATTGCAGAAGCATATGTAAAAGACAATATCGACTGGCTCCACGAGAAAGCTGTACCTTATGAGTTTGTACGCGAAAGTGATGCTTACCATGAATTTTTGTCTGATTTAGAAAAGCAGCGATATGAAGATGAAATGTACGGTACTTATGAACAACAGCACCGTTATCCTTGAGATGTGCTTTAAAAACTATGAAGGGCGTTTCTAATAACGCCCCCTTTTCAAAAAAACTACAACACAAACCAATGCCGTTCTTTTCAAGAGCGACAAAGGTGGAGTCTAACTTAAAGGAGTAAAATCATGCCAAATAAATACGAACTGACAGATGAGACAATCAAAATTTTGGGAAGAACTCTTCACCGAATTAAAGCATTAAAAGACTTTGGAGACATAAAAGCAGGTGATCTAGGTGGCTTTATTGAACATGAAAGGAACTTAAGTCATGAAGATGACTGTTGGGTTGGAGGCAATGCTTGGGTTTATGATGATGCACGGGTCTATCGTAACGCCAAGGTGAGTGATCATGCGCGGGTTTATGGTAATGCCCATGTTTATGATGATGCCCAAATATTTAATGAAGCCTTTATTTATGGAGATGCCAAAATTTGTGGTTATGCACATGTTTGTGGTGACGCTGTTGTATCTGGTAAGACATGTATTTCAGACTATGAACACATTAGTCATAATAAAAAAAGCTAAACTTATCCATAGAAAAAAGGCGTAACATATAAGCCCTTTCTAGCAAACCAAACAACTTTTAACACATGCGTGATTCACGCCACGGGGGAATTGCGCTTTAATGGAGGAAATCAAGATGAGTGAGTTAACTATCACGAAAACCGAATTAGAAAAACAAACAAATGATGGTGAAGCCAAACAAACAGCCATGGATCGCATTTTAACCAAAGCTTTAGAAAATGACGTCGATATGGATCGCTTAGAGCGTCTTATTGCATTGCGAGAAAAGGAAATAGAACGACAAAATTATCAAGACTTTGTCTTTGATCTTTCTGCTATGCAAACGGAATATCAAAAAATCCAAAAAAACGCTATTAATACCCATACAAAGAGTACATATGCAACGCTTGATCAGTATATTGAAGCAGTAAAGGATACTCTTGCAAAATACCACTTTTCCTTGTCTGCTAAGATCAAAGAGCAGAATTCAAACAACATAACTTTAGAAATGGCTTTGAGACATCCCACGGGAAATGAAATATCAACACAAGGAACATTTCCAATTGATGGACAAGGGAGCAAAAATAGCACTCAATCTGTTGGTTCTAGAATTACTTATGCACGAAGATACTTGTTAGGCATGCTTCTTAATGTCGCAAACAAAGAAGATGATACAGATGGCAACACGCTTATCGCAGGTGTCACACCTGAACAAATGAATGAAATCAAAGAATTAATAGAACAGACGCAAGCAAAGGAAAGCGATATTCTTTCTTTCATAGGAGTAAAAAATCTAACACAGATGTCTTATAAACAAGCACAAACCGTTTTGTTTGCTTTGAAAAAAAAGAAACGCTCTCAGATGAATAAAACACAACAAGAGCAACAAAAGGCGGTGTGAAATGGAACAAAGAACAGCAGAATGGTTTCAAGCCCGTTTAGGAAAAGTCACCGCTTCAAACGTTTATAACATACTCAGTAAAACGGCAAAAGGAACACCTACAAGCAAATATGAAGATTACAAAATAAAGCTTATGACAGAGCGATTAACAGAGGAAATAAGCCAATCTTATACAACGCCTGCTATGCAATGGGGCATTGAACATGAAGAAGATGCTTTGAGAGAATATGCATTCATTTATGATACAGAGGTCACAAGATGTGGTTTCATTCAACATCCCACAATTCAAATGGCTGGTGCAAGTCCAGATGGGCTTGTTGGTAAGAACGGTCTAGTAGAGGTTAAATGCCCACAATCACCAAATCATCTACGCTTCTTTATCGATAGTAATATCAAGCCTGAATATCACGCACAAATGCAATTTCAAATGGCTTGTACGGGGCGCAAATGGTGTGATTTTATCAGTTATGACCCACGTTTTGTAGGCAAATCATCTGGTTTCCGTATGAAAATCAAACGCGTCAACCGTGATGAAGAACAAATTAAAAAAATCAATCAAGCGGTTGAAATCTTTTTAGCCGAAATAGACTAAGAGATGCAAAAGATTTTAGCGAAAACTGCTTGATATTATGGGGGTGCTCTCTCCTCCCAGCACCCCCACCCATTTACATAAGGAAATTAAATATGTGTAACACCAAAGATGAGAAGCCTTGTTTTTTTACCATTGGTTATGAAGGAAAATCACTAGACCATTATCTGAGTGTGATGTTCGTAAAAATCCAATAAGTAGAAAATATGGGTTTTCGAAAAGGCAATTAGAGAAAGCTGTAAGCAACATTGGCATTGAATATATGCACATGCCTAAACTTGGAATTTCCTCTGAAAAAAGGCGTAATCTGAAAACACGAGAAGATTATGAATATCTTTTTGAAGATTACCAAAATACAACTCTTAAGGATAATCTTCATGTAATAGAAAAATTATATCAGCTTTTTTTAGATAAAAAACGTGTTGCTATTACTTGTTTTGAATCTGATGTGTGCTTGTGTCATAGGGGAGAAATTGCGAAGGCTCTTACACAACTAACAAATTGGAAATATGAAATTAAACACATCTAACAAATAAATTTGCAAATTTTAAATACAGAGGTGTTTCTTAACAGCCTACTTATTTACATAACATAAAAAGATAGAAAGGTCATGAGATGATATTTGATGATGGCGATAGATATGTAACAACCCGTGAATGTGCAGAGCTTTTTAGTGTATCGACAACAACGATTCGCAATTGGGTGCTTCAAGGAGTATTTCCAGAACCATATAAACTAGGGAGAGCCGTAAGATGGAGAAAAAAAGAGATTCTGGCATTCACTCCAAAGAAAAATACGGAGCAAATAACAACAAATTAGGTAAAATTATATAAACCGTAGAAGGTGGTCTAAAAATGATTGTTTAAATAAAAATCTATAGATTTCAATGTACTAAAGACATAAAATGGTGCCCAAAAGAGGACTCGAACCTCCACGCCTTGCGGCACAGGTACCTGAAACCTGCGCGTCTACCAATTCCGCCATCTGGGCTCATGAAATTCATCTAAGCTTGTGAAGCAATTCTGTCAATAGAATTATCGATAGTGCTGTCAGACATTATGTTTTGGTACGGGGTGGGAAAGTTACCTCTATTTATATCATGCATGGTATAAAGCGTCATGTTGTCGAGGTCTGATTTTCTGCTTTTTATTCATCAAGGATAAAATAACAACGTTAAATGAAAGAGTGAGAGCGGCATTATTGAGAAAACCAAGAAGAGTCATTGTAAGAGAAACGCATCTGATAGGGCGGTGGCTTGATGGACTGATAGACCTATGGATTTATGGACTGATGAGCCTATTGGGGGAGAGTAGAAAAATTGATCCTTTATCGTGAGGAGGAGAGAAAACTATTCATTTTGAAGCAATGGCATGATTATATTTTCTTGCTCCCTTAAATTTTTAAGAGTTTAAGGTGTGATGATAGTTTTTGATGAAATGGTTGAATCAGGATTAAAGGTATAAATAATAGGAATGCCGGTTGCTAATTCTTGAGATATAATTTCTTCACTGGTAAGACCTTCAAGCGCCATAATAAGAGCACGAAGAGAATTTCCATGCGCTGCGACCAAAACAGTTTGAGAGCGTAAAATATGAGGCTGGATATGGTAAAGATAATAAGGCCAAATGCGTGCACCGGTATCGCGTAGGCTTTCTCCATTCGGGGGAGCAATCGTATAGGAGCGGCGCCATATTTGTACTTGCTCTGCCCCCCATTGTTGACGCACTTCATCTTTATTTAAACCAGAAAGATCCCCATAATTGCGTTCATTTAATGCGGTGTTTTTGATCACTTCTAAATTTGATTGATCCATTTGCTCTAAAATGTGCTGAGCCGTTTTTTGGGCACGCTGTAAGGCGGATGTATAAGCAATATCAAATTTCAAACCAGATTCTTTCAGTTTTTTTCCTGCTGCTATCGCTTCGTCCTGACCTTTTTT
Source organism: Bartonella sp. SL317 (assembly GCF_059687655.1). Lineage (NCBI taxonomy): Bacteria > Pseudomonadati > Pseudomonadota > Alphaproteobacteria > Hyphomicrobiales > Bartonellaceae > Bartonella > Bartonella sp. SL317. The sequence continues at coordinate 281,357 of NZ_CM185144.1, read as the reverse complement.
AGTTAAGTCAGGATCTTTCCAACCGGTAAAAAGATTTTTGAGATTCCATTCACTTTGACCATGACGGATGAGTACAAGTGTGCGTCTCATTACGAATTTCCTCTATTCTGTTGATTATTTAAAATTAATTGTTTAATCCCAAAACATCAAGCATGGAATAGAGACCTTTTTCATGGTTTTTTGCCCACAAAGCTGCTTTTAATGCACCATTGGCAAAGATGGAACGTTCTTGCACTGTATGGGAAAGAACAATGCGCTCATTTGAACCGGCAAAAATGACACTGTGTTCGCCAACAACCGTTCCACCGCGTGAACAAGAAAAGCCAATGGAGCCTTTTTTGCGTTGACCGATATGGCCATTGCGTTCGTTGACACGTACATCTTGCAGCATAACATTGCGCCCTTCAGCTGCGGCTTGTCCAAGAAGAAGAGATGTTCCAGAAGGGGCGTCAACTTTGTTTGCGTGATGCATTTCATAAATTTCGATATCAAAATCATCGGCTTCTAATGCTTTGGCCACTTTCTTTACAAGGTTGGCTAAAAGATTTATTCCAAGGCTCATATTTCCGGATTTGACAATTGTTGTATGTTGGGCAAACTCTGCAATCTTTTTTTCTTCTGTTTGGCTAAATCCTGTGGTGCCAATAATATGGACAAGTTTTTTTTGAGCTGCATAATTAGCATAAAGAATACTGGCTTGGGGTCGTGAAAAATCTAAAATACCTTCTGCGTTTGAAAAAGCATTTTCGGGATCATCGGTAATGCGAAGTCCGAGAGAATCTGAACCAATTAAGGTACTCACATCTTTTCCTACAAAAGATGAGCCTTTGCGTACAAGAACAGCACAAAGCTCTACATCTTTCCTCCGTCGAATTGCTGTGATGAGTTCACGTCCCATTCTTCCATTTGCACCAACAACCGTAAGACGCATTTTTATCTCCTTATGATATTTTACTGGTCTGTAATATAGGCAAATTCTCGCTTTTTTTCCAAGGGTTCTTTTTCTTTATAGGAAAAAAATTCTATGTTAATTCATTCTTTTGTTCTGTAGAATTTTGTCCTTTAGGGTAAGTGATATAAGATTTATAAATTTATAGAGAGATGTTTTTCGTTATGTTATGTGATGGATCGTTTGAGGCTTAGCTTGTAAAGCCTAAGGGAGATTGCGTACGTGCTTTAATTTTATTTTTTTATTGCTCTGGTTATTGAGTGGGGGCACGTCTTTCATGCACAAGAGAAGGCCATTGATTTGTACGTTCACGGGCTTTTTTAAAGAAAACATTTTTCAACGTTTCTCATCCCATTGCGCGACGGTGGTTTGTGAATGGTATAATGATAAATCCATTGAAGCACCCCTGTCTTTATGCTTGTGGAGAAGCAAGCGGGTACTATTGTTATATTTGCTAGCCTTTTGAGTGTTGCTAACCAATCTTTTGCACGTAAGACTCTATCAGGAGCATTTTCGTTCCTTTCTTATACAAATTTTATCCAAATACTCATTCTGTTTTTAATATTAATGTGCCAAGAAAGTGATATTGATTGATTCAAAAGACACAGATTTTAAATGAGAAAATTTTACAGTACTCAAGATTCTAACTCAAGCTGAATAACGCTAAACTATCATTATAAATCAATATATTACCTTTATATGGAAGTGTGTTTCTCATGTAAAATAGAACGTTTTAAAACAAAATATACTTAAGGTGTTTCTTTATGCGCTTGTCTTAAAAGAAATAGGGGCTCAATGCTCTTAAAGCTCATTTTATAATGAGACGTTTTTAAGGGGATAGCGAAAAAAACTAATAATATAAAATCTATTCTGCACCACCACATTTCATAACAAAGAGAGCGCTCTATGTTTGTTCAGTCTTCAATGTAGACTGACAGCTCTTGGTACTTATAATGATTCATGAGTATCTTTATTCTTTTTTGTATAATTTTTTTCATGCGCTCATTCCAGCAGTGATGGAGAAGCCCAGCGGCGCTGTAGAGGGAAAAGCTTTTAATTTCTTCAAATGTGAGGAGGGGCATGTATAAAAAATATTTGAAGTTCATCATTCAATTTAAAAACGTATCATTTTGAATCACTATTTTTTTATCGATATATAAAAACATAAGGAAAGAAAACAAACAGGTATCTGAGACGCTGGATTTTTAACACACGGGCGTTGGTTGGATTCTTTATCTTTTAAGGAAAGGCCGTTGAAAAAATTATTATTTTGTAAAAATGTGTGATGGCGCTAGGGCGCTTTTTTAAGAGTCAATAGTTATGTAGGTTATGGAATACCTTTTTTCATATATCGGCAAGAATGGAGGATAACATGCGTTGAGTTAAGTGTTATTTTATTTGCTTCGCTTTCCATGGTGCGACAGCTTTTGTCTTTTACGATAGCTCTTGTCTTTGAAAGAGAGACTTTAAAACCCCTTGTTCAAGATCTTGATCTCTAAACTGATCTTTTTTGTGGTACAGCAAAAAGGATTTTGGGCGGCATTAGTAAGGGCTTGAAATTAAGAGATTATGATGGATTCTGTTGTTTTGTTTAATACGATGATGAGTCTCTGTATTTTGTTGATACGCAAGCATAAAAATCCATAAATGGGGCAGTTTCTTTTAAGCAAAATATCACTTATATTTTTGTTTATGAGAAGAGATTAGAAATCAAGATCAGCATAGTGAGCGCTTGCAACAATTCCACGGACACGATCTGTTAAAAGAGAACGAAAAGAAGGGCGTGATTTAATCCGCATATACCAATCTCTAGCAGCAGGGGATTGTTCCCAGTCAATTTCCCCTAGAAAGTCAAGGACAGAAACAGCAGCAGCCGCTGCTAGGTCAGCATAGGATAGGCTAGAGCCCACTAAGCTATCGCGAGAGGCACAAAGCCAATTAAGATAATTCATATGGGGTGGAATATTAGCGCGTGCATTGCGTAAAATTTGTGAATTGGGAGCACCCCCTCCAATGGCAAGAGGCATTTCACGTTTATGGATTCGTTCTCGTACAATATGGCGCGTTGCTTCATTTTCAAATTTATTTAAAAACCAGTCATTGAGGCGTCGTACTTCCGCACGATCTAAAGGATTTTCTGGAAAGAGTTTATTTTCTTGTCGTAAACTTCCATGGGTTTCATCTAAATATTCGCAGATGACTAAGGGGCCTGATAATGGAACCTCGTGTTCATCGAGAAAAACAGGAACATGACCAGCGGGATTGAGAGCGAGAAATTCGTGTCTTCTAGCCCATTCATATTCTTCAATCAATTGAATGGTTAAACCATATTCCCCAAGAATGAGGCGTATAAAGCGCGAGGCAGTAGATAAAGGAGAGTGAAAAAGTGTCAGCATAATTTACACTATAAAATAGAGTTGATAAGAATTCTTTCAAGTCATCTTTTTTATAAAGATGCTTGATGAGAAGTACAAGATCATTAGCAGTGGCACACAGTTATGCTTAATAAACTGTTAATAATGTGAAGGTGCTCTTTTATGCAATGGTTTGCAAAATGGCAGTACGTAATTCTTCTAGGCCATATGCTTTCTCTGAAGAGGTGGCAAGGATCTGTGGATAAGCGGCTGGACGTTTGAGAAGTTTTGTTTGCATGGTCATCATTAATTTTTCCAAGACATTTGATTTGATTTTATCACTTTTTGTCAAAACAATTTGGTAAGAAACAGCTGCTTTATCAAGGAGTGTTAGAACATCTTCATCATTCTTTTTGATGCCGTGCCGTGAATCAATCAAGAGGTAGACACGTTTTAGGGTTGTGCGTCCTCGTAAATAACTAAAAATCAAATTTGTCCATGCATCAACCAGATTTTTAGGAGCCGCAGCAAAACCATAACCAGGCATATCGACCAAGGCAAAAGGGGGAAGATCTTCTTGTTGTCCACTAAAACCATCGGGAATAAAATAATTAAGCTCTTGCGTTCGTCCTGGTGTATTTGAGGTCCGTGCTAAACCTTTTTGCTGGACAAGTGCGTTGATTAAAGATGATTTTCCAACATTGGAACGTCCTGCAAATGCGATTTCTGGTGGCCCTTCAGGCGGGAGAAAGCCTATTGCGGGGACACCACGAATAAAAATCCAATTGCGAGAAAAAATTCCAGAAAGAGAAGAATCTCTCGTCATTTCTGAACTTCTTTTGAGGTCTGCACTTCTTTTTTGGGTGATTTTTTCCACATGGCTTTTAAATTATCAAATAGCTCAATTTTGGCTCCTTGACGCTTCATTATGATCCCTTGCTGAATAATTGATAATATATTGTTCCATGCCCAATAGATGACAAGACCAACTGGGAAAGAGGCTAGCATAAAAGTAAAGACGACAGGCATCCACGTGAAGATCATGGCTTGGGTTTGGTCTTGAGGAGCGGGATTCATACGCATTTGTAAAAACATCGTTATTCCCATAATCAAAGGCCAAGCACCAATCATAAGAAATGCTGGCGTTGTATAGGGTAAGAGTCCAAACAAATTAAAAAGAGACGTTGGATCAGGAGCTGCTAAATCTTGTATCCAGCCAAAGAAAGGGGCATGGCGCATTTCAATGGTGATATAGAGAACTTTATAAAGAGCAAAGAATATGGGAAATTGAACCAACATTGGCCAACAACCGGCAAGGGGGTTAATTTGTTCGGTTTTATACAGTTCTATGATTGCTTGTTGCTGTTTGGTTCGGTCATCGGAATATTTTTCTTTTATCTCTAGCAGTCGCGGTTGCATCAGCTTCATGCGTGCCATAGATTGATAAGATTTATTGGCAAGAGGGAAAAGAAGTGTTTTTAAGAGCACTGTAACAAGAAGAATAGCAACACCAAAATTTCCTGTTTGCTTATAAAGAATGTCAATGAGAGCAAACATGGGTTTGGTGATGAAATCAAACCAGCCCCAATCAATTAAGAGAGCAAACTTGTTAATTTTTAGGTCGTTTTGATAGTTATTAATAATTTCAACTTGTTTTGCACCTGCAAAAAGACGATTTGTGACGGTTTTTGTTTCATTCGGAGCAATCGTTAAAAGTGATCCTAGCATGTCAGATTGATAATGCGTTTGCAAACGATCAAAATAAATAAAACGGCTTGTATATTCCTTATCTTGTGGGGGAATAACGGCTACAGCCCAATATTTATCAGTAATACCAATCCAGCCTCCCGTGACTTTGGAGAAAGTCATACTCTTTTGTCCATTATCAGGATTGGGATCAAGTTCTGCTAAGGTTTTATACTTTTCAGTTTTGAGCGAATCTCCTGCAATCCCGATCATCCCTTCATGAAGCAAATAGGTGGCATTTGTATGTTCTGGTGGTGCTGCACGTGCAACGCGAGCATAGGATGAAAGATGTATCGGTTGATCACTTTCATTGCTGATAGAATCCTCAATGGTAAACATGTAATGATCATCAACAGAAAGGGTGCGGCGGAAGATTTGTCCTTGTCCATTATTATAAATTAAAGTGATGGGAGTTGAAGGGGTTAGGGTTGTATTATCTCCCTCTATTTGCCATTGGGTATCAGATTGTGGCAAGGCTTTTGCTGGCAAAGATGCACTGGCAAAACCAAATTCAGCAAGGTAGGTCGTTTTAAAACCTTTAGGATTTAGCAAACCGATTTCTGGGGATTTTTTATTGACTGTTACACGATATCTCTTGAGGTGAAGATCATCAAATTGAGCCCCAACCAGATTAATAGAGCCTTCAAGCTCATTGGTTTTGATCGCAACACGTTCTGTTTTGGCTAATACAGCTTTGCGAATTTCAGGAGTCATTGGTTGCTCGATAATCGAGGTTGCTTGATGCGTTGAGTCATCATCAGAAAAATTCGTTGTGGCAGTAGAAAGGGCGGATTGTTGCTTTGACAATTGCTGTTGTTGTGCAATGATTTGTTGTTTTTGTAGCTTTGCTTGTTTGGGAGCGACATGAAGAAATTGCCATGCGATAAGCACTAGGAAAGATAAGCCAATAGCGATAAAGAAATTGCGGTTATATTCCATTCGTACACCCTTGTTGTCGTTGCTGATGTTTTGCTTTTGGTTTTATGCGCCGATTTAATTCATTAATCAAAGATGTAAAAGGGGCATGTAATGCGTCACGATAGGCCACAATGACATAATCTGTTCCTGCTTCCATATGGTTTGTTGCACCAACTCTTACGGCTTCACGCAAGCGCCTTTTGATACGATTACGCTTTACAGCATTACCATTTTTACGCGTAACAGTGAATCCCACACGTGAAACAAGAGAAGATTTTTTTTCTGTTGTTTGTTCGCGAGATTTAACTTCGAGTAAAAATAAAGGACCCCGTCGTTTTTCTCCTGTACGGACAGCTAAAAAGTCTGCTCTTTTGCGAATACGGCAGGGATGTTTTTTCTTCATAAAAGAATATTTCACAACCTCACTCAATGCTTGACTGACCAAGCATTAGAAATTCATAATAAAAGCTTCACAACAAAGAAATGGTAAACAATCCTCAATGGTTGTGAAAATTTAAATGGTTAAGCAGAAAGCCGCTTACGTCCACGAGCACGTCTTGCTGCAATAACTTTACGTCCTCCAGCTGTGGCCATGCGTGCACGAAATCCATGGCGGCGTTTACGGACAAGTTTAGAGGGTTGGTAGGTACGTTTCATTTATTTAAATACCGCGGCGTGCGGCCCTTCTTATATTTAAGTTTTATGAACAATTATGCGCGAGATGAACAAATTTATTCTAATCATACAGCTGATTATCCATAAGGAAAAATATAAAAAAAGTCAATCTTAGATTGCTTTTCTCTTTCTTGAAAAAATACAAAATGCTTTATAAATGTTTGTGATATTTTTTTGTGATATTTTAAATGAGCACAAACATAATGATTGCGTATATAGAAAGTAAATGATTAAGGCATTAAAAAATGAGAGAAAGTGTGACGGACTGTTGTATGCTCAGCTTTATATATACTTTTTATATAAAGTGTTTTTCTCAGTTTTGCTTTTTATAAAATTTTCATCAAAAAATCCGTTAAAGTGGTCATCCTAAGGGAACGACGATTTTTCATAAAAAAAGAAATCACTGCGAGAGAGCAAGCGCGTTTGTTTTTTTAATTTCTAATGCTTTAAATGAGAGGGGCACGCAAAATTCTGTTGGAGCATCATGCTTCCCTTCTATACCTTCGAGCCCAAGAATAGTTCCTATATCCCTATCAATATGATTTTTACGAATGTAACGTAAAAGGCGTGTATAAGTACTTATAAGGATAAGGTGATGCACAGCCAAATGTGTCATTGTTGTTTTTTGACAAAGCGTTTTGTAGGAAAGATAATAAATTGATTTATAATGATAATATAGTATTATTCAACTTGAATGAAAATTTCTAAATAACGTCAGAGACTAATCATTTCAAATCTGTTGGTCTTGGATCAATCAAAACTATACGTTTGCACATCATAAGTGGGGAAAGCCCGCGTGAATACAAACTGTATAAGATGAGGACTAAAAATGACTTTTCATGAACCATCTTACAAGCTTAAGGGGTGGTCCGCAACACTCAAAGGCTGGGAAAGCCGGTACATCTTGCCAATCCATTGCTGGTAATGGTTTTATGGCGTTTGTTTTTCTATTGCCTGTAAATCAACATTTAACTCCAGAGCAGTCGCATGTTTAAGACAACGATTAAGACAGTTCAATGCTTTTTCTGCGGTTATCTCTTTTGAATGCCAAATAGGGGAAAGAGTATTGCATATCTTTAGTTTGTGTAATCTTTGAAACTGGTAGACAACCTAATTTTGCAGCCTAATTTGAGTAAAATATGAAGTTTTAAAGATGTAAACCAGTTTTCCTCTTTATCGTCATTTTTTAATTTAGCTTGACGGCTTTCAAAGGCATCTAGAGCAATGTCTTTTAAACAATAATGTCTTTTAAATAATGGAGATGACACATTGCCTCACGCTTTTGTTTTTCACATGGTCTTTAATGGGGATACGCCCCTCGCGTAAAATAGAACGCCCCAATGGGATAAAGGATCCAATGGAATATAGCTATGCTGCCAATTCATGGGCTTGTTTTAAAGAAATATCTCTATAAAGCGCCCAAATTTACTTCACGACGGTGTCCATGAATGGTATAATGGTCAATCCATTGAGAATCCTCCACTTTTACGCTTGTGAAGAAGAAAGCCGGCACTATTACACATTTGTGCCAGCCTTTGAGTGTTGTTGACCATCTTTTGGCTCGTAAGACGGTTCATGAAACGCCATTTGGGCTCCTTTCTTGTACAAATTTTATACACATCTTATACATATTTTATACTTTTATACACAGGTGCCTTCCGCTTGTAATGTGCAAGCAAGAGATTATGATTGATTCAATAAAGGATAAATTTGAAATGAGAAAATCTTATACTATTTGGGTCTCCCATTCAAATTGAATAACGTTAGACTATGATTATAAATCAAAGTATTATCTGAAGATAATATGCTTAATTAAGTTTTTATAGCAAATTTTGTGTTTTAATTTCTTTATTTGAAGGGTGTTTTCTTATTTTTAAAGAGATAAAATAGAGGTTGTTTATACTTTATCGTTTCTGAGTAAAGTAGAAAATTTTAGGTGATAAATCTGTAAATATTTTTCGTTCTTATGCTTGTATTTTTAGCATTTTGATAGAGAGGAAAGAATGTGGATCCTATGACAAGTGAGACTGTCCGCAACGTATTACGTAAAATCAAAAGACCAGATTTGGAAAGCGATATTGTATCGTTGGGGCTTGTTTCAGAAATATTGATTGCGGATGGGAAGGTTTTCTTTTCCATTACAGTTCCGGATGGACGTATACAAGAGTGGGAATCATTGCGCCGTACTGCTGAAGAGCTGGTGTGTGCTTTGGAGGGAGTAAAATCTGTTGTTGTCACCCTTACAGCAGAAAAGACAACAAAGGGGGTGTTCAGGCAGAGAGCCAATCCCTTACCTGTAAAAATGCCCATAGAAGGCGTGCGGCATGTGATTGCTGTTGCTTCTGGAAAAGGAGGGGTTGGAAAGTCTACGACGGCGATCAATATCGCCTTAGCTTTACAAAATGCTGGCTTAAAAACGGGGGTGATGGATGCGGATATCTATGGACCATCTTTGCCACGTTTGACAGGACTTGTTAATCAAAAGCCGCAGCTTATTGGAGAAAAAAAGATTCAACCTATTGAAAAATTTGGTCTGCAATTGATGTCGATGGGATTTTTGGTTGAAGAAGAAAAGCCGGTCGTATGGCGTGGTCCTATGGTTATGGCGGCTGTAACGCAATTATTACGCGATGTTGTATGGGGGCCTTTGGATGTTTTAGTTGTAGATATGCCGCCAGGGACAGGAGATGCACAATTAACACTTGCGCAACAGGTGCAATTAACCGGTGCTTTGGTTGTTTCTACACCGCAGGATCTTGCTTTAGTCGATGCACGTAAAGCGATAGAAATGTTTATGAAAGTCAATGTTCCCATTTTAGGTCTCATTGAGAATATGAGTTATTTTATTGCTCCTGATACAGGAAAACGCTATGATATCTTTGGCCATGGTGGGGCACGAATAGAAGCGGAACGTCGAGAAGTTCCTTTCTTAGCAGAAATACCGCTTGATGCTGCTTTACGCTTTTCTTCAGATGAGGGGATCCCTATTTGTGTTGCTCAGCCTGATGGCGAGCATGCTAAACTGTATCGTACAATTGTTGATCAAATAAAAAATAAACTTTTGTGAATGGATGTTTATTGAAGAACGTTTGCTAAAATACAGTCATGAAAGACATAAAAATAATTTTTGTCATGGGATAAGGGGAGCCTTAATGGTTGAATGGCATATGAAAAAAAACATCTCTTAAGGTATGTCACAGCCATTTTGCAACGTTTTTCGTGTTTTGCTATGTTTTTTGTGAATGGTTTTACGGTAATCCATTGAGCCTTTCATCTTTGATGTTGTTTGAAAGAGTAAGCCAGCATTATCACACACCTTGCTATCTCTTAGCGTTACGATCATTCTTGGCACTTGAGGCGGTTCATGAAAAGGTATTTTTTAGTCCTTATCTTATACAGTTTTATTCCATATGCCCCTTATAATGTGCAAGCCAAGTAACGTGTAAGCCAAGGAGTTTGCTTAATGCAACATGAGAGAAATTTTGCATGAGAGAATCTCATACTATTGGGGTTTCTCATTCAACATGCAAAACACTGAGAATCCTTTATAAATCAGGGCCTTGTATATTGCTTAAAACAAAAAATACATCATGTATTTGGTATTTTTGAAACCTGAATAGGAAGCAATCGGAGCGCTAGAGCTTTGAGATAAAAAAATGTTGGTTAAGTCTTTTTAAGGAGCATTCATTTTTTGTAAAGTTGCCTCAAGAGCTGTTGTTAAAGCCCTTCTTCCCCCTTTCTGAGAAAAGTAATTTGACAAAAATTCATTTGTTCCCCCCTTTGTTGAAAATTCTTTTTCAAGTTCTGCAAAATTAAGAGAGGGAGAATAATCCTTTGTGATAATTTTACGCATTTCATCCGTAAGATTTCCAAACATCATGGCAAGGAATTCTGCTGATTGCTGTTTTTTTAACCCTTGTGTGATAAACCATTGATGGGCTGTTGCTATAAAATTGAAATAGACGCCCATAAGAGAACCCGCTGTCATAAAAAGATTAAATTGTTCTTCTTTATCTAGCACCAATGTGCCTCCCAAGGCATCAAATAAAGTGCGCAAAAAGGGGTGATCAGGATAAATGGGGGTCAAATTTTTGCACTCTGCAACAAAAGGTAACGGAACAGCTCGATAAACTTTATGATTGATCCACGCTTCCACTTCTGCGGCTTTGGCCATAGCAAGAACGGAAATAACCAGCTGTTCTGGACGAAAACGAAGAGAGCGCAAAACGCTTTCTGCAATTTGGTTGGGTAAACAAAGAAAAACACAATCACTCATATCAAGCAATGCTTGGTTATTTTCAGCAATCATCACTTTATCATAAGTGCGTGAAAGATGCTCTGCTGTTTGTGCATTGCGCGGTGAAACAACAATGGAAGAAACATTAAAGGCACTTTTCATTAGTCCATTGATCATTGAAGCGCTGATTGTGCCGGTTCCCAAAAAGCCAAGTTTCATTTTTATGCCTCAGTTTTGTTTTTTTATTCTTTAGTTTTACCTTTTAAAAGAAATCCCCATCAACATTTTTAAATATTTTAACTCACATACATGCTAATTGAGGCAGCAACAAAGAGTATCGCAAGAATAATCAACCCCAAATAGATTTTAGGCTTGTCGAAGAGGACAGCAAAAGCAGAAAACCAACCCACAACAGCGGCGGATAAGGCACATAAAAAACCTGGTTTATTCATCATTACAATATGCATTGCCATTAAACCACCAATAATCAGCGCTCCAAAAACAATGAGTAAACCTGTTGCAAACTTTTCATAATCATCCATATTTTGCTCCTTATAGCGCTCAAACGGTTAGACACTTTTTAACGCATATGCACATAAAGGAGAAATGTTTTTTATTGAGCATGGTTAAAATGGGTGCCTCCTCTTATTGATCAGATGTAAAAAATGCGGGGATATGTTGTGGCCAACGCCAAGGTAAAATGGCAATCAAATCAAAGCGTACAGACAAAAGAGCATAATCTTTTTGTCGTGCAAGCCAAATATCGGCAGCGGCCTCAATTCGTCTTTCATTTGTTCGAGAAACCGCTTCCATTGCTTCCATCAATGTTGAACGTGCTTTAACTTCAACAATTAACACAAGATTTCCCCGTCGTGCAATTAAATCAATTTCCCCACACTTGGTTTTAAAACGCATTTCTGCAATGTGAAATCCTTTGAAACGCAACCACCAAGCGGCTAATTTTTCTGCTCGAACCCCTCGATAAAAAGACTTTTGTCTCTGTTTTTTTTGTATCGTCTTAGGCATTATTTTACGCATTTTTTAAAAAAATCAACCGCTGAAAAAGTTTCTGCTTTTTAAATCCAGTCTTTTTGGCAACCAAAGCTGCTGCTTGAGCCGCAGAATGTGTTTGTGCGTGTTCTAATAACATTTCATCAACTTCTTGATCACTTATCACATTGAAAGAAGAAGAGGCTTCTCCAACAAGCACAACAATTTCCCCACGAATTTGTGTCTGTTTTTTATAATTTTCCAATAAATCTCCCAAATTGGAAACATCGATTGTTTCAAACTTTTTTGTTAATTCACGGCAAATTGCAGCAGGACGATCTGCTGAAAAAACAGTGACCATATCCTGTAAAGTTTCAACAAGACGATGTGGTGATTCATAAAAAATCAAAGTTGCTGGAATGTTTTTTAATTGTTCCAATCTTTTTTGACGCTGTGTTTTGCGTGCATTCAAAAAACCTGCAAAGAAAAAGCTATCGGTTGGGAGCCCTGTTGGTATTAGAGCTGCTAAAAGAGCTGAGGCTCCAGGGATCGGAATAATTTTATGACCCGCTGTACGGGCTTCTTCCACTAATCGAAAACCAGGATCAGAGATAAGCGGTGTTCCTGCATCAGAAATAAGCGCTATCGTTTTGTTTTCCGCTAAAGCTGCTAAGAGTTTCGGGCCTGCTTTTTGCGCATTATATTCATGATAGAGAAAAGGTTTTTTCTCAATACCGTAACGTTCCAACAAAACACGGGTTACCCGTGTATCCTCACATGCTAAAATGTCAACGCTTGCCAGAACTTGCAAAGCACGAAGCGTAATATCTGCAAGATTTCCAATGGGCGTTGCTACAAGATAAAGCCCTGGTTCTATGATGGGTGCACAATAAGCATGTGCACCTATGAAATAGGTGTTCTTAGACATGCTTTTGTCTCTTCATCAAACTTCCCTTACTATAAGATCTTATCAAAATTTATATCCATACTTATCAGTTATTTTTGCTCATTTTTTATCAGTACATTTTTATCATGACAATGGCTTAACAACAGCGGCTTAACAACAGCTTATTTGTTTGGGTTTACTTGCTTAAATAATCGCTTACTTCATAATGAGATAACTTTATTCTCAACTTCAACGTTTTTGTCTCATATGCTCCGTTATTTTTCTCACCATTATCTTATTTTCAGTCAAATAAATTCCAGATATCAATATCCTATTAGCGCTATTATTTTCTATAAAACCTTCCTATCAAGAAGCAAAAAAACTATCTATGGTACCATCTCACCTTTGGTTGGGATTTTTTCAAAACGAAGCTGACAGGATTATTTCTATCATGCTGATCTTTTAAAAGTCCCATTAATATTTTTTTGAGCAAGTATAAACAGACCCTTTTAAAACACAAAATGCCTCACGAATATTATGAATGAAAGATAAGTCCTTATCAGAAAAATATTTTGTTATATTCTCGACATCTTTAACAATATTAGGTTTATCTTAGAAGCTTTTAAGGTTCATTTTTATCTTAATAATTTTAATGACGAATTTATTATCTTTTATCTTGAGTAAAAGCTTTTAAATTATCTCACTTTACCCCTCTTATAAAAAGCTGGTCTTTCTCTCCGATTCATAGATCCATAGTCGGCATGTTTTGCGTTTTATGGTGTTGTTTATCTTAAGGGAGCGCATATGCTTTTTCTGTTGCTGGTAGATAAACAGCTACACTGAAGGCAGCCGCATGTTTAAAACAAAGATTAAGACGCATCAATACTATTCAAGCCATTCCAACTTCTTTATGCCAGAGGGGAGCAAGGAGATAAGCGTATTTTTATTGGTGTCATCTCTCAAGCCGGCAGATAGCCTTATTTAGGAAAGATATGAAGTTTTAAAGGTGCAAACCAATCACGCATTTTATCATCTTTTTCATTTCAGTTTTGCAACCTTCAAAAACATCCAAAGCACTATCTTTTAAATCATGAAGATTGCTTCATACTTTTGTTTCTCGCGTTTTTTAATAGTATCACGACGTTCATAAAGAACAGAGCGCTATTGGTGTGCAGTTTCACGGGCTTGTTTTAAAGAAATATCTCTCAAAGTGCCCGTCACATCCATTTCACGATGGCGCCCGTTAAGGGGATAACGGGGGATAACGATTAAGCCATTGAGCCGCCCATTTTTATGTTTATGAAGGAGCAGGGGGTACCATAATACACTTGGATCTGTCTTTGAGTGTTGTAGATAGTTTTTAGCACTTTTCGACGGTTTTATAAAAAGGCATTTTTATTGTACGATTTTTATCCATATGGGCTCTTTCTATTTTGGCGCCCCTGTACTTTTAACGTACAAGCAAATAAATTTGATTAATTCATCATGAGAGGGATTTGAGATGAGAGAAGCTTACGGTATTTAAGCTTCTCATTCACGTTGAATAATTCTATATGATTATAAATCAATATGCTGATATTTTAAGAGAATAAACAATGATGCGTTATTGGGAGGGATTACATATTGGGATAGAAAGGGCCCTCATTGCCTTGCGGACAAATCCAAGTGATATTTTGGTTTGGATCTTTAATGTCGCATGTTTTGCAATGTATGCAATTTGAAGCGTTGATCATATATGTTAGATGATCATTATGTTCTAGCCATTCATAGACAGCGGCGGGGCAATAGCGTGCGGAAGGTCCTCCATAAATTGCATATTCGGAGTCCTTTTGTTTTTCTAATGAGGCGACCTTTAAATGACAAGGTTGATTTTCTTCATGATGTGTATTGGAAAGGGCAACACTTGTCAGGCGGTCAAAGGTTATCACCCCATCGGGTTTTGGGTAAGCAATGGGTTGAAATTTTTCTGCGGGTTCAAGACAAGCATAATCTTCCTTGCCATGGGAGAGTGTTTTAAATAAAGAAAATCCGAACAGTTGTTGCCACCATATATCAAAACCGGCAAGTTTAATTCCATATTTTGTCCCGTATTTTGTCCAGAGTGGTTTGGCATTTCGCACTTGATAAAGATCTTTGCCAATGGGGCCTTTTCGCCACTGTTCTTCGATTTCTGTGACTTCATCATGAGCACGACCTTGCGCAAGAGCGGTCGCAATTTTATCGGCTGCTAATATGCCCGATAAAATGGCATTGTGTGATCCTTTGATACGAGGAACATTGACAAAGCCAGCAGAGCAGCCAATCAGCGCGCCGCCAGGAAAGGTGAGTTTTGGTACAGATTGCCATCCTCCTTCACTGATAACACGTGCCCCATAGGAAAGACATTTTGCATCTTTGAAGATTTCATAGATTTGTGGATGTGTTTTAAACCGCTGAAATTCTTCAAAAGGAGAAAGATAAGGATTTTTATAATCTAAGTGCACAACAAAACCGACAGAAATGATATTGTTTTCTTGGTGATAAAGAAAACCACCGCCGCCGGTATTATTGTCTAAGGGCCAACCGGTGAAATGTTGAACTAAGCCGCGTTGGTGTTTTTGGGGATCAATTTCCCAGAGCTCTTTAAGACCAAGACCAAATTTTTGAGGGTCACGATTTTTGCTCAAGTTAAAAGTTTGTATCAGTTGTTTTGCAATGGAACCGCGTGCGCCTTCCGCAATCAGAGTATATTTTGCCAATAATGCCATACCAGGTATATAATTTTTTCCAGGGGTTTCATCTTTGTTAAGCCCCATATCACCGGTGAGAACACCAATGATCGCGCCGTCCTCATTTTGAATGGTTTGTGTTACGGCAAAACCAGGATAAATTTCAACACCCAATGCTTCGGCTTTTTTGCTGAGCCAGCGGCAAACATTGCCAAGCGAAACGATATAACACCCGTCATTGGATAAGGTTTTGGGATACAAGATATGGGGCAATCGTGTCGCTTTTTGAGGCTTTAGAAAAAAAAACTGATCACGGGTCACAGGGGTTGTGAAAGGATGGTCGTGGTCATTTTTCCAGTCTGGTAAGAGTGTATCGATACCGATGGGATCAACAACAGCACCAGAGATAATATGTGCCCCAACTTCAGTTCCTTTTTCAACAATTGTGACAGAAAGCTCAGGATTAATTTGTTTTAGACGAATGGCAGCAGAAAGCCCTGCCGGTCCTGCTCCGACAATGACGATGTCAAACTCCATGCTTTCACGCTGGTCATACAGAGGTGCTTTCATGGCTATAAAGCTTTCTCCAATTTTGGAATAGTTTTGCGTGGCTTGACCACAAGAGGTAAATTAACGATGTACGTAGCAAAAAGTTCTATCGGTTTTTCTTCAACAACAATTTTGTTCAAGAGCACTTTTTCGCGTTGAGGATGCTGAGGGGCACGCATAGCTTATAAAGTTTTCTCAAGTTCTGGAATAATTTGGTGGAGATCTCCCACAAGGATATAATCGGCAACTTTCATGATGGGTGCTTCTTCATCTTTATTAATGGCAACAATAATTTGTGCATCCATTATACCGGCTAAATGTTGGATTGCACCAGAAATGCCAACGGCGATATAGAGTTTAGGGGCAACGATTTTTCCTGTTTGTCCAATTTGCCAATCGTTGGGAGCATAGCCTGCATCAACTGCTGCGCGGCTGGCTCCTAAAGCGGCTTCTAATTTTTTTGCAAGGGGAAGAAGAAGCGCCATAAACTGTTCTTGGGAACCAAGACCACGCCCGCCTGAGATAATAACACGTGCAGAGGTAAGGTCTGGGCGATCACTTTTATGCGTTTCTGCTTTTACGAAAGAAGAAAGATTGGGATTGGGCGCTGGTGTTATTGTTTTAATGGGGGCTGCATTATTTTGGACAGGCGTTGGTGTGAAAGAGGCGGTGCGAATGGTTATAATCTTTTTGTGATCATTGCTGCGGACAGTTTCAAGTGCATTGCCTGCGTAAATGGGGCGTTTGAAGGTATCGGGTGAAAGAACGGCAGTAATATCTGAAATTTGCATAAGATCAAGAAGAGCCGCTACGCGTGGCATCACATTTTTTCCAGTCGTGCTGGAGGCTGCCATGATCACATCATAATCATTGGCGAGCGCAATGATTGTATCTGCCATCGGTTCGGCAAGTTGATGGGCTAAATAATCAGCTTCGGCCATAAGGACTTGCCGCACACCATTAAGTTTAGCACTGTTTTGCGCTATTGTTTGAATGTTTTCTCCGCAAACCAAAATATCGATATCGCTACCGATTGCACGCGCAGCGGTGAGCGCTTTTGCAGTTTCTTGTGTATTATGATCGGCCAATAAAAGAATTGCCATAAGTTTTTTCCCTTTTATGTGCGTATTGCTTTTACTCTAGAAAATATTAAATGCAGTCTTTTTGTTTTAGTGCACTGACAAGCTCTGCGACATTCGCTACTTTAATTCCAGATTGACGCGGTTTTGGCTCTTCAACGCTTAAAACTGTTAAGCGTGCTTTCGTATCGATACCAAGATCAGTAAGCGATTTTTGTTCAATGATTTTCTTTTTTGCTTTCATGATATTGGGAAGAGAAGTATAACGCGGTTCATTGAGCCGTAGATCGGTGGTCATAACCATGGGAAGGGGAAGACAAAGGGTTTGTGTTCCATTGTCGACCTCACGCGTAACTGTAGCCTGCCCATTTTCTATGTTAAGATGTGAGGCAAAAGTTGCCTGTCCCCAACCAAGAAGAGCGGCAAGCATTTGTCCTGTTTGGTTGCTATCATCATCAATTGCTTGTTTTCCTAAAAAGACCATATCGGGTTTTTCTTCATCGACAATGGCTTTGAGAACCTTAGCAATGCTCAAGGGTTCAAGTGTCTGATCTGTTGTGATAAGAAGGGCGCGATCAGCCCCCATTGCAAGTCCTGTTCGTAAAGTTTCTTGGGCGGCTTCCGGTCCAATTGAAACAAGCACAACTTCTGAAACTTTACCGGATTCTTTCTGGCGAATGGCCTCCTCCACGGCGATTTCGTCAAAAGGATTCATAGACATTTTTACGTGAGACAAATCAACGCCTGTGCTATCGGGCTTGACGCGTATCTTGATGTTATAATCAACAACACGTTTGACAGCGACAATTATCTTCATGATGATCCTCTTTGGTTTATATGATCACAAGTTTATAGCAATACACATAAGAAACCAAATTGTTTAGAATAAAGTTTCATTGATAACTTGTGTTCTCGTTAATTTAAGCTTTTTTACGTTTACTTGTACTTTCTTGTCATCATTATTTCTTTTGTATGGACATAATTGCCTTATTTGCTTGAATAAAAGGTAAAAAAATAAAACCATCTTGTGAGAATATTATTTTTTGTTTCACGATGCTTTGTTTATGATGAGATGCGATAGAGATTTTATGCCATGAAAAATTAAGTGAAAAAAGTAAAAGTGGGGGAAATGACTGTGCCCTTCAAATCTTGAGGGTAGAAAAATATTTTTTCTTTTAAATATTGTGGATGAATATTAGGGAAATATTTGAGATGAAGATAAATATTTTGGTTGAAGATCAGGGGAAAATATTTCTAACAAAAAAATTGGGAACTCTTAAAGCTCTATTTACTAAAATAGCGTATGATTTCTAATCATTTCTTGCTGTTCTTTTTAAAAAGGTTAATGAGGGGTAGGCGTTTGTGAATACGAAGGGCCATACGGTCGACCAAGCAACCGATAAAGTTCGGAGTCATCAATTTTCTTCTTTTATTGAGAAAAAGGAGAGAATGGATACACCTGTAGAAGTAACGATGTCGGATATTGCTCAAAAGTTACGCACGGTTTATGCACAAATGCAAATGAAACCTTCGTCTCGTCCTTTGAAGCAACAGGGTTTTGCCGAAGAACATTTTAAAGCTTATTTAGATGATATTAGTCGGGCCATTTTGGCTGAATATTATATCCGTCGGCAAAGGGAAAAAAAGCTTTTTGAGTCTTTAGAGCAGATTAAAATACTTGTTCAAAATTTGCAGCGTGAAAAAAAAAGCCTAGAAGAAGCAACGGTAACACGACAGGTGCCTCGTTCAAAATTGTCTGATTCTGTTGTGCAAAAACTGGCTTATATGGAATGTGAGGAAAATCAAAAGCACTTACGGCTTTACAAGGGACAAAACTTTTCCAAACAAAACACTATAGCGCCATTCCAGACGAATATAGCGTCCCTCCAGACAAATGTTGAAAATGGGTTACATGTTAAAAATGTGTTACAGCAAGAAAATAAAAGCTCTGTGTCCAGTAATGCCCTTTCGCCAAGGGATGCACTTTTGCCTAGGGATGTTTTAAAACCTACTTTTAAAAAGGTTGAGGGAGCAGTGGAGCATGTTGTGATAGAAGAAAAGGGGATAGATGTTCAGGCTTCTAATCATCCTATTGAGAATGATGTTTCTCCTGTTTTAAAAGCGCGGTCTTGCGAACGTGTATCGTTTTTATCTCATCTTGTAAAAAAAAGTATTCTTTGTGTTTTTACCGTTGCATTTATGGGAGCGATAACGTTATGTTTTTATAGCTTTTTTAAAGGAGTTCGTTTTTTTTAATTTTATGATGTTGATGTGAATAGATATGAAATAGATTGCGCATTTGTGATTGTGCGAAAGCTATAGCCGTTAAAATCATCCTTTTAAACACGCAACAGAGATTATTAGACAAGAGGGATCGTTGGAGAGAAAATCTCCAGCTGTTAAAAAGACTCAAATTATCTTGAAGGTTCTATCCGTGAGTATTTACTTACCCATTGCTGAAATGTCACTCAATATGCTGATCTTAATTGGTATGGGAGTCGTGGCTGGTTTTTTTTCAGGTCTTTTTGGTATTGGTGGTGGTTTTCTTATCACACCATTATTAATTTTTTATAATATTCCCCCTGCTATTGCTGTTGGAACAGGGGCTAACCAGATGATTGCATCATCGGTAACAGGGGCGATTACACATTTTAGAAGACGGACACTTGATATCAAACTTGGTATTCTTTTGGCACTTGGGGGAGGAGGGGGAGCGTTAATCGGGATTCAGATTTTTTCTGTTTTGAAAAAGTTAGGTCAATTAGATCTGATGATTTCGCTTCTTTATGTGATTCTTCTGGGAAGTATCGGGAGCTTGATGATTATTGAGAGTTGGTTTGATATGATGCGCAAGCGTAGGTTAGGAAAAGCCAATGTTCGTCTTGCAGGTCGACATAAACATAATTGGATTCATCGCTTACCGTTAAAAATGCGTTTTCGGACTTCTATGATATATGTCAGCATTATTCCAGTGTTAGGCATTGGTCTTATTGTGGGGTTATTGTCTTCTATTATGGGAATTGGTGGGGGGTTCTTTATGATCCCAGCATTAATTTACCTTTTGCGTGTTCCAACCAATGTGGTGATTGGAACTTCACTTTTTCAGATTACATTTGTATCTTCTTTTACGACAATTTTACAAAGTATGACTCATCAGTCCGTTGATATTGTCTTGGCTTTTTTATTAATGCTTGGAGGAAGTATTGGGGCGCAATATGGAACACGGGCTGGACGGAAGTTAAAAGCTGAACAATTGCGTATGGCACTGGCATTTTTGGTGTTGGTTGTGTGTATGCGTCTTGCTTTTCAGTTATTTGTACGCCCAGATAATCTTTTCTCTCTGGATATTTTGATGAGATGAAAATGAGTAGATTATTATCTTTATGCATCATGGCAGCTTGCTTTTGTTTTGTTTCTTTTCCTACATGGCCACATTTTGAGATGATTGGGGCATTTGTTGATAAAGTTAATCATGAAACTGTCCAAATTATCGTAACAACGAATACGATTACGGTGGATGCAAATTTTGCTGGTCGTGATCTTTATATTGCTGGTGTTTTAGAAAATATTGATCCCTTATATTCTCGACAAAACCGTTATGATGTTGTTGTAAGCTTAGAGGGACAAGGGCGGACAATGGTGATGCGGGAAAAAAAACGCAATGCCGGTGTATGGGTTAATGCAGATTCCCTTATTTTTAAAAAGGTTCCTCTTTTTTATTCTATGGTTACAACACGTGACATTGAGGATATTACAAGCATTGAAAATTATAAACGCTTGGGATTAGGGTTACCCTATTTGCCGTTACAGACGGACGGAAAAGATCAGAAAAAAATACAAGCTTTTCGCGATGAACTGGTGAAACTACAAAAAGCTAAAAGCCTTTACTATGAGGAAGTAGGCGGTGTTCGTTTTGGTTCTGATACACTTTTTACAGCACATTTTCGCTTGCCAGCCAATATCCCTGTTGGACATTATAAAGCTCGTGCTTATCTTTTTCGTGACGGACAGTTTATTGATAGTGCGACAACAACGCTTGAAATTGTTAAAGCACATATCGCTTATACAATTTTTTATGCTGCACACAAGTATCGTTTTCTCTATGGTGTTGTTGCGGTGATTATTGCTATTACCACCGGATTTTTATGTCGTTTGATTTTTCGAAAAGATTAGTTAAGAAAAATGTTTAAGGTGCTTATTTTCTATGAAGAATGCGCAAGATGAGAAAAATAGGCACAACAACAATGGCTCCCATTATGGTTATATGGAACAAGTTTGTCAGTGTTATAAACCCTGTTTTCCATAGAGATTGAAAAAAATTGACTATTTTTTTTATGAGATTTTGAGGTGTCCATCCCAAAAAATTCATTACGATGCCAATGAAAAATGAAAGGATGAGCAATTTTATACTAACTTTGCTTAATGTGCCTCCAAGAAACGTATGCAAAGAAGTGGACAATTTTTTCTTTTGGTTCATTTTAATATACTTTCGGATATTTTATTTTTTCGTTGTATCATTATAATATAGTGATGTTCTTATCATAAAGGATGAGCATTTTTTATTTTTGAGTTTATTCCTTAGTATTGATGTAATATCCGTTTTAACCTTTGAAATATTTTCGTATTCTATTGCATTTTTTGCGAAATTTTTTTTGTACTTCTTTTATTAGATAGAGCCATCTACGTTTCTTTATAAGAATTTGTAGAGAAATTTTGTAGCATTTCAATATTTCGCATCATAGTGAGCGTTCTTGTAGGTTAAAAACTTTTTTACGGAATTAATGATTGTTCTGTGTATAAAAATAATATTTTAAGACAATTTACTTAAAAAAAGACTATCTATTCTGATAAGGGTATGCTTATATAGAGATTATATTTTGATATTTCAACCTTAGTTCATTAAAATAATATTTTTTCTCAAAAATATCATTTCAATGAATAATGAATTGAGTATTGCTGAAGGGGCAAAGGTATTTAAAAGCAATGTTGAAAAAAGTTTTGTTTTATATGGGTGCATAAGCGAATGTTTGGAAGCCTATGCTTCTTTTGTTTTGAAATAAGATAGCATTAAAGACTGTCATTTTACGAGAATGATGAGAAAATTCACAATTCTTCTTGTAGAAGAGGGTGAGGTGGTTGAAGCTGGAAAATAGGTGAATTTTCCTGTTTTATTGTGATATCAAAATATTAAGCCTCCTCGTTCATGAAGGGACTTAAGCCAACAGGAGACGCGCTTTGATAGCATAAAATCTGATGCCATAAAAAACGCTAGAAAAAAAGAATAAATACCAAAAAAAGATAAACCCATCCAACAAAAGAGAGAAAACTTCTATCCTATAATTTTCAATAGCAGATATTGTAACATCGTCATTAGATTCTGTCATCAATTACACTATTGATTGTATATCAAAGTGTTTTTAAATGGATACTGAAAATTATAGCTTATAAGTGTGGCATAAATATGGCAATAGGTGTGGTTGGTAAGTGGTATTGCTTAAAAGTGTTAATCGTTTGTCTTTTGGAGCCTATGGTTCGCTTAATACTGTTATTTTTCACGTTTTGGTTGCGTGGGGAATTTATACAATAAACGTTAAAAGGAAAAGTCTATGAACTTGAAAAGAAAAATATTAAAAAGGTGCGGCTCTCTTGTTTCTGTTCTTATGGCACTGGGGATGGTTTCACAACAGGCTGAAGCAAAAACACCCGCCGATACGCTTGTCATGGCTTGGAATCTCGATGCAATCGGTACGTTTGATCCCGCGCAACTTAACGATGTTTATGGAAGTGAAATTGTTCGCAATGTTTGTGATACTTTGGTGAGTGGTGCGACAGATGATCCTGCTGAAATGGTTCCGATATTAGCAACGCATTGGGACGTTGCTGGAGATGATCATAGCACGGTGATTACCTTTCATTTGCGTGACGGTTTGAAGTTTAATGATGGCAGACCAGCCAATGCCAATGATCTTGTTTGGAGCATGAAGAGGATTGTTAAATTAAAAATGGCCAATGCAGCCATTTTTAATGAATATGGCATTGTAGAAAAAAATGTTGATGAGGCACTGCAAGCTCCGGATGAGAAAACAGTGGTGATGAAGTTTGAGAAACCTTATCCAGCAGAGCTCATTCTTAATAATATTGTGGCAAGTCCTGCGACTGCTTTGCTTGATCGTAAGACGATTATGAAACATGAAAAAAATGGTGATTTGGGCAATCAGTATTTGAAGGGTCATGCTGCTTGTGTGGGGCCTTATCAGTTAAAAAGTTGGCGTCCTGGAGAAGCTCTTGTGTTGCGTGCTAGTTCTCATTATTGGGGAGAGGCACCGAAGCTGAAGCAGATTCTCATTCGTCATGTTGCAGAACCTGGAACACAACGTTTGTTGTTGCAAAAGCACGATATTGATGTTGCACGTAATTTAACCCCTGAAGATCTGGAAGACTTGAAAAAAACGACAGATGTTAAAGTTGAAGAAATCTTAGAGCCAACAATGATGTATTGGGGATTTAATATGACAAATCCCATTTTTGCGAAGGAAAAAGTGCGTTTGGCCATGCACTATCTTATCGACTATGAAGGTCTTGGCAAGAAACTTCTCAAGGGGATTGGTATTCCGCGGTCAAGTTTTATTCCTCTTGGCAATTTTGGGGCGTTAGATGAAAAGGAAGGGCAACCCTTTAAACTTGATATTCAAAAAGCCAAGAAACTTTTAGCAGAGGCGGGTTATCCGAATGGATTTGAAGCCAATTTTCTTATCTCTAATACGCCTTATAATTTGTTGCTTGCTCAATCAATCCAGGATAGTGCTGCGCAGGCAGGGGTGCGTCTTAAAATTGAACGTGTGGCAGGGACGCAGTTGTTTTCAAAGGTAAATGCACGGGCTTTTGATACGACTTTTATCGGATGGAATAATGATTCTGCGGATCCACATACCATGGCTTCACGCCTTGTTTATAATCCAGATAATCGGTTTGAGGCGAAAAATACAGCTTATCCTAGTTGGCAGCATGGGTACTTTGATGAAGAGATGAATAAAAAAGTTGAAGAGGCATTGTTTCAAAAAGATCCGAAAAAGCGGGCGCAAATATATGCTGATTTACAACGCGAATTGATGCAAAAGGGTCCTTATGCCTTTATTTATCAGAGATATGATGTTGTTGCGATGACGCCGAGTGTTAAAAAGTGGGTTTGGAATAGTGCACCCCATATTTTTTATAGTAAAATTGAAAAATAAGTGTGTCTATAATGCTGTCAAATACATAAAAAGCTTGTCATGATCTATTCGGCGTTTTGCATAAATTTTCGAGTTTTGCAAGACGTCGAAGATCGTAATTAATTCGTATTGTTAAATATTTTTGACATAACTCATTGAACGGTGATGTTTCATTTTCACGAAAGATGTATTTGCGTGGATGTGGAGATTGAACATAGTCCTTGCAGTGAAAGGTTATCAATTTATTGGCAAAAAAAATCAGTGCAACAAAAAATCAGTGCAACATATGTGGCATAATGTAGTCGCGCTGAAGATGCAAAGACTTTGCAATATGGAAAAAGGTTTTGTTTATACGCGGAAATATCAGTTTTTTATGAGGCGCATATTTCCTTTTGCTTCTGAAAGGTGATGAGAGGCAGATGGAAGATGTGTTTCAGGGAGAAGCAAAAAATTCAACTTTTCTTTTGAACGAAGGAATAAAAGTTGTTGTACGTGGCAAGTTGCCGAATTTTCCTGTGTTATCAAAACGTCAAATTATAATGAAGGCTTTTGGGCCAATAGAGGGGAATGCTTTAATGATATTAAAGAATGCAAAAGAAAGCAGAGATAAGTTTGCCAACAAAACAAAGACGAAAACTTTGTTGGGAGTCTTCAATGGTGAGATGTTAGGACACCATGAAGAGAAGATGCGATGAAGTTGTTTTGTGATGGGTGATTATTTATCACATTGTTTTCTCTTATGTTTTTTTTGTTATCCTAGAGGTGTTTATGGGCAAAAGAGACTGGTTGGCAAGAGGGAAATTGAAGGTTTTAAAACTGTGTTTTTAGGATCTCATGGTTTGTTTAATTTTATTATTAAGCAAGTTCGTGTTGCGTGAGGAAATTATATAATAAACGTTAAAAGGAAAAGTCTATGAACTTTAAGAAAAATATATTGAAAAGGAGCAGTTCTTTTATTTCTGCTCTTATGGCATTGGGGATGTTTGTACAACAAGTTTCAGCAACAACACCGGCTGATACGCTTGTGATGGCTTTAAATCTTGATGCAATAGATACGTTTGATCCTGCGCAGATCAATGAACGTCATGCCAATGAAATTATTAGCAATATTTGTGATAATCTGGTTGATTCCGCGAAAAATGATGCTGCTAAAGTCGTTCCTTCTTTGGCAAAAAGTTGGGATATTTCAGATGATGGCCAGGGGACAGTCATTACTTTTCATTTGCGTGATGGTTTGAAATTTGATGATGGTCGTCCTGCTGGTGCTCATGATCTTGTTTGGAGTATGAAGCGGATTGTTAAGTTAAAATTGTCTGCAGCGGCAATGTTTAACGAATATGGAATTACTGAAGAAAATGTTGATTCTACTCTTCAATCCCCCGATGATAAGACAGTGGTGATGAAATTTGATAAGCTTTATCCAGCACAGCTTATCCTTAGTCATATGGCTTCTGTTCGTCTTGCTGCTTTACTTGATCGTGAAACCATTATGAAACACGAACAAGATGGTGATATGGGAAATCGCTATTTGGCAAGTCACGCTGCTTGTGTTGGTCCTTATCAATTAGTGAACTGGCGTTCTGGAGAGGCAATTTTGTTGCGTGCAAGTTCCCATTACTGGGGAGAGCCAGCAAAATTAAAGCAAATTCTTATTCGCCATATTGCTGAGCCTGGAACACAACGTTTGTTGTTGGAAAAACACGATATCGATGTTGCGCGTAATTTGATGCCAGAAGATATCAAAGATCTCCAAGAAACAACAGATATTAAGGTTGAAAAAGTATTGGCACCCTCTGTGATCATGTGGGGTTTCAATGTGACAAATCCTATTTTTGCCAATGAA
The DNA here is from genome assembly GCF_059687655.1 of Bartonella sp. SL317. NCBI lineage: Bacteria > Pseudomonadati > Pseudomonadota > Alphaproteobacteria > Hyphomicrobiales > Bartonellaceae > Bartonella > Bartonella sp. SL317. The sequence goes on along the minus strand of NZ_CM185144.1, from coordinate 255,212 downwards.
AAAGTGCGTTTGGCCATGCGCTATCTTATCGATTACGATACTCTTGGAAAAACGCTTCTTAAAGATGTTGGTATTCCACGGGCAAGCTTTATTCCTCTTGGTAATCTTGGGGCTCTGGATGAAAAAGAAGGGCAACCCTTTAAACTTGATTTAAAAAAAGCCAAGCAGCTTTTAACAGAAGCAGGCTATCCAGATGGTTTTGAGGCTAATATTTTGGCAGGAAAATCTCCTTATCCTTTTGCGTTGCCTATTGCTCAGTCTATCCAAGACAATGCAAAAAAAATAGGTGTGCGCTTTAATATCGAACATTTTGTCGGGACACAGTTGTTTTCAAAACTTTATGCACGGAATTTTGATACAATTTTTATGGGATGGAATAACGATTCTGCCGATCCGCATACCATGGCTTCACGTCTTGTTTTCAATCCGGATAATCGGTTTGAGGCTAAAAATACAGGCTATGCTAGTTGGTGCCATGGCTATTTTGATGAAGATATGAATCAAAAGGTTCAGGATGCATTGTTTGAAAAAGACCCCAAAAAACGGTCAAAAATGTATGCTGATTTGCAGCGTGATTTTATGCAAAAAGGACCTTTTGCTTTTGTTTATCAGACATATAGTATTATCGCGATGACACCTGATGTCAAAAAATGGGTGTGGAATAGTGCACCCCGTATTTTTTATAATGACATTGAAAAATAAGCATGTTTTCAACTGTTGTTATATACAACAATGAATATGATGATGATATCTTCGGTGTTTTGCATAAGGCTTAAAAGCTTTGCAAAATATCGAAGTTTATCGGTCAAATGCATTATAAAATAATGCGGAAGATACTGCCGTTTAACGTAGGGTCTATCTGTATCGATGAAATTTACATAGGTAGATATTAAGATTGGAGATTTCCATCTTAAGTGAAGTAAAAAAACTTAAGTGAAGTAAAAAATAATGAATTTGTTTGTTAAAGAAACGAGCACACTGAATATAAGCAGAGTTTAGTATTTTATAGAAAAAGCGGGGAACCTTAAAATGTGCTGTTGAGAAAAAATGAATTATATGTAGGTGCGTTGGGGGAATATGAGGTTGTTGTGGAGCTGATGCTTCAAATGATACCAGCTTTCCTTAAAAAATGATAAAATGTTGGAGATTATCCTCTGTATAGGTTCATATGGAAATGCTCAAATTTCTATATGAGGAGGGAGGGGAGTGTCCATTGTTGGGAATGATGCTTATAAGGATTGGCAAAATATCAAAGGGGCTTTGAAGGCTTTTAAAGCAACGGAAATTTGTGTTCTCAAGACTCTTTTTAGAAAATCGTAAAAAGACTTTTAAAGCAGAAGTTTTGTTTGATGCGATCAAGGAAGTTCTCTGGTTTGTATGTTCAAAGTTTCAGGTGTGCTGACATTACAAATGGGCGCTGTCATTTGTGCGATCACGCATTGTTTAGCAGATTTCCGTGTTTAGCAGATCTTTGTTGTCTGTTTTGCTTTAGCTGACAAGTACTGCTTAAAGGGGGTTGTTTCTGCTGCTTGAAGGCTTTGCTATTTTATCTTTAGGAGATGTCTTTCCCAAGTCTGATCTTTTTATTTTTGCGCGCTCCTATGGCCAAGGGAAATTTATACAATAAACTTTAAAGGAAAAGTCTATGAACTTTAAGAAAAATATATTGAAAAGGAGCCGTTTTTTTGTTTCTGCTCTTATGACATTGGGGATATTTGTGCAACAGGTTGAAGCAAAAACACCGGCCGATACGCTTGTGATGGCTTGGGATCTTGATGCAATCAGTAATTTTGATCCTGCACAGCTCAATGATCGGTATGGCGCTGAAATTGTTGTCAATGTTTGTGATAATTTGGTTGATACTGCCAAAGATGATGGCGCTAAAGTTGTTCCTTCTTTGGCAAAGAGTTGGGATGTTGTAAGCGACGACCAGAGTACGGTGATTACTTTTCATTTGCGTGATGATTTGAAATTTAATGATGGTCGGCCTGCCGGTGCTCATGATCTTGTTTGGGGGATGAGACGGGTTGTCAAATTGAAGCTGTCTAATGCGGCAACTTTTAATGAATATGGCATCACAGAACAAAATGTTGATGAGGCTTTTCAAGCACCCGATGATAAGACAGTGGTGATGAAATTTGATAAACCTTATCCAGCAGAGCTTATTTTGAGCAATATTTCCACTAATCGTACTGTTGCTTTGCTTGATCGTGAGACACTGATGAAACACGAAAAAGATGGTGATATGGGAAATCGCTATTTGGCCAGTCACGCTGCTTGTGTTGGTCCTTATCAGTTAGAAAGTTGGCGTCCTGGAGAAGGGATTTTATTGCGTGCAAGTTCCCATTATTGGGGAAAGGCACCAAAATTGAAGAAGATCCTTATTCGTCATATTGCTGAGCCTGGAACACAGCGTTTGTTGTTGGAAAAACACGATATTGATGTGGCACGTAATTTAACGCCAGAGAATATAGCAGACCTGAAAGCAACAACAGATATTAAGGTTGAAAAAATATTGGCTCCCTCTCTGATCGTATGGGGCTTCAATGTGACAAATCCTATTTTTGCCAATGAAAAAGTGCGTTTGGCCATGCGCTATCTTATCGATTATGATGCTTTGGGAAAAACGCTTCTTAAAGATGTTGGTATTCCACGGGCAAGCTTTATTCCTCTTGGCAATTTTGGGGCTTTGGATGAAAAAGAAGGACAACCTTTTAAACTTGATTTAAAAAAAGCCAAGCAGCTTTTAATAGAAGCAGGTTATCCCGATGGTTTTGAGGCTAATATTTTTGCAGGAAAATCTCCTTATCCTTTTGCGTTGCCTATTGCTCAGTCTATCCAAGATAATGCAAAAAAAATAGGTGTGCGTTTTAAAATTGAGCATTTTATCGGGACACAGTTGTTTTCAAAACTTTATGCACGGGGGTTTGATACAATTTTTATCGGATGGAATAATTCTTCTGCCGATCCCCATACCATGGCTGCACGTTTTATTTTAAATCCGGATAATCGGTTTGAGGCTAAAAACACAGGCTATCCTAGTTGGTGCCATGGTTATTTTGATGAAGATATGAATAAGAAGGTAAGGGAAGCCCTCTTTCAAAAAAATCCACAGAAACGAGCACAAATGTATGCTGATTTACAACGTGATTTTATGCAAAAAGGCCCTTATGCTTTTATCTATCAGACATATAATATTGTCGCGATGACACCTGATGTCAAAAAATGGGTGTGGAATAGTGCACCCCGTATTTTTTATGCGGACATTGAAAAATAATTTTTATTTGTAAAGCATAAAAAACATCGTCATGATATCTTCGACGTTTTGTATAGATTTTAACATTTTGCAAGACGTCGAAGATTGTAAATTAAGAGAGGGATATGTTGTTTCACGTCTTATCAAGATCGTCCATCTTAAGAGAGATTTTTCATTCTCATTCAAAGCGGTATTTTGTGGGGTGAAGATTTCAATTTCTCTGAATTGAAAAGGGATCAATTTATTTGCTGAAAAGATTAGTGCAACATATGTCACATAATTGAACTTTTCTAAAGGCACAAAGATTTTGCAATGTTGTAAGAAAAGTTTTGTTATGGGGGGATACGAGGAATATCAGGTTTTTATGCTGCCCATATTTTCTTTTACTTTGAAAGCTGCTACGGTGCATATTTGAAGCCATTATTTTGCGGGGAGGAGGTTATTTTATGGTAAGCAATGAAAAGATTTGAAATCCCTTTTTGAAAGGGATAGAAGTTGCGCAACTTGGTGGGGTGACGAAATTTTCTACTTTATCGAAACATCAAATGATTATGAAGACTGTTTGTTATTAAGCGCTTGAGCCCACAGGGAGCATGCTTTGACGATATTTAAAAAATGTAAAAGACGTTAAAAGAGAAAAATACGGGAAGAAAGAAGAGATACGTTTGCTCAACAAGAGAGAAGAAATCTTGGTTTTATCGTCTTTAAATGGTGGGTTATATCATTAATAGGCTCTCTTATGGGGGATCATCCATTGTCTATAATCATCCATTGTCTATTGGAATGTTTGTCTGGCGGAGCGTTTTCCTGTGTAGGTTTGGGGGTATCCTATAGGTGAACAGGTGTACAAGGACAAAAGGATAATGAGTAAGGGGTAAAAGTGCTCATCATGTTTATCTTGCAGAGCCTATGGCGCGTCTAATCTCATTATTTTACGTGATTTTGTTGTGTGGGGAAATACAATAAACATTAAGAGGAAAAACTTATGAGCTTGAAGAAAAAAATATTAAAAGGGAGCAGCTGTCTTGTTTCTGTTCTTATGGCACTGGGAATGGTTGCACAACAGGTTGAAGCCAAAACACCGGCAAATACGCTTGTCATGGCTTGGAATCTTGATGCAATCAGTACGCTTGATCCGGCGCAAAGCAATGATATTTATGCCAATGAGATTATTGAAAATGTTTGTGATAGTTTGGTCACTACTTCGACAAATGATCCAGCAAAAGTCGTTCCGGTATTAGCTACGCATTGGGATGTTTCAGGCGATGATCACAGTACGGTGATTACCTTTCATTTGCGTGACGGTTTAAAGTTTAATGATGGCAGACCCGCTAACGCCCATGATCTTGTTTGGGGCATGAAGCGGGTTGTTAAATTAAAGATGGCCAGCGCGGCAACTTTTAATGAATATGGAATTGTGGAAAAAAATATTGATGAGGCGCTGCAAGCTCCGGATGATAAAACAGTCGTCATAAAATTTGATAAGCCTTATCCAGCGGGGCTTATTCTTAATAATGTTATTGCAAATCACGTAACAGCTTTGCTTGATCGTAAGACGATTATGAAACATGAAAAAAATGGCGATTTAGGCAATCTGTATTTGAAGAGTCATGCTGCTTGTGTTGGTCCTTATCAGTTAAAAAGTTGGCGTCCTGGAGAAGCTCTTTTGTTGCGTGCTAGTTCCCATTATTGGGGAGAGGCACCGAAGCTGAAGCAGATTCTTATTCGTCATGTTGCAGAGCCTGGAACACAACGTTTGTTATTGGAAAAGCACGATATTGATGTTGCGCGTAATTTGACCCCTGAAGATCTGGCAGACTTGAAAAAAACAACAGATGTTAAAGTTGAAAAGGTGTTGGTGCCAACCATGATGTATTGGGGATTTAATATGACAAATCCCATTTTTGCAAAGGAAAAAGTACGCTTGGCGATGCGTTATCTCATAGACTATGAAGGTTTTGGCAAGAAACTTCTCAAAGGGATAGGTATTCCACGGGCAAGTTTTATTCCTCTTGGCAACTTTGGGGCTTTGGATGAAAAGGAAGGGCAACCCTTTAAACTTGATATTCAAAAAGCCAAAAAACTTTTAGCAGAGGCGGGTTATCCAAATGGATTTGAAGCTAATTTTCTCGTTTCCAATACGCCTTATACTTTAGCTCTTGCTCAATCGCTCCAAGACAGTGCTGCGCAGGCTGGGGTGCATCTAAAAATTGAACGTGTGGCAGGGACGCAATTGTTTTCAAAAGTGGCTGCTCGGGCTTTTGATACGACTTTTATCGGCTGGAGTAGCGGGTCTACAGATCCGCATACCATGGCTTCACGCCTTGTTTATAATCCAGATAATCGATTTGAGGCGAAAAATACAGCCTATCCTAGTTGGAAGAGTGGGTATTTTGATGAAGAGATGAATAAAAAGGTTGAAGAGGCATTGTTTCAAAAAGATCCGAAAAAGCGGGCACAGCTTTATGCTGACTTACAACGCGAATTGATGCAAAGCGGCCCTTATGCCTTTATTTATCAGAAATATGATGTTGTTGCGATGACGCCGGATGTCAAAAAGTGGGTTTGGAATAGTGCGCCCCGTGTTTTTTATAGTAAAATTGAAAAATAAAAAAAGATCAAATTTATAAAACATAAAAAAGCATGATCACGATATATTTGACGTATTGCAAAGCATCAAAGCAATTTGCAATACGTTGAATTTTATCGCTGATCGATTGTTCTTGTTTTGTAGAAAATTTTAATTTTAAGACATTCTCTTTAGAAAGAGTTTCTATTCTTATGCAAGCTGTATTTGGATAAAAGCTGTGTTTGTATAGATGTTAAGATTGAATGTTTCAACTGTCGTTGGTACTTTTTATATTTTATAAGCGAGAAGAATGCTTTATAAATTTCCATGAAATGGTTTTAGGTATTATTGATAATTCTCATAATTGCTTTAAAGCTAAGAGGTATCCGATTTGGTGTTATGGGTATTGAGATAAAATATACATCAAAAGGTTAAAGATTCAGAGTTTTTAAAGGCTTCACAGAAACGGATGTAGTGAGTTCAAAAATGGTGAGTTTGTTTGATGAAAAAACAGTTGCAACAAATGTCGCAGAATTTACTGTTTCAGAAATAGCGGGGGCTTTAAAGCGCGTTGTTGAAGAGAAGTTTGGGTATGTACGGGTGCGTGGTGAGATCTCAGGGTATCGTGGGGCCCATGCTTCGGGGCATGCTTACTTTGCTTTAAAAGATGACAAGGCACGGCTGGAGGCTGTTATTTGGCGTGGGGTCATGGACAAGCTTAAATTTCCTCCTGAAGAAGGGATGGAAGTCGTTGCTGTCGGAAAACTAACAACGTATCCAGGGTCATCGAAATATCAAATTGTCATTGAGGCTCTTGAACCAACAGGAGTTGGTGCTTTGATGACTCTGCTTGAAAACCGTAAGAAAAAGTTTGCAGAAGAAGGCTTATTTGATGAGACAAAGAAAAAGCCTTTGCCTTATATGCCTCGCGTTATAGGTGTTGTAACATCACCAACGGGCGCTGTTATTCGGGATATTATTCATCGTATATCTGACCGTTTTCCGTTACATATTTTGGTTTGGCCTGTCCGTGTTCAGGGGGAAACAAGTGGGAGTGAAGTGGCTGCTGCTGTTGAAGGTTTTAATGCTCTTGACGCAGGAGGACACATTCCAAAACCAGATCTGCTTATTGTTGCACGGGGAGGGGGAAGTTTAGAAGATTTGTGGGGGTTTAATGATGAAGCTGTTGTTCGTGCTGTTTATGCTTCTAAGCTCCCAGTTATTTCTGCCGTTGGGCATGAAACAGACTGGACTTTGATTGATTATGTCGCTGATTGGCGTGCTCCAACCCCTACAGGAGCGGCAGAAAAGGCTGTTCCTGTCAAGCTTGATCTTGAAGTAAGTGTTGCATCCCTTGGGGCACGTTTGCGTAAAGGATTTGCACGTTCTTTTGATTTTCATCAACAAAAGTTGCGTGCTGCCAGACGAGGGCTTCCCACTGTCGACCAACTTTTTGCACTACCGCGGCGTGGTTTTGATGAAATTTCAAGTCGATTACAGCGTGCTCTTTGTGTGAGCTACGATAAAAAACGTTTTTCTTTTCATGCTCTTCAGCTCCGTCTTTCGCCACGTTTGTTAAATAGTGAAAAAGCACAACGCCATACAGAAGAATATACGGCGCGTCTTCAGCGTGCTTTTGTGCGCAGTGTGGAAAGACAACGCGCGGCATTAGAGTTGGCATGCAGGCTTTTAAAAAGCACTTCTTATCAGAATATTTTAGAGCGTGGTTTTGTTTTGGCTTTAGGGCAAGATCAGAAGCCCATTAAACGGCTAGCGCAGTTGCCTGAAAATGGACAAGTAAATTTACGCTTTTTTGATGGGGATATCACTGTTGCAACAAAAGAGTCTGTTTCTGCAAAACATTCAAAACACAAAAAAATAAAGTCACCAAGCGATGACCAAGGAACTCTCTTTTAATAGGGTGAATTTAATGCTGGCAGAAGGGCTTCTTAAGGGGGGGGATGGAAAAGTTCGTTGCGCATGGGCTGGAACGGATCCTCTTTATTGTGCTTATCATGATAACGAATGGGGTAAACCTGTTTTTGAGGATATTCCTTTGTTTGAAAAAATTTCTCTTGAAGGTTTTCAAGCGGGGCTTTCTTGGTTGACGATTTTAAAAAAACGCCCTTCTTTTCGCATTGCATTTGATGATTTTGATTTTGAAAAGATTGCTCATTATGATGCGCTAAAGGTGCAAATGTTGATGCAGAATAAAGGAATTGTGCGTCATCAAGGGAAAATTCGTTCAGTGCTTAATAATGCACTCAGAGCACAGGAAATTATAACAGAGTGGGGAAGTTTGTCTCACTATTTTTGGTCTTTTAAACCACCACAATCGGAGCGTTATGAAAAGATAGATTTTCAAACACTATCAGCTCATCCTACAACCCCTGCCTCTCTTCGTCTTTCTAAAGATTTAAAAAAACGCGGATGGACATTTGTTGGTCCCACGATTTGTTATGCTTTTATGCAGTCTATCGGGATTGTCAATGATCATCTTGAAGGGTGTTTTTGTCGATAAATTGGCAAATTTTCTCTTATCAAGGGCAATGATCAAGAGAATAATAATTGAATGATATAAATGTACAGATAACACTGCGACATAAGATATCTGAATGATATAAATGATACCATAATGATGATTTTCTCTACTGTTGCTGGAAATCAAAATGATAAAATAAAGTATAATTTTGAGGATGAAAAAACAGATGTAAAAATAAAAAAGAGTGATATCTTGAGTTTTTATGTATCTGGCGTTAGATAATGATGATATTTTATTGGTCAAACAGGATATTACCTAGTTGCTAATTCATGTGCTTTCTTAAAAAATATAATGTTTTCATTTAGCAATAGGGCTTATGAATGCTATAACGATGAAGTTATTGCACACCACTTTCGTGTGCTTATGAAGGAATGTGTCTGCACCATTCCATATTCTGCATCCCTCCATGTTGTGCACACGTTTGGTATTTGAAATGGCTTAGAAGAGATATTTGCATTTTTGTTAATGACATTGTTATAAGCCGATCGTTATAATGAAGTCATCAATATTTTATTCATGTTTATTGATGAATGCAAAGTCGTTTTTAGCTGGGGTGTTACTGTTGCATTGTCGTATTTTGCTTTGATTGTATGAGGATTGATTTATTTGCGTGGTGATTGATTGTCCAAGACTTGCTTAGGCACTCTAAAACAAAACGCAATAATGAAAAATTGATGTTAAATAACTTAAGCTTCTTGTGTTAGGTTTTATTATCTGATAAGTTTTCCCTATTAGAGAGGAGTTTTGCTGCGTGTAAGCAGCAGTTTTGGGGAGGATACTTAAGCTCAATCGCACTTGTATCCACTGCATTGCTTCGTTGAATCTCTGTATTGGGCTGTTGCAAACGAAGGTTTTGTGACGGTGTGTTGCTTTTTATTCTATTTTTGTTACGGAAAAGCAATTACGGAAAAGCAATAAAGTATACTAAAGTTTAGAAGGATTTATATTCGTTATGTTTTTGGGAAAAATCATCTCATGAATTTTGTTTTTATCAATGAGGGAGACTATTTTAATGGATCTTCTTTTGTTACAAGTTTTATTGTAAGCTTTATCTCTCAGAAGATAAAATTTGGAAGAAGTAGTTTTCTCATTATTCATTTTTCTTTGTTAAGGCGTTTAGCCTTTTTGGTAGGAAAAATTTTGATACTTAATGTTCAAAAGCTTAAGCAGATTTTTGTAAGAGGAAGAGTTTTAGAGAAGATATTTTCTTAATATTTTTCTATCGTTTTAATACAGTTTTGATCATGGCGTAAAGATGTCTGGTATCTTGAAAATGAGTATCTAAGGGGGAAATGACTTTTAAAGTTTACGTATTTTATTTTTAAATACAACTTAAAGAAATAGAAAAGGAATAAAAATAGTGCGTTCATAAAACTTTGCGCAATGTCATAAAATTTTATGCAATGATTGTCTTTTTAAAAGATTACTGTTTTTTGGAGGGACTTACAAGGTTTATCATTTGATGATGAATGGAATGGGGGGCAGATAAAGCGCGGGGTTGATATAAAGCACCTAATATAAAGTACATTGTCGTGTGCAAAGAGTGATTATGAAAAAAGGTAATATTAGTTGGTACCATATATTGGCATGTTTACTATGGTTTGATTGAGACAATCAGTCAATGGACTTATAAAGTGGGATGGGAATTTATAAAGTTGATGAAATTAAAAATAAGATGACTGTGTATAGGTGATGAGAACGTCTTTGTTTCATTTTTATAATCACAAGTTTGTTCTTTATGATTATAAATTTACCTGTCATTTTGGTGTCATTCATTGATAACAATATTGATAAAAATAGAGGGGAAAGTTTATGAACTTGAAAAGAAAAATCTTAAAAAGGAGCAGTAGCCTTGTTTCTGTTCTTATGGCACTGGGAATGGTGACACAACAGGTTGAAGCAAAAACACCGGCGAATACGCTTGTCATGGCTTGGAATCTTGATGCAATCAGTACGTTTGATCCCGCGCAAATTAGCGATGTTTATGGAAGTGAAATTATTTACAATGTCTGTGATAATTTGGTTAGCACAGCGACAGATGATCCAGCAAAAATCGTTCCAGCATTAGCAACGCATTGGGATGTTTCAGGGGATGATCATAGCACAGTGATTACCTTTCATTTGCGTGATGGTTTGAAGTTTAATGATGGCAGATTAGCCAACGCCCATGATCTTGTTTGGGGCATGAAGCGGATTGTCAAATTAAAGATGGCGAATGCGGCCATTTTTAATGAATATGGCATTGTAGAAAAAAATGTTGATGAGGCGCTGCAAGCTCCGGATAAGAAAACGGTGGTGATGAAGTTTGAGAAACCTTATCCAGCAGAGCTCATTCTTAATAATATTGTGGCAAGTCGTGCGACCGCTTTGCTTGATCGTAAGACGATTATGAAACATGAAAAAAATGGTGATTTGGGCAATCATTATTTGAAGGCTCATGCTGCGTGTGTTGGCCCTTATCAGTTAAAAAGCTGGCGTCCTGGAGAGGCTATTTTGTTGCGTGCTAGTTCCCATTATTGGGGAGAGGCACCGAAGCTGAAACAGATTCTCATTCGCCATGTTGCAGAGCCTGGAACACAACGTTTGTTGTTGCAAAAGCACGATATTGATGTTGCACGTAACTTGACCCCTGAAGATCTGACAGACTTGAAAAAAACAACAAATGTTAAAACTGAAGAAGTCCTCGTGCCAACAATGATGTATTGGGCATTTAATATGACAAATCCCATTTTTGCGAAGGAAAAAGTGCGTTTGGCCATGCACTATCTTATAGATTATGAAGGACTTGGCAAAAAACTTCTCAAAGGGATTGGTATTCCGCGGTCAAGTTTTATTCCTATTGGCAATTTTGGGGCTTTAGATGAAAAAGAAGGGCAACCCTTTAAATTTAATGTTCAAAAAGCCAAGAAACTTTTAGCAGAGGCGGGTTATCCGAATGGATTTGAAGTCAATTTTTTGGTCTCCAATACGCCTTATGCTTTGTTGATTGCTCAATCAATCCAGGATAGTGCTGCGCAGGCAGGAGTGCATCTTAAAATTGAACGTATGGCTGGGACGCAGTTATTTTCAAAGGTAAATGCACGGGCTTTTGATACAGCTTTTATCGGATGGAATAATGATTCTGCCGATCCACATACCATGGCTTCACGCCTTGTTTATAATCCGGATAATCGGTTTGAGGCTCGAAATACAGCTTATCCTAGTTGGAAGAGTGGGTATTTTGATGAAGAGATGAATAAAAAGGTTGAAGAGGCATTGTTTCAAAAAGATCCGAAAAAGCGGGCACAGCTTTATGCTGATTTACAACGTGAGTTTATGCAAAAAGGTCCTTATGCTTTTATTTTTCAGAAATATGATGTTGTTGCGATGACGCCGGATGTCAAAAAATGGGTTTGGAATAGTGCTCCCCGTGTTTTCTATAGTAAAATTGAAAAATAAGTATGTCTATAATGCTGTCTAGGCAAAAAGAGTTTGATCATAATTACGTGATGCAAATATTCTCCTGTGTAAAAGCTTTTCAGTTTTTTTAAAAGAATGCATTTGTGTGGGGCCGTATATGATTGAAGCTGTTGATAGATGGGATAGGTATATTCGGAGGAGGAATCTTTGTTTAAGGTCATATGAATTCTTAGTATTCTAAGTAATAGACTGCTGTATGAGAGAAGTATTTTTAGATGTTTGGTTTGGTTAAATAAAGTTGATGTTTGATACTATGCTGTTTAAAAGATAAAAGAGCAAAATCACAATTATGTTGTGTGAAGAGGTACAAGAATACAACAGGAAGCGATAAAATGGGGAAAAAAGAATGTTGAAAAGAATTTGTATTTTATTAAGTACAATAGGCTTTTTAAATAGCGCTATAGCATCAGCATTTAGTGCTTCATCTAAAGATGTATTGGTGATGGCATGGAATATTGATTCAATTAGTGGATTTGATCCAGCACAAACCGTTGAGGTTGTGACGAGTGAGTTATTGACAAATATTTGCAGTGCGCTTGTGCAGTATGATGAGCATGATCCTACAAAAATTCGTCCTGCTATGGCAAAATCTTGGGACGTTTTAGATAATGGCAAAAGAATAGTTTTTCATCTTCGTGATGATTTGAAATTTGATGATGGAAGGGTAGCAACAGCGCAAGATCTGGCATGGTCAATGCGACGGATTATTAAATTAGGATTGAGTTATGCTCAATCTTTAATGGATTATGGATTTAGCAAAGATAATGCCGAAACAAATATTCAGGCTCTTGATGATAAAACTTTACAATTAAAATTAGACAAACCTTATCCTACTCAGCTGATATTGACTGTTATTGGACAGTCTTATGCTTCTGCTCTGCTTGATCGGAAAACACTTGAAGCGCAGAGTATTAACGGGGATATGGGGAATAAGTATTTAGCGACACATTCGGCTTGTGTTGGACCTTATAAATTGGCAAGCTGGTCTCCAGGGGATAAAGTTGTGTTAGAGGCTACACAGCATTATTGGGGGAATGTTCCTAAAATTAAGCATATTGTTGTACAGCATGTAGGAGATTCAGCAAGTCAAAGACTTCTTTTGGAAAAAGGTGATGTCGATATAGCGCGGGATCTTTCTTCCGAGGATATTTTAGATATTGAAAAAAAAGGCGGTCCGATCAAAATTAGTCGTGTTTTGCGCCCGCAGATTATTTATTTATCACTGAACAATAAAAATAAAATTTTTGCGAATGAAAAGGTCAGATTGGCTCTTCGTTATTTGGTTGATTATGAAGGTCTTGGAAAAACTGTTTTGAAGGGGATTGCTATTCCTCGGGCAACTTATATGTCCTTGGGTGTTCCGGGGGCTTTGGATGAAAAAGAAGGTTTGCCTTTTAAGTTAGATTTGAAAAAAGCAAAACAGTTGATTACACAGGCTGGTTATCCTAACGGTTTTAAGGCTAATCTTTTAGTTGGAAGTCTTAGTTATATGTCCTCTGTTGCGCAGTCTATTCAAGCCAATGCACACAAAATCGGTGTTGAGCTGACACTTGAAAAAATGGCTCAAAATCAATTATTGGGCCGTGTGCGTGGTGGAAATTATGATACTGCCCTTATGGGGTGGGGGAGTGCTGACCCTGATGGACATCCTGCTTCATTAAATCACGTGTTTAATCCTGATCCAACCTTTACAAAAAAACACAATATGTATTTGGCTTGGCGCGCTGGATATTATGATGAAAATATTAATAAAATGGTGATGGATGCTTTGTTTGAGCAAGATCCTAATAAGCGCATTATGCAATATCGTACTTTACAACATTATGTGCTAGAGCATGGTCCTATGGTTTATTTATTTCAGACATATTATACCGTTGGCATGGGACCTGATGTCAAAAAATGGGTTTGGAACACTTACAGACTTTATTACAATGAAGCAGAAAAATAAAAAAAGAGGCATGTTATAGAGAAGGATTTTAGAACATGCTTAATAAGAGGTTGTTTCGTTATATAAAAAGAGGTATTTGCTTTATGTTTTATCGCTACAGAGGGGATTTTTATAATGGTTTTGTCGCTTTCAGAGACTGAAAGAGCCGTATCAGAAAAACAAAAAAGATTATTTGTATGGGATTTTTTGTTCAAAGGATTAAAGCTGCTTATTTCAGTTTTTATCACATTGCTTGGGTTGGTGACGATTACTTTTTTTCTTGGTCATCTACTTCCTCTCGATCCAGTTCTGTCTATTCTTGGTGATAATATTAGTCAGGAAGCTTATGATGCCATGTATTATAAGCTGGGTCTTGATAAGCCGTTGATTGTTCAGTATTGGAAGTATCTTCAGAATGTATTTTTATTTGACTTTGGAGATGCTTTAACATCTGGGCGTCCTGTTTTAGCTGATATTATGCGCGTGTTTCCTGCAACGTTAGAGCTTGCAACTGTTGCTATTGTTATTGGCACAACTCTTGGAATTCCCTTTGGTGTTTTTGCCGCAATGTATCGCGATTCATTTATTGATTATGTTGTCCGTGTTTTTACACTTTTGAGTTATTCTACGCCGACATTTTGGCTTGGGCTTATGGCGTTGTTAATATTTTACGCCAAGCTTAATTGGGTCGGTGGTCCAGGGCGACTTGATTTTCTTTATGAATATTCTTTTGAACCCAAAACAGGATTTTTTCTTTGGGATACCGCAACTCAAGGACAGTGGGAGGCTTTTGGCAATGTCTTTAGTCACATTATTATGCCTGCTTTGATCTTAGCTTTTGGTGCGATGGCTTATATTAGTCGGATGACTCGTGGGTTTATGATTGAACAGCTCAATCAGGAATATATCATTACGGCACGTGTAAAGGGATTATCGTGGGCGCGGACGGTTTGGGGGCATGCCTTTCGCAATGCTGCTGTTCAAGTTATTACCGTTGTTGCACTTTCTTATGCTTTTTTATTAGAAGGGGCTGTTTTGACAGAGACCGTTTTTGCTTGGCCTGGTTTTGGACATTATTTGACAAATGCTCTTCTCGCTGGAGATATGAATGCCGTTGTCGGGTGTACTTTACTTGTAGGCTTTATCTTTGTTGCCATTAATTTATTTTCTGATTTGCTTTATCGCATTTTTGATCCAAGGACACGTTGAATATGACAGCTCGTAATCATCAAAAATCACAATCATCATCTTCTTTGGGTTCTTGGTTAAATGATCCTGTTCCACGGTCCATCATTCAAGCGAACCTACAAAGAGTTTATCACGCGCTGGTTAAGTTTTTTCATAACTTCTCGGCTGTATTTGGTCTGCTTATTATTTGTATCATTATCATATGTGCACTTTTTGCGCCTTGGATTGCTACGCATGATTTTCTTAGCAATGATCTGGGTCATCGGTTGCAGCCCCCCTCTATGGCGCATTATTTTGGGACCGATGAATTAGGACGTGATATTTTTAGTCGTCTTGTTTTTGGTTCTCGGATTACTCTTTATGTTGTTTTTCTTACAACAATTATTGTCGGTCCAATAGGGCTTATTGTTGGGACTGTCTCTGGTTATATGGGGGGATGGGTTGATACTGTGCTCATGCGCATTGTCGATATTTTTCTTGCTTTTCCAGGTTTGATTTTAGCTCTCGCCTTTTCAGCCGCATTGGGTCCTGGGATTGAAAATGCTTCTATTGCAATTTCAATTGCAGCATGGCCACCAATCGCACGTTTAGCGCGTGCTGAGACTTTGACGATACGTTCTTCTGATTATGTTTCTGTCGTTCGCTTGCAAGGGGCTTCTGCTTGGAGAATTATTTTGTTTCATGTTGCTCCCATGTGTATTCCTTCAGTGATTGTACGATTAACTTTAGATATGTCTGGAATTATTTTAACAGCTGCTGGTCTTGGATTTTTGGGGTTGGGAGCGCAACTTCCAAGTCCTGAGTGGGGAGCGATGCTTTCCTCAGGACGGGAATTTATGATGACAAATTGGTGGTTGGCGGCAATACCAGGCTGTGCAATATTATTTGCAAGCCTTGCTTTCAATCTTTTAGGTGATGGTCTTCGTGATGTATTGGATCCGCGCAATGGGTAATAAATTATTAGAAGTAGAAGATTTACGTATTTCTTTTCCGACAACACGTGGACTTTCAGAAGTTGTGCGCGGTGTTAGCTTTTCTGTCGGAAAAGAAAAAATTGGAATTGTTGGTGAATCCGGATCTGGAAAGTCGATGACTGGGCGTGCAATACTGAAGCTTAGTCCAAAATCAGCCATTGTTAAAGCAAAAAAAATGCGCTTTGAAGATGTCGATTTATTGACGGCCAGTGAACCTCAGATGCGAAAAATCCGAGGGAAACGTATTTCAATGATTTTACAGGACCCCAAATATTCACTTAATCCCTTAATAAGGATTGGGGAACAGATTATGGAGGCTTACCGTATTCATTACCGAGTTTCAAAAGCTGAAGCACGGGAGAGAACCATCTCTATGTTGGAATCTGTTCATATTCGTAATCCTGAACGTGTGATGCGTCTCTTCCCGCATGAAATATCTGGGGGGATGGGACAGCGTGTGATGATTGCAATGATGCTTATTCCAAAACCGGATTTAATCATTGCTGATGAGCCAACATCTGCACTTGATATTACGGTTAGACGACAAGTTTTATCTGTATTAGATGAACTTGTAACAAAGTCTGGAACCGGACTTATTTTCATTAGTCATGATTTGAATATGATTGCTGATTTTTGTGATCGTATCTTGGTGATGTATGCGGGCCGTGTGTTGGAAGAGCTGCCTGCTTCTGATTTGTCTCATGCTTGTCATCCTTATACGAAGGCTCTGCTCGCAAGTTTGCCACGGCTTGATAATCCTGTTGATGTTTTGGCTGTTCCTGAGCGTGATCCTGATTGGTTATATAATCCTACGATTGTTAATGGTGTTGAGGAGGTTTCTCCATGACAAATTATGAGAATATTATTGATGTGTCTAATTTATCTGTAACTTTTGGGCATAGGCACAAGGCTGTAACCGTTGTTAAAAATGTTAATTTTCATATTAAGCGTGGTGAAGCTTATGGGTTGATTGGTGAGTCTGGATGTGGAAAATCAACTATTTTGAATACATTGGTAGGGCTTATTCCAGACTATAGTGGAACGTTCCTTTTTGATGGAAAAGAAGTTGAAAAAAAAAGAAGTAAGGATTTTTTACGCTGTGTTCAAATGGTTTTTCAAGATCCTTATGCTTCGCTTCATCCCAGAAAAATGGTCCATACGGTTCTTTCTGAATCTCTCAAAATCCATGGTATGGATAATCAAAAAGAAAAAGTGGAGGATGCTTTAGATGCCGTTGGCTTGGATTCTTCATTTCTTTATCGTTATCCTCATGAGTTGTCTGGAGGGCAGCGTCAACGTATTGCTCTTGCACGGGCTTTAATTATTGAGCCAGAGGTTTTGTTGCTTGATGAACCAACATCTGCATTGGATGTATCCGTACAAGCTGAAATTTTAAACTTATTGAAATCATTGCGTGCGAGAAAAAAGCTTACTTATTTGATGGTATCCCATGATCTTGCTGTTGTTGCACATATTTGTGAACGTGTTGGCATTATGTATAAAGGAATTATTCTTGAAGAGCTTAGCAATGATGAATTGCGTAATCTACATGCGCAACATGATTATACAAAGGCGTTTTTTGAAGCAAGTATTGATCCTATCGCTCATAGAGAAGAAAGAGTGTGATTGATTTTACAGAAGAAAAAGTGCATTTTAAATTTCTGGAAATGTTCCATAATACCATTGAAAGCTAGAGGGTATTGTCGGATTTTTTAGTCATGAATTTGCTGAATAGTGTTTGAGCTATGATATTTTCAATCCTATTAGAGCCTCTTAGAAGGACAGTTGTGAAATATACGAGTGACTTGTAACATCTATCCTTTGTCTGATCGTGTTATCCTGTTTTTGTGCCTATAATTTTATGTTTAGAGGTTTTATTTTGGTTTTTTTTAGCATTAAATTTGTAAAAAATAACAGAAGATAATAATGCTGTATATTCCGGAAAAGCTTCTCTTTATTTTGTAACATCCGTTTTATTTTTAGTTAGGCTCTTTTTTACAGTTTTTGGTATTTTTTTATTGAAAAGTGCAAAGCTTTATTTTTAAAAAAAGAAGAAATTTTTTATAAAACTTTTCTAATGGTCAATAGCTGTCTTCAAATATTTTTCTATTTTTAAGGCGCTTAAAAATTCATTTCTATTATATTGACTTTGATCGTTTTTCCGTCGTTCTATTTTCTTTTAGTGAGATGAACTGGATATGAGAGGATGAACTTTTGCAAAATTGTTTACCTAAAATGGTACAGGGATGTTTCAATGAAATCTTACAGATGAGGTAATAACTTCGTTGATTGAAAGAATAGGGAATATCAACAGAGCAAGGGTGCGAAGAAAGAGCTTTTTATTATTTTTTTTAAATACTGTTATCTTTCTATTGTCTCAAAATGCACTTTTATGAGAAATTGTACTTTTATTAAAAGGTTGCGGATTTCATTATTTGGGGCTTTTGACATATTTTAGATAAAAATACCTGACATTTTTCTTGAGAAAAAGGGCAGGGGATTTTATGAAGCAAGATTTATCAATAAAATCTGCTGGATATAGCCTTTTTTAGGTGTTTCTTCTGAAGATTTTTCTTTCACTTGGGGATGAAGCGCTTTGTAACATTTTATTTGAGGGAGATGAAAGCATCCAATCTGATATGCTTCTATGTTTCCGAAATAATAGCTAGCTTTATCAATCAATAACTCTTAATGGAGATGGTGTTTTAGGGGATAAACAACAAAGCTATTCGAGCGATTTTTTTCATGAAAGAGTGTTCAGAATAAAAAAGGCAGCATATTATGCCGCCTTTTTGTTACATTGAATAGAATAGCTATTTTATAGTTTTTCTTTAAAACTTATAGCGTATTCCACCTGAAAAGCTTGCTCCAGAGATACCGGTTTTTTGCAGCTTTTGTTGATAACTAACATCACCATGAAGGGAGAGATTTTGAGAAAGTTGCGCATTGATGCCAACGCCTCCTTCAAGGGAAGTTCCGGTCGTGTCAAGGTCAAAGTCTTTGCCCATCTGTATTGTACTATCATCCCCAAAGGTTTTGAGAAGGTTTAATTTTCCATAAAAAGAAAGAGGACGGTTCTTTTGAGTGGAAACTGTTTTTGTTAAACGTCCACCAATTCGTGCTAACCATTGATGAGGATTTTTCATATCAATTTTTAAGTTATCGACATCGACAAGGGTGTCAAACATTAAACGTTGATACACCAGTTGGGCTTGTGGTTCGAAAGAAACGCCTTCAAGACCTGTTGCAAATTGTTTCCCAATGGTGGCGGCAACACTCAGTGTTTTTGCATTTTTTAATTTTGCGGTGTTTCCTCTGATGGCATTGGTGATATGGCCTTTGAGGATACCGTAAGATAAAAGTGCATCGATATAGAAACCACTGTTGTGTTCTATGCTTCCATAGGCTGTCACGGCCCATTTATCCAACGTGCTCTTTCCTGCATCTGGCATATCTTTTGGCGTAAAGGAGAGGCGTCCGTAAGTTCCCCCTAATCCTAGATGAGTTGTGGTATTTTGTCCTTCTAAGGTTGCCAATGCAACACCGGCTTGGAGAGAAGCATAGCGGAAATCAGCTCCATAACCGTATTTGAGAGGACCACGTTTGGAAGATAAGGTTGCTGTATTTCCATAGGTGTTTAAGAAGAATGCGTTCTTTATTCCTTGTCCCAGTCCTTGTCTTTGTTCTGTGGCTGACATTCTCATACTGGCTAAAAACGCGTCTTGTTTAGCAATATCGGTTAATCCAGCGTGAAAGAGAGCATTCGGCATGACGATATAGCTTGCTGCTTGTGGAACAAGTTCTTCGGCGGTTAAATCAGGGTCAAGAAAGCCTTTATGTAAACGGAAATCCCAAAAATTTTCATCTTTTGTATCAAAGAGGTTTTGGTCAATATTTGCTTGGCCATGACTTGAGTCTGGTCCGTAACCGGTTAGCGTATATTTATAAGGCAAACCACCTCTTGTGGTATAACCATGCGCTAATTTAAAGGAATCTTCCTCTGCTTCTCCAGAGACTTGGATCAGTGAAAGCCCACCAGTGTTTGAAGGGTCAGAAGCATTTTCTACAAAACTTTCCTCTCCTCTATCGCTGTCAATATAAACGGTTGTTTTGCCAGTGACATCACCGTGGATCAACAGTCTATCGGTTTTTTGATCTGCTATGGCAATGCCATCACTCCATGCCGTGTTGAAGTGAATTTCTGCATTTCCAGAAGCGTTGTAGACTTTTGTGTCATCTAGTTTACCAGATCCTATATGCAATGTGTGGTAATGACCATCTTCCGTTGGTCCACTAAAAGCAATCGTGCTATTGTCGAGGTTAAGCGTGGAAATATCAGACCGTGATCTTTGAGCGATATCAAGGAGTTCTCCATTTTCATTTTTTTCTTTTGTACTGGTCTTCAAGATCCATTGTGTTCCATTTTTTAGGTTAAAGCCTACATTTCTCTCTTGTGCAATGTTTGCTCTGCCTTCTAAAGTGGAATGATCTGCGTTTAAGGTAAAGCGACCATTGGTTATTTTCTTAACTTCTTTACCATTCCAGATATTTTTATCTTTCAAAGAAATTTTGTCCCAAAAATCACCGTCATTTAATAACACATCCGCATGAATTTCTGAATTTGTAAGATTAACTTTACCAATTGATAGATTGGGAACATCATCATCATTGTCCTTGGGTGTCAAAACGCTAATGAAAATTCCTGTGCCATTGTCAATATGAAAAATTGCATGGCTTAAATTGATTTCATTGCTACGATATTTTTGTGGATCACTTGGGTGAAGTGAATCATCATCAGAAAAATTTGTGAATTGTAAGCCAGCAATGTCTGCTGTTGCAGAAATATTTTTGAGATCCATATGACCGCCATTTACTACGGCTAACGCAACTTTTTTTGCTTCTATCTCATTTTTAGTGCTATCATTTGCTTTAATTGTAGCACCCTCAGTTGCAAAGAGGCCACTATCAACATCTTTAATAGTTGTGTTACCATTTAATTCAACGACGCTATTAGACTTCCAAATGTTTAAACCAACGGTTAATTCTTCAGATTTACCGCCAATTATTGTTAAATCACCATCACTAACAATTTTTCCACCATAATCTGCATAAAGGCCTTCATAAAAACCTTCAATGGTTGTATTGCCTTTTAAAATAATTTCACTACCAGAATCGCTAGTCCATATACCAGAGCGCTCTTCTTCGGGGTCTGAATTTGTTTCTCCGGCGGTTATTTTTAAATGCCCATCACTAACAATTTTACCCCCATTCACTGCTCCAAGACCGTTAAACGTATTTTCAATTGTTGTATGTCCGTGCAATTCAATTTTGCTTTTCGAACCATATGCAATTGCACCGGTTCCATCATCATCTGTTGTTAGAGTAACATCCGTGGCATTGATGAATCCATTTTTTGTTGCTTGCAATGCAGCTTCTGTATTTGTTGCTTTGACTGTTCCACCTGTCATTATAATTTTTGAGTTTTCACCTTCTGCATAGAGCCCATTTCCATAAGATGATTTAATTGTCGCACCATCTTTTATATTAATGGTACTGCCGTTTAAAGCAGATATTGCGTCTCCTTTCGCTTCAAATGATCCTCCAATGATCTCTATTTTAGATTGACTATCTGCAACAATGGCTTTTCTTGCTTGTTGTACGTTTACATTTTCCAGCTTGTTGTTGTCGCTGTTACTGTTTTCGAAGGTCGCACCAAAATCAGAAGCATTAATGGAGCCTCCAGTCATAGAGATTACGCCGCCTTCTTTTGCTTTAAGACCGTGGATAATGGTTGAGTCAGTTCCTTTAATGGTTGTTTTATCCCCCGTTAATGTGACTATACTCCCCTTGCCTTCAGCTGTTACAGCAGCGGGTGATTCTGATGATCCAAGAGGAGGGTTGACAGCTCCTTCGTTAGTGTCTTTATTGGTATCTTTATTTCCGGTGACTGTTAAATTTTCACCAGTGATTTTTCCACCCTTTTCTGCGTGAATAATTTCATAGCTTCCTTCGGTTTTCCCAGTAACTTCTTGCCCTTCTCCTGAAGCTTTAAGAGCTTCAGCATGGGCAGTGAAATGCATGCTAGAGAGTATGATCGCAACTGTTGCTGTATATGATAAAAGGGATTTTTTATACATCTGTATTCTCCTTTGAAGCCCCCAATATTCATTCCCCCACCGAACTTCACAAGAAGAATAGAAAATGAATTATTGCTTTTAGTTTTGTTAAATTTCCTCTAGCGTAGTAGGATATTTTTGTTTTTTTGTCAAAGGTTGTAAGTAATTTGTGCAGAAGTTCGTGTTATATATAGTTTATGTTTTATTAAATAAGTTTATTTAGTTGTCATCTATAATGGAATTATTTGTTATATAATACGGTGTTAATATTATATATTAATATAAGTAATAAACACAGTATTTAAAAAACACTTATTGTTATTTATAATGGTTAATAAACTTTATGATAAGTACTTTAAAATAAATTTATTTTAAAGTAAAAAGATTTTTTATTACTATATTATTTGCATTTTTTGTGTTTTCTATTGTTTTAATACTGTATGAAAAGTAAAATTTGTTGAAGGTTTTTGATGAGGAGAAAACTTCTCATAAGCGCTTGTCTTAATTGAAGGTGTTAAAACAGGCATATCTTAAATTTAAAAACGTTATTCATATAAATCTTCGTGTTGAAGTTTTGAAATGAATGGGGTTGTGGCTAATACAATGGCACTTTTATTAGAATTGTATTTTTATTAAAAAATCTTTGTTTTTATTATTTAGGGTTTTGGATAAAAATATCTTACATTTTTCTCTCTCTCAAAAGGGAAGGGGATTTTATGAAGCAAGCGATATTATATCAATAAAATTTGGATTGGGCATAATCCTCTCTAGGTATTTCTTCTGAAGACTTTTCTTTCACTTGGAGGTGAAGCGCTTTGTAACATTTTGTTTGAGAGAGATGAAAGCATCCAATCTGATATGCTTCTATGTTTCCGAAATAATAGCTAGCTTTATCAATCAATAACTCTTAATGGAGATGGTGTTTTAGGGGATAAACAACAAAGCTATTCGAGCGATTTTTTTCATGAAAGAGTGTCCAGAATAAAAAAGGCAGCATATTATACTGCCTTTTTGTTAAATTGAATAGAATAGCTATTTTATAGTTTTTATTTAAAACTTATAGCGTATTCCGCCTGAAAAGCTTGCTCCAGAGATACCGGTTTTTTGCAGCTTGTGTTGATAACTAACATCACCGTGAAGGGAGAGCTTTGAAGATAATTGTGCACTGATGCCAAGTCCACCTTCAAGGAAAGAACCCATAGAATCCAGTGGATAATCTTTATCAATATATAGTGCTTGATTATTGCCAAAAGTTTTGGTTGCATTCACTTTTCCATAGAAGGAAAAAGAACGCCCGTTTTCAGTTGTGACAACGGTTTTGGTCAAATGTCCACCAACACGGATCACCCATTGATGCGGATTTTGCATGTCAACATTAAAACCATTGGCATCTGCAATGGTATCAAACGTTAAATGTTGATAAGCGAGTTGTGCTTGTGGCTCAAACGTTAAGCCTTCAATACCGGTTGCAAATTGCTTGCCAACAGTGGTGGAGATGCTCAACATCTTTGCATTTTTAAATTTTGCAGTTTTGCCAATGAGGGCATTGGTGATTTCCCCCTTTAGGATACCATAGGATAACAGCGTATCTAGATAAACGCCATTGTCATGCTGTATGGTTCCATAGGCTGTGAGTGACCATTTATCGAGCGTACTCTTCCCTGCGTCTTGTATTTCTTTTGGGGTGAAAGAAAGACGTCCATAGGTTCCCAAAAGACCCAAATGTGTTGTGGTGTTTTGTCCTTCTAATGTTGCAAAATTAACACCACCTTGTAAAGCAGCATAGCGAAGATGAGCACCGCTATAACCATATTGACGTGGAGCGTTTTGCGAGGATAATGTTCCTGTGCCGCCGTAAGTATATAAGAAGAAAGCGTTTTGTTTTTCTTGTTTGTTCCCTAAGGCAGATGTTCTCATAGTGGCTAACAGTGCATTTTGCTTAGCCATATCAGTCAATTCAGCGTAGAAAATCGCATTGGGCATGATCAAATAACTTGGCACTTGTGGAAGAACTGCTTTTATTCTTAAATGAGGATCTAGAAATTCGTTTTGTAAACGAAAATCCCAAAAATCATCACCGTTTCCTAACAGGTTTTGGTTAGCATTTGCTTTGCCATAATTTGCATCACTTCCATAGGCTTTAAGGATGTATTTATAAGGTAAACCTTTTATTGCCATATAGCTATGCTCTAGTTTGAAAGCGTTTTTATTTGCTTTTCCAGAAACTTGAACCAGTGAAATGCCAAGGGTATTTAAGGGGTCAGAATCGTCTGCTTGTATAGTTTCTTTTTCTAAAGGATTTTGGAAATAAATGGTTGTGATACCTGATACGTCGCCTTGAATGAGAAGACGATCGGTTTTTTGTTTGCCTATTGCTGCGCCATCGCTCCATTCAGTATTGAAATAAATTTTTGCGCTTCCTGTTGCGTTGTAGACGGCAGAAGTGTCTCGTTTACCAGCCCCTATATGAAGCGTTTGATATTGTGTTTCTGTTGGCACATCAAAAGTGATAGAGCTATTATCAAGATTAAGCACAGCAACATCAGAGCGTGATCTTTTGGTAATATCAAGTAGATTGCCATCAGCATCTTTTTCTTTTGTGCTGGTCTTTAAAAGCCATTTTGAGCCATTGATGAGACTCAAAGATGCTTGATCGACTTTATCAGAGTCATTGGCTAAAATTCTTGCTCCACCTTCTAAAACAGAGTTATCTGCAGTTATGTAAGATACTCCAGGTTTTTTTGTATCAACAGTGGCGACTAATAAAAGATCAGCAAAAACTTTTGAATTTTTTAGCATGATCTTTGATTGATTACCTTGCGTCTTTAGCGCATTTTCTGCAGCATTTATGACAACATTTTCAAGATCCATCTGTCCACCGGCTTTTGTGTATACCGCAGACTGTGGCCCCATTGTCGTCAATGTTCCTCTTGTCATTGAGATTTTTGCGTTTTGTTCTTCTGCTAGAAGCCCATTTCCTTGAGCATTTATAGCAACATCTGTAAGGTCAATCTGTCCACCAGCTTTAGCATAGGCTGCAGATTGTTCACCAGCTGTTTCTAATGTTTTCCCTGTCATTGAGATTTTTGCGTTTTGTTCTTCTGCTAGAAGCCCATTTCCTTGAGCATTTATAGCAACATCTGTAAGGTCAATCTGTCCACCAGCTTTAGCATAGGCTGCAGATTGTTCACCAGCTGTTTCTAATGTTTTCCCTGTCATTGAGACTTTTGCGTTTTGTCCCTCTGCCAAAAGCCCATTTCCTTGAGCATTTATAGTAACATCTGTAAGATCAATCTGCCCGCTGGCTTTTGCGTGGATTGCAGAGGATGCAGATTGTGAGCCAGTTGTTTGTACAGCTCCTTTTGTCATCGTAATTGTTGACTTTTCTGCTTGTATCCCATTTTGAGCAGAGACAATTGTAACACCATCTTCCAAAATAAGATTGCTATCGTTTCCAGCATATATTCCTAATTCGAGTTTGTCTCCTTTAAATGAACCGGCCGATATTGTTATTTGAGAACCTTTATCCGCATAAAGACCTTTTTTTGCGTCCTTAACGATTACGTCTTTTAAAGTGACTGTGCTGGCATCGGTTTTTATTCCATTTTCTCCGGAAGTAATCGTCACATTTTCTAGCTTATTTTCTTCTCCTGCACTGTTCACAAAGGAAACAGCATTTGTAGAAGATGTTATGGAACCACCGACCATATTTAATACAGAATTTGTTATTTCAGCTCCTAATCCATTTGTCACATCAACGGTGACATCATTGAGTTGAGCGGTACTCTGGTCACTTATTTTCATCCCAGCGATTCTTTGCCGACTCTTCGCTTTCCCTGCAGTAATGCTTCCACCATTGATGATGATTTCGCTGTTTCCATTGATAACAAGCCCCTTTGCTACATGTTCAATGGTTACATTTTCCAAATCAATATGGCTATGCCCAGATGCTTCTGCACCGGTTCCGTCTGCCCAATAATAAGTATCGTATAATGGTTTACCATTTTCACCCGTAAGTTGATTACCATTCTCATCTTCTCTAGGCTTCTTCTGTTCACTCACAGGTCCATAAACTGTTAAATCTTTACCATGGATTATGCTCTTGTCTTTTGCTTCAATTTTTTCATAGGTTGTGCCTGATATGCCTGTTTTTTCTTGTCCATCTGTCGCTGAGAGAATGGGATGAGCATGAGCGTTGAAATGGGCGCTAGAAAGCATCACGATTGTCGCAACTGTGCACGATAAAGTGTGTTTTTTACACATAAGATTGATCCTTTTTATAATTTCCAAAAGTCCCCCGCTTATAAGAAGGATATTAAATGGATGATTGTCTCCAGATAACGAATAGTTTATTTTTATCTTTGTGTAAAGTATAATAACCAGTTGCTTTAGTAAAATACATAATGTTACTATAGTATAAATCTATTATAATATTATTTTAATATTTATATAACACTATAGTATATTTATTTATGAACATATTTTATTTTATGTTAGACATTATTATGTGTTATCCTTCATGCGTTTATGATGAAAGATAAAAAAATATAGAAGATAATAAAAGATAGATAAAGCATAAGAAAGAATAGTCCTATTCTATAGAACGTTTCCTATGTTAAAAATTTTTGACGCTGTTATCTCAAAATCGATAAAGCGATAAATCTTTATTGTTACAACAAGCCTTAAAGTTTGTTGAAGACCCAAAAGTCTTTAAAGGCTCAGTTGAACAAGAGGCAGACAAACAAGCAACCGGTGCCATGCGGCAATTTGAACTGTTGCAAAACCGCGTTGTGGCTTTGGGGGTGACCATCGGTGAAGTGTTGTTGCCCCATGTCAACAGTTTAATGGCCAGTGTGGGTGGTTTTCTAAATGTGCTGATGGCATGGGCGAATGAACACCCTGTTTTAACCGGTGTGATCATCAAAACCATTGCCTCCCTCATGGCTTTTAATATCGCTTTGCGGGTTGTGCGTTTTACCATGGCGGGTACCCGCCTTGGGATTCTTCAATTAATCGGCTCTTTTATCAAGATGAGGGCTGTTAGCGGTGCGCTGAAAGCCAGTTGGCGCGGGCTCTTGGCTTCAGGGCGCTCACTGGGCTTGCTTACTGCAGGACTTGGGGCAAGTTCACTGCGACTCTTGCGCCCTATGACTTTATTGATGGGCGCGTTGCGGGGGATTGCAATTTCAGGTACAGCATTTGCTGCCTCTTTTGGTTGGATAGGAACTGTGATCGAGGTGGTTGGGGCTGGCATTGCCTCTGTTGTTGGGGCTGTTTTTTCGCCAATCGGGGCAGCGGTTGCTGCTGCTATAGCTGTCATATTGGCTCAGTGTTTTATTTTGTGGAAATATTGGGACCGCTTTTCTTCTTTTATAAAAGGCTTTGCACGGGGGATAACACGTGCTTTTGGGCGAGCCTTTGAAGCTGTCATGCGTTTTTTGGTGCCGATACCAGCACCATTACCCGTTGGAAAAACATCATTGCTGCTGCCTTTGATTTCTCTCACCATTGGCAAAAGCTTAAACAGGGACTTGCCTCTGTTTCCAAGTGGTTTGGTAATGTGTGGGATGGGATTAAACAAAGCCTTTCCAATTTTTGGGGGTGGCTTTGTGGCTTTTTTGCCCGCGAAAAGCTCTCTGAGAGTGCCAAGGCTGGTATGGAACAAGCCGGAGAAGCTTTAGCGGATTCGATTGTCGATGGCTTTATGTCGTCTATCTCACAATTGATAGATTTTTGTAAATCTTTGCCTCGCCGCATTAAAGGGTGGATTGGGTCGATTGATTTTAGAGATTATTTGCCAAGTTTTTTGGGAGGCAAAACGTCTATCCAACCACTTGTGCAATTTGCAAGCGCAGGGCATGGCAATGCCCCTCTCACAGAGCGGCGAGAGAAAGAGCGCGTCCCCATCACGCACAATCAAAATGTCACGGTGCATGTCAATGGCGCACGTGATCCCGCCTCGACCGGTTATGCGGTTCGTCATGCTTTGCAACGGGCAGGAGCCAATGCCTTGCACGGCGGCACAGAGTAATGGAGACAACAAAATGAGGGGAAGAGGGGAATGCAAGATCCTTTGCTGATGTTAGGACCGCATCAATTTTATGTGGACTGGTTGAATTTCCAATCGTTTGAGGAAGAGTTTTCTGCTTCATGGATTTGCTTAGAACGTTTTGGCCGTTCCCCTGGTTTGCAATTTACCGGCTATGGCAATGACCCTAAAACCCTCCACGGGGTATTGTTTCCAGAAGAGTTTGGAGACCGTGCGGCCATTGATGCCATCACCAGAACCATTCGGGCAGCAAAACCGGTTCAGATGATCCGTTGGATGCGTGATGATAGCTACAGTGCTTTGATGCATGGTTTAGTCGTGATTACCCATATTCGTAAAGACCATGATTACATTAACCGCTCTGGTCAATCGGGGCGCATTCGCTATTCCATTAGCCTGTTACCGTTTTTTGATGGGGGAAAACCGCAAGGTCAGTATCAAATAGGGCAATATCAGGGGGGACAAGAGGAGGACACCCCATGAAGATCCCCGCAAAGCAGATTGTGATCGAATTAGAGGATATGAGTTTAGACTTGATTTGTTATCAGCATGCCTTGTCTGTTTTAGGAGACTGGAGGCAAGCGGGGTCATTGAGAGGCTATTTAGAAGCCACGCTGGAGGCTAATCCAGAAATTGCGGGATATGGGGCTTTTTTGCCGCGGGGCTTAAAAGTCTTTCTGCCTGAATTTGTCTCATGCGAAAAGAACAGTGTGGTCAAACGGCTATGGGATTAATGCGCACATATCCCTTTATTGAGGTAAGGGTGGGGGAGAAACTTGTTCATGAGGTTTTTTATCAGCGTCTTTTAACGGCAACCATCACGGACAATACGAGTAATGAAGCCGATAGCTTTGAAGCAGAATTTGATGATAGCGGCAAAATGATTTAGAAGTTCCAGCAGCGGACAGTGCACTCCATGTCACCTTTGGTTATCAAGACAGCATTCGTGCCTTTATGGGGCGTTTTGTTGTAGAATCGGTGATCAGTTGTGGGGGCAGTGATGGAGAGATTTTACGCCTTTGTGGCAAAAGCGCTTCCATGCGTGCGGAAATCAAAGAACAGGTGAGCGAACATTTTGACCATCAAACCGTTGGCAAGATTGTTGAGACCCTTGCCAAACGTCATGGCTATCAAGCAAAGGTGAGTCCACAATTTACCAAACAAACCTTGCCTTATGTGGTGCGCACGGATCAATCGGCGATTGATTTTTTAACCCGCCTTGCTGACCGGATGCAGGCGCGTTTTTTGATCAAAGACAATAGGTTTTTATTTTTAAGCGGGGACAATCTTCCTCTCCAGACAATTCATCAACAGGATTGTTCCCATTGGGAATTTAGTCTTGAGCCGCGCACCCAATACGGCACCATTGAAGCCTCTTATTTTGATCGCGCAAAAGGGCAACAGCATTCTGTCAAACATCACACGGGGTATACGGGGCCCATTCGCCGTCTACGAACCTGCTACCCCTGTGAGAGCCAAGCACAAGCAGCAGCAGCCTCTGAGTCGGACAGGCTTTGCCGCGCGATGGGCAGTGGTTCTGTAAGCCTTGAGGGGCGCCCTGAGATCATGGCGGGTCAACCACTGCTATTGCAAGGGTTTCGTAGAGAAATCAATGGTCCATGGCATGCGGCAACCGTGACCCATCGCTATGAAAAACAAAGCGGATACACCACAGAAATCACCTTTGAGGCACCAAATCAAGGAAAAGAGGGATGAGAAAAGGAAACTTAATCAAAACAAAAAATCAAAGGGTCAATTTGATCCTTTGATCGGTCATAATGAACATTTAGAGGAATTGGCGCAAGTTGCACTAATTGCTAGAAGGAGCAATAGTGCAAACATTGCACAATTGCAGAATGAAGAGAAATTGGATCAAGTTGACTCTATTTTTAAAACGAGCAGAACAATTTCAGATTACAATAAAGTCGCGTATGAAGGAAATGAAGAATCAAAGGTGCAACTTGCCCCTTTGATCGGTTGTAATACTTCCTAAGATCAAGATGCAATGTTTGCACTTTGGGTGGGAGAGAGCAATTGGATCAACATGACCCAATTGCTCTTTTAAGGAATAGGAACAACTTGTCCCAATTGCATCAATGACGAGCAATTCGGTCAACTTGACCGAATTCCTTTCGTTTAAGCAATAGGGTAATGTTTACCCGATTCCTCAAAGTTTCTTTTGTTTTTAATAATGCCTCAGGAGTCTAAAAAGCTATTAGGCAATTTATGCTAAAAGAAGACATGCCATTTTATGCAGGTTGCTTCTCAAGTAACGAGATTCCTGTAATAGCATTTTGGCTGATAACTGATTATCAAAAATAGAGACTCATTAAAGGGTCTTTAAATGACCTTTGAAAGGTCTTTGAAGCCCCTTTGAGAACCCTTTAAAAATTATGTGAAAAAAAATAAATTGGTACAAAACCTAGTGTCAAAATATACAAAACCTGCTTGTAGTTTGACACTAGGTTTTGTACTAAGTGGGATTAGGTGGGATTAGATAGGAATACGTGATAATTTGTTGTTTTTATGTATAAAATTTAGCATTAAATGCGTGTTTTGTCAAAATCAATTTTGACACCTAAAATTGCAAGAAATGCTAAAAAAGAGCGAAAATTAGAATTTGAGCGTAAAAATGAGAAAAGGCTTTGAAAGGTCTTTGAAAATCCTTTGAAGATTTTTAAAAAGTCTGTGAAAGCCCAGAAAACCGCCTTTGAAGACCCTTTGAAAAAAATCCGATAAAATGTGAAGCGCATTGCAAAATCAACCTAAAATGACCAAAAAAGCAAAAAAGATACGCGCCATATGGCGCATTTCTATTTTTTGCAGATATAATGTTTTAAAAACAAGGCGTTATTAAAGATTCTTAATGTAAAAAGAAACGCGCCTTCATTTTTCATTTTAAATGATGTTTTAGATGGAATTTTTGGGTGCTTTTAAGTGAGCTTTGCATTTTCAATTTGACGCTTTAAGTGAATCTTAAGAAGAGGGAAACTTGCTTCGACTTCTTCCGTGTCGTTGATGTCTTGGACTAGTTCTTGTAACTTTATACAAAGCTCTGCCGCGAGTTCCGCTATATCTTCAGGGGGGAGTTTTATATTTTCATCGCGATAGGTTGTATAAGCTATGCGACCAAGCTTTTTCATCAGACCAGCAGGGATTGTTTGTGGTTTAAAACCTACAGCTTTCGCCTTTGCTATGTCACAAAACATTTCGCCTTCACCCGTAACGAGCCAATGAGGATTAATGTTATAGGCTGTATAATAGGCGTTAATTGTTGAGCATGTTGGTTCGTGTGCCCCGATTTCATAATTGGCAAGGGTGCCACGTTGTAAATTAAGGCGTTGCGCAAAGATACTACGTTCTTCATTTCCGAATATTCGTCTTATTTCACGCAGGCGTTTTGCCAATGGTGTTTTGGGTTCTAGTTCAGGACGTGCCAAAAATGCTCCTTATTTATATTGAGGTATGTTTTAAGTTATAGGATTTTAAAAAGAGATTCCCCCATTGATTTTAGAGAGGCATTACGCCGTATCTTGTGTAGTTTCTAGATGTACTCTTTCAGCCTCGATTTGACGCTTTAAATGAATCTTAAGAAGAGGGAAACTTGCTTCGACTTCTTCTGTGTCGTTGATGTTTTGAACCAGCTCTTGCAGTTTTTTATAAAGTTCCGCCGCGAGTTCCGCTATATCTTCAGGGGGGAGTTTTATGTTTTCATCGCGATAGGTTGTATAAGCTATGCGACCAAGTTTTTTCATCAATCCAGCAGGAATGGTAGGCACTTTTAAATCTGTAACTTTTGTTACTTCTATAAACATTTCGCCTTCACCTGTAATTAGCCAAGCTAAGTTAACTTTTAATTTTTGCGTTAAAGCAGCTAAAAATTCGACATTAGGAAAAGTAGTGCCTCTTTCAGCGTAGTTATAAACTACTTTATTAATGCCTAAGCGATCAGCTATTTGATTTCGATTAAGTTGCAAACTTTCTCGTATCAAACGCAACCGCTTTGCCTGTTCTGTTTTGGGTTCAATTTCTTTTTTTGCCAAATTACACATTAGTATAAATATTATATTGACATAATATAATACCTATACTATACCTATTATTACCGCCCGCTATAGAGGGCAGTTATTACACAATTAACCCGACAAAAGACGGATTGATGGAGTATCCGTTTTAAGCAGGAGCGAAAGTTTATGACTATCACACAAACATGGGATCGCCATAGTATTTTAGCTGAGCTACGCCGCCGGAACATGACTTTGGCGGAGCTCGCAAAAGCGTATCAAATACCCTCGTCCAGTGTTAAAAATATTTGGACGCGGTCTAACGAGAAAGCCGAGCGTGCAATTGCAGACTTTATCGGTTTACCCGTTGAGCAGGTTTTTGTCGACCGTTACCCTAAGAGTCGCAGTCGTATTTTCAAGGCAGCAAAACATGCCAATACGGATTCTGTTGTTTCTTCCCTATCACGCGGTAATGCTGCTTGAGCCTTAGGCTCTGCGTTTTAGCGCATTTGCCATGTATTTAGATACCATAAGATAAAAAGGTTTATCAATGTCTAAAGATCAATACAAAATAGACAAGAGAAATTGCACACTGTTGCCGCATCAAGCAGCCGATTGGATGGGTTGTTTTTTAAGGTTAGGTGGTCAAGTTTTCTTTATCGGGGGTGGTTATGGTTGCGGCTTATAATTTATGGACCCCAGATGTAAAAAAAGAAATTTTTAATCCGTATTCGGAAGCTGAACGGTTACAAATGATGCTTTCCTGTTCTTTAAAAGCGGTGAGTGGTGGATTTCGGCATGTACCAATCCGGTATATTATTGAC
Organism: Bartonella sp. SL317; assembly: GCF_059687655.1. Lineage (NCBI taxonomy): Bacteria > Pseudomonadati > Pseudomonadota > Alphaproteobacteria > Hyphomicrobiales > Bartonellaceae > Bartonella > Bartonella sp. SL317. The sequence goes on along the minus strand of NZ_CM185144.1, from coordinate 222,304 downwards.
CCTCCGCATGGCTTGTTTGATGCGGTATTGGCGCGGCAGATTGCTATTCATATCTTGCATTATCAGTTTGAGGTTCCGCGGCGGCGTATTGTTGCCATGCAAACACGTAAGCAAACTGCTATTTTCCTTGCTTTGCAAGTCATTAATCGGCGTTTGGAAGAGCCTGTATTTGCTAGAGCCTATCGAAGGTGGGTGGGGCGTGCGATGGATTTGTTTTTACGAGAAATGGACAAGGCGGTTGGATAATGGCACGGTTTCAAGAGATTGCGTTAGATTTGATTGTTGTACCGGAGCGTATACGCCCTGTTGATGATGAGCATGCCAAGGCGCTTGCCCAATCGATGGCACGAGAAGGGTTGATGAATCCGATTACCGTGCGCCATACGCCCAATGCGAAAGAGGGGCATTATACGTTGATTGCGGGTGCGCATCGGTTACGGGCGGCTGAGCTTTTAGGGTATGGCGCCATTGATGCTGTTGTGGTGCAAGCGGATAAAGAAAATGCTGCGCTTTTAGAAGTGGCAGAGAACTTGTTTCGCAATGAATTATCAGTGATTGACCGCGCCTTGTTTGTGCAGACTTACCGTGAATTGTGGGAAAAGAAGTATGGGGAAATTAAGCGTGGTGGGGACTACGGTAATCAATATACAAAGGACAAAGTGGCAAAGGGACAAGTTGTCCCTTTGCCAAATGATGGTTCTGTAGAGCACCATGAAACGGGGTGTGAAGGGGATAAAGTGGCAAAGGATCAAGTTGATCCTTTGCCAAATGATAGTGACTTAAATGGCAAAGGGACAGTTTTATCTTTTTCTAAACATGTGGCGGATCGTATTGGTTTGTCTCAAGTTTCAGTAAAGCGTCTTAACAGCATTGCCCAGCATTTACAGCCGGAGTTGCGGTCTGTTTTGCGGGGGACCGCCTTGGCGGATAATCAAGCGCAGTTGTTGAAGTTGGCAAAGATGGAGCCGGTTGCGCAGCGGCGGGTGGCGATTGCTTTGCAACAAGTTGAGGGGGATTTGCGGCGGGCTGTTGATTTGGTCAATGGGATTAATATACCCCCGAAAGTTAATGAACAAGAACGGATTTTTAGCCAATTGTTAGGAATATGGCAGAGAGCGGATGCACAGACACGGGCGCGGTTTTATGATTATTTAAACAAGCAATCGGGGGAGGAGCAGGCATGAAGACGCGTGGTTCTCATCAACTTGATTTTTTTCAACAGCCGGTTTTCCCTTGTCGTGAACCCGTTACGCAGATTGATTTAGAGCGGTTTCGCTCTCGCATTAAGCGGGCTATGGCGCGGGCTTTGCGAGAATGTCGCTATGAGCGCAGTGAGATTGCAGAGCGTATGGCGCATTATTTAGGCATTGGTTGTTTGAGTAAGGCGAGTTTGGATGCTTATGTTGCTGAAAGTAAGCAGGTGGATATTTCCCTGCCGCGCTTTAAAGCTTTTGTACGGGCGACGGGCGCCTTTTGGCTTTGGGATGAGGTGGTGAGTGAGGATGGTTTGCTGTTGTTGCAAGGGGATGAAGCGCGTTTGGCTGAAATTGCAAGGTTGCAGCAGGAACAGCGTGAGATTGCCGCACAATTAAAAGCGATGCGTGCGGTTCCGGTGCGCATTAAGAGGGGGCAGCCATGAAGGAATGGTTTAGTATTGCTGAATTGGCTGAAGCGGCTTTGCCAGGGTTGCCGCAAAGTAAGGGCGGATTGCGTAAAATTTTGGCGACCACATGGCGTCATCAAAGTGAATTGATACGTAAAGTTAAAGGCGTTTCTCGTCCTGTTGTGGAGATTCACATTTCTTTATTACCGGAAGGGGCGCGGACGGCGTTGTTGTTGCGGGAGGGGAGTGTTGATGTTTTGTGCAAGGCAGAGCAGACGAGACAAAAAGAAGCGCTTTGGGCGCGTTATGAAGGGCTTTCAAAGGTGCATAAAAGCCGTTGTGAACAGCGTTTGAAGGCGCTTTGTTTTTGGGAAGATTTACTCCATGCCGGTATAGGGGTGCATGATGCGGCAAGCCGATGTGCGGTGCAGTTTGGGGTTAGCCGGATGTCGCTTTTTAATTGGCGGCAGATGGTTGAAGGTGTTGACCGGTGTGATTGGTTGGCAGCACTGGCGCCTTGTTATGGTGAGGAGACTGTTTCGCCGTTTGCTCCCTGTCATGAAGAGGCTTTTGAGATTTTATGTTCGGATTATTTACGCCCTTCACGCCCTGCTTTTTCGGCATGTTATCGGCGGATGGTTGGGGTTGCGCGGGAAAAAGGTTGGGCGCCAATCCCTTCAGAGCGGGCGTTACGCCGGCGTTTTAAGGCGCAAGTTTCCAAAGCGGTTGTAGCGTTAGCGCGGGAAGGTGAGGAGAAGGCAAAAAAGCTTTATCCTGCTCAACGGCGTGATCGGCGTGCCTTGCATGCAATGGAAGCGGTGAATATGGACGGGCATAAGTTGGATGTTTTTGTAAGCGTTCCTTGGACAGAAAAGCCTGTACGGCTTTATTTGATTGCCATTCAAGATCTTTATTCAGGCAAGATTTTATCATGGCGCTTATCAGATGCTGAGACTTGGGAAATCGTACGCTTGGTGATTGGGGATATGGTGGAAGCTTATGGGATACCGGAGCGTATGACTTTGGATAATGGGCGTGCTTTTACCAGCAAATGGATTTCTGGGGGTGTGCAAAACCGCTTTCGTTTTAAGATTAAGGCGGATGAACCGCAGGGACTTTTGACCAGTTTGGGCATTCAATTGCAATGGACGACCCCTTATAGCGGGCAATCCAAGCCGATTGAGCGGGCATGGCGTGATTTGGCAGAAGCGATTTCCAAACACCCGTTATGTGCGGGGGCTTATACGGGTCATAAGCCGGATGCAAAACCAGAAGATTATGGCAAGCGGGCGATCAATTTGGAAGAATTCAAAGCCCATGTTGGGGCGCAGATTGTGGCGCATAATGCGCAAGCAGGGCGCAAGGCGCAGACATGTGCGGGACGCAGTTTTGATGAGACTTTTGCAGAAAGTATGACAGCAGAAGGGACGATTGTTCGGCAAGCAACAGCGGCACAGAGGGCTTTATGGCTTTTAACCTCAGAAGCATTGCGTACGCAAAAGGGCACGGGTGAGATTCATTTTTATGGCAATCGCTATTGGGCGCGGGCGTTAAATAGCTATGCGGGCGAAAAGGTGATTGTGCGTTTTGACCCAGATCATTTACAGCAGGATTTGCGGGTTTATGATTTGAATAATCAGTTGCTTTGTCTGGCACCTTGCCTTGCGGATGTTGGTTTTTATGATCAACGGGCAGCGCGTTTGAATGGGCGTTTGCGCAAAGAATATGTGAGAGCTGTCAAAACAGAAAAGCAATTGGCAGCAAAGCTTGCGCCGGACCAATTGGCAGATGTTTATGCAAAAGTTGCACGAAGGGATGATGATGCACAATCTAAGCGTCCTGTTTCCCCAAAGGTAAGCCGCTTGATGCCAAAGAATGCGGGGAATCTCGCTTTAAAAGCCCCTGATGCGGTTTTAGGGGATGATGAGGCTTTAGATTCTCGAGAATTTAGTCAACATTTGCACCAAGCTTTAAGGCGTCTTAACGCTTCACGTGAGGTGCATGAAGTGATCAAGTTTCCTAAACGATAGAGAAGGGGAACTTACAAAGGGCCGTTTTTTGTTTCGCGTACGGTTTTATTCATTATCAAGAAAGGGGGAGGAGAAGTCTTAATCCATTTCAATATTTTAAATCAATACAATTAAGTTTTCAGGTTCTTTTGCCTTGATTTAGTTTGAGCGCGGAGCCGTGAAGTTAGCAAGTTCCCCGATGTGTGAGAAAGAGAGGGGGATTTGTCAGGGAGCCGGTTTGTGTTTTGCGTACGGCTATTAATGTTCATTGGACAGAAAAGATAAGGGTCAAGGTTTGAGCCCTTCCCCTTATCATTTGTCTAAATCAATACGAGAGGGGAATATATATGAAGTACGCGATAAATGCAACCGTTGATAAAAATCCTTGGGCTCGACCTAAAAAACAGCCCGATGAAGAAACCCAAAACTGCAATAGTGATGATATTGCTTTATGGAATGCACTTGTGGATTCAGTGATCGCTCTGGCACAGACGAATGGCTGGACTAAGGCAGAAGTAGCACGGCGCATAGGTATGCCGGATGGCACCTTTTCGCAGTGGTATGCGGGTAGTTATGCGGGAAAATTTGGCAAGCAAAATGCGAAGGTTCAACAATGGGTTGACGCATTAAAAGAAACAGCAGGGCTTTTGGAGATGATACCAGAAAAGCCTGCGTTTCGAAAGAACCGTATAGCTTGTGAAATCATTGATACTTTAACCTTGGCACAAAGTACGGGGGATATGGTGATGATTACCCTTGATGCGGGCAGTGGTAAGACCGTAACCTGCCGCCATTACCGTGCAACCCGCCCGCATGTTTATCTGGTCACCGCAAGCCCGCATACGCGCAGTGTTCATGGTATTTTGAATGATATGGCAGCAGAATTGGATGTGGTGGAATATAACCCTGCGCGTCTGACGCGTGCTATTGGTAAAAAGTTAGAGCGCGTGGGGGGTGGAACATTGTTGATCGTTGATGAGGCGCAAAATTTAACGGATGAGGCGATTAATCAGTTGCGTCACTTTGTTGATATCAATGGTACGGGGCTCGCTTTGGTTGGCAATGATGAGATTTCGGGGCGTTTGGTTCATCGTCAAAATGGTCCTTCTTATGCGCAAATTAAAAGCCGTTTGGCGATGCATTTGAAGCGGCGCAAACCCTATAGCGAAGATATTGCAGCGCGTATTTGCGATTGGGGAATTGAAGATGCTGGTGCGATAAAGTTTTTGACCGGTATTGGTTTGAAAGCTGGAGCTTTACGGCAAATTGATAAAACCATGATGTTGGCGCGCATGGCAGCGCTTGGAGATGGGGGTGAGGAAGTAACACTGAAACATGTCAAAGCCGCATGGAAAAACCGCAATGTGGAGGAATTGGCATGATGAGCTTAAGCCCTAAGGAATTATCCGATACGCTTGTTGGTCTTTATGATGATTATCAAAGTGGTTTGGATATTAGCGAAGAACTTAAATTGTGTGTGGATTTGGCTTTATCGCTTGAATTGGAATTGAGTGTTCACCGTTTGGGGGAAGCAGATGCGGTTTTGGAGGTGCAAGTTGCAGAAGTTTTGTCTGATGATAGCGTTTCTGATGGGGATAAAGATGAGAGCAATCGTGTGATTTATATGGATTTTGGAGGAGATAAATAATGGAACGCAACCCTTATTTGGTGAGAGATTGCTTGATTTCATTGCGCACTGGTTTTTTGCCCTATGAGATGGATGGCATTTTTTTACGAGCGCAAGATGTTCGAGAATTAAATGCGTATTTACGCCGTTTAGCGGGCTATAACCACATTTTAGGTCATGAGCTTATGCGGTGTCGTTGGCAATTGAAAGCGGGATACGATCCTTTATCGGCTGTTGTTTTGCCGTTTCGTCGTTTTCAGGAAAAGAAGTAGGAATTTAGCGATGAATAAACAGATTGAACTTGAAGGTGTGCATTATATGAAGGATGCCAAAGGCGCTTTGGTACCGGTGGATATGATCCGCCCTGCGGATTTGTTGGAAGATGAGACGGTGCGGAAGGTTATGGGGTATGCCAAGGAGCTTTCAGCACAGATTGCGCGTTTTAACAGCCATACGGTTGCGGATTTGAGTGATTTTGATAGCTTGCTTGCACAGGAATATGGTGTGGCGCGGCGTGGTAAAAAGGGCAATTGCACTTACACAAGTTTTGATGGTTTGCAACGTATTAAGGTGCAGGTACAGGAAAGCTTTGATTTTGGTCCGCAATTGCAAATTGCCAAAAGCCTTCTTGATGAGTGTTTGAATGAATGGTCTGCGGATGCGCGCCCAGAAATCCGTGCGATTATTACGCGTGCTTTTAATACGGATAAAGAAGGCAAGGTGAATCGGGGTGAAATTTTTATGCTGTTGCGCTTGGATATCAGTGATCCCCGCTGGAGAGAAGCGATGCGGGCAATCCGTGAAGCTATCCGTGTGACGACCTCTAAGGAATATGTGCGTTTTTATGAACGCGACACATTAGAAAGCCCTTGGTGCCCCGTCACCCTTGATATGGCGAAGACGTGAGGGGAAGACATGTCTTTGGCGGCTATTCATATGGGCAGGCGTGCTTTAGCGCTTGATGATGAAACCTATCGGGCGATGCTTTATCGCCTGACAGGCAAACATTCGGCAAAAGATTTAAGCTTTTCAGAACGGCGTTTGGTGATGGCTGAAATGCATGCTTGGGGCTTTCAGCCAAAAGCTAAGCTTTTAGAGGGCAAATATGCCAAAAAGCTTCAAGCTTTATGGATTGCAGGGTGGAATCTTGGCATTATTCGTGATCGTTCAGATCAAGCTTTACTTGCCTTTGTCAAAAGGCAGACGGGGCTTGATCATATTCGATTTTTACGCGATAGCGATGATGCGGGCTGTGCCATTGAAGCGTTGAAAAGCTGGTTGCAGCGTGAGGGTGGGGTTGACTGGAGAGGAAAAAAGCTTCAAGATTTCAAGGGGGATAAGCCCAGTATTGCTATTTTGTGTGCCCAATGGAAGCGTTTGCACCCCAGTGCTTTGTTTGATGGGGAGGCGTTTTGTCAAAGTGTTATGGGGTTAAGTGGTAAAGCTTTGGGGGAGATGGATGGGGGCGATTTTATAAAAGTGATGAATGATTGGGGGCGGGTTATCCGTCGAGATGTGAAATAAAGAGGAATAAGCCTGTATGCAGGGTGAAGCTTATAGCCATTTTCCCCTTATCTTGCGTGAGATTGTGACGGTTGCTGGTATGGAAGCAGCGTGGAATATGGTGCGGGCTTTTGGAGGACGACAAGTTTATCTTCCAGGACGGCTTGAAAATGCGGATTGGTTGATTGAAATTGTAGGGTTTGAGGAGGCAGAGCAACTTATTCGTTATTTTTGTTTGAATGGTTCGGGGGTGCGCCTTCTGATCCCTCTTTGTACCAATGTATCACGGCGGCAAAAAATGATCAAAGCCTTAAAAAAAGGCTGGTCTGCGGATGATGCGGCGGCTGTTTCTGGGATGCATGTGCGCACTGCCTATCGCTTGAAGAAGAAAATATCTTCTTTGGCATCAGAAGATTTTTTATTTCCAGAATTCAATGAACCTATCGTTTAGGCACCCCTAAAATTTAATCCCTTTAGCTTGAAGGGCATATTGATTTTTTTGTTGTTGTAAAAGTGTCATAAGGTGGGGCAAGAAATCAATGACTGACAGTGTCAGGCTTATATGGGGGGTGTGAGATCCTTTAAACTGCGGATGAATTTTATTCATTGAGTGGTTTATTTATGATTTCAATAGATGCTTCTTTTCTTCATCGACTTGCGCCTAAACTGGCGCATCATGCACGCCAAGATTATATTATTGTTGAGATGGCACGGCTGTTGCCTCAAGCTTTTTCTTATGGCGCCTTCACGACACCTTTGCGTGTTGCACATTTTTTAAGTCAATGCGCCCATGAAAGTGATGGTTTTTTTACGGTTTGTGAATATGGATCAGGGCGCGCTTATGAAGGACGGCGTGATTTAGGCAATGTCAACCCTGGTGATGGTGTGCGCTTTAAAGGGCGTGGTTTGATCCAATTAACGGGGCGTAATAATTATCGCCGTTTTACCAAGTTTTGGCACTCCGTAGAGAGCCAAGCGGTTGATTGTGAGGCTTTTCCAGAAGTGGTGGAACAGTTTCCAGCCGCCCTTTGGTCTGCTGTATGGTTTTGGCAAGTGAAAGGCTTAAACAAGCTTGCGGATCAAGATGATTGTCTGGAGATTACCAAAGCCATTAATGGGGGAAACAATGGTCTTGTTCATCGCTTGACGTATCTTAATCGGGCAAAAAAGCTTTTAGGGATTGGAGGTGAGAAGCCATGAAGCCGTCTTATCGGGGGTCTCGACGTTATTTATGGTGGTCCTTTTGGTTTGCTTGGGGGGTTATTTTTTTGCTGATTTTAGGTGGTTTGTTTGGGGTGCCACACCTTGTTGATATGGCAGCCATTTCTATTCCTTCCATGGTGGCGATTATTGTTGGAAATTTGGGGGTGCATCGTGGTTTTGGTTCCTTGGACTTTTCCAATAGCAAGCCCTTCAATCGCCTCAAGAGCAACAAGTACGGGGGCAATGATGATTTATGGAGGGGGAGAGGGTGAATGTTTAGTCCTTCCTTAAAGCTGTCTTTTGGGGTGCTTTTTTTTGCGCTTTTGCTTTTCGCATTGTTTGGTTGGATGAAGGGGCAAATTTTAAAAGCAGAACAAGCGCGTGATGTGTATTGGCGCTTGGAGATTGCCAAGATTTCCCTAAAAGCAGAGCTTGAACAGAGACAGCAAAGAGAAGCCGCAAAAAGAGCAGAGTTGCAAGCACAAGGGGTGATTTCTGCTTTAAGAGAAAAGCTGACAAAAATGGAGGCGGTCAATGCAGTATTGCCAATTACTGGCGGTGGCATTGGGCTTGAGCGTGTGCGCTTGCTCAACACCCAAGCCAAAGGCTAGCTTTGCTTATCAGTTTTTATCGGTTGAATTGCCCCCTGTTGTGCGCATGGCGTGTCTGCGTCCCTCTCTGTTGCCGGAGCGTGCTTTGAATGCACGTGAAGTGGTGCATTATTGGAGCCGTGATCGCGCGGCTTTGTTGATCTGCGAACAGCGCAGAAAAGCTGCGGTTAAAGCCATTTTAATGAAGTCAAGGAGGGTTTCGTGAATTTGGATATTAGTGTGGCCAATGGTTGGCTTTCGTTGTTGTTATCGATTGTTGCCATTTCTGGGGTTTTAAAAGCTTATTTTTCTTCTGGTACGAAGGAAATGCTGAAAGATATGACAGTACTTAAAGAGCGTGTGCAAAAGTTAGAAACGGAGATGGACTTTTTGCCAGATCGCGATGCTTTGCAAAGGTTGGAAGTGAATATGGAACGTTTAAATGGTCGCCTTAATACGTTTTCTGCGCAGTTGAAACCGGTAGCAGCCATAGGTGATCGCTTGCAAGAGTTTTTATTGGAGAATGCCAAGAAATGAAAGCAGATATGGATAAAATCATTCGTGAAGAAGCACGGTTGATTATTTTAAAAGGACTTGTTTGTGAGCGCAGCGAAACATTGTCCAGTGCGATGATTGAGCGGCTTTTATACAGTTATGGTATCCGGCGTGATCGCGATTTTGTGCACAATGAGTTGGCGTGGATGGAAGATCAAGGTGCTGTTACACTAAAATGTGTGGGGTCTGTTTTGCTTGCGGCTTTAACAGAACGGGGTGCGCGTCATTTAGATCGTAGCTTTTCCATTGAGGGGATTAAGCGCCCCAAACGTTCATCGATAAAAGACGAGGTGAAAGATGCGCAAGGTCGGGCGTGGACGCTTAACGGCGATTGATTTATTGCCACAAGCTTGTGATCAAATTATAGCAGAGGCGGCTGAAGCTTTAAATGGGCGTGAAAAGACGCAAAAAGCTATTTATGATGAATTTAAAGCGGCTTTGAAAGCTTTAAAAAAAGAAATGGGTCTCAAATTTTCTATCCCTTCCTTTTCGAGTTTTAATCGTTATTCTTTGCGGTTAGCGGTGATGTCACGGCGCTTGGAACAAACGCGCGAAATAGCGGCAAGCCTTTCACAGCGCTTTGATGCCAAAGCTTCTGATAATATTACTCTGTTGACGGCCGCAGCGATTAAAGAGCTTATTTTTTCCACGTTAAGCAGTGGAAAAAGCCTTTCGCCAAAGGCAGCTCAAGAGTTGGCGAATGCGCTTAAAGGGGTGTTGGCTGCTGAACATTTGTCGACCACCAGACGGCAAAGATTAGAGAAGGATTTTACAAGTAAGGCAAGTAAAGCGGTTGAGGTGGCAGCGGCAGCAGCGGGGCTTTCAGAAGAGACGGCACGGGCTATTCGCGCGCAGGTGTTGGGGATAAAACATGGCTGAGGGGCGTGAGACTTTTAAACAAACTCCTTTAAAAGATGCTGCGGTTGATGATCGTTTGGGTTTTGATCTTTGGCAGACAAGTGCTTTTCTCAAAGAGAAAGATCCCTTAGCTGAAGGGGTTTTAATGGCGCATCAACGGGCATGGATTGAGGATAAATCCCCCTTAAAATTGGTTGAGAAGGGGCGGCGGACGGGGATTACTTTTGCAGAGGCTCTCGATGATACACTGATTGCGGCAGCAACGCTTAAAGCAGGGGGTGATAATGTTTTTTACATTGGCGATACCAAAGAAAAGGGGCGTGAATTTATTGGCTATGTGAGCCATTTTGCCAAAGCGATTACCAGCCACAGTGGGGATGTGGAGGAATTTTTATTTCCAGATCAAAAAGAGGATGGGTCAACAAAATATATCTCTGCTTATCGGGTACGGTTTGCTTCGGGATTTCGTATTGAAGCGCTCTCCAGCCGCCCTGAAAATATTCGCGGACTACAAGGCATTGTGGTGATTGATGAGGCGGCGTTTCATCAAGATGTGCGTTCTGTTTTGGATGCGGTGAATGCTTTGTTGATTTGGGGGGGCAAAATCCGTGTGATCTCCACCCATAATGGGGTGCTTAATCCTTTCAATGAATTGATCCGTGAGGCGCGAGCGGGCAAAATTCCTTTTTCTCTGCATCGTTACCCTTTTGAGATGGCGGTTAAAAATGGCTTGTTTAAACGGGTTTGTGCCATGAAGGGGGAGACATGGAGTTTAGCTTCCCAACAACAATGGGAGACGCAAATCCGCGCTTCTTATGGGGTGCGGTTGAGTGCTATGCGCCAAGAATTGGATGCTATACCAGCTGATCAAGAAGGGGCGGCTTTAACGCGTTTGCAGATTGAAAATTGTTGTGCGCCAAATATTGCGGTGTTGCGTTTTGCTTGTGTTGATGATTTTAAAAATCAATCGGATGATCAACGAAGTCAAGCAGTTTTTGCTTGGTGTGAGACGCATATAAAACCTCTTCATGTTAAGCTTGATCGGCGGCGTCAACATGTTTTTGGGGTTGATTTTGCGCGCAGCGGTGATGCGACATCAATTGTGGTGATGGAGGTGGGGCAAGATTTGGTGCGTCGTGTGCGGTTTATGGTGGAATTGCGCAATATGCCGTTTGATCAACAAAGAGAGATTTTATTTTATGGGGTGGGGGGCTTGCCGCGTTTGTTAGGCGGCGCGTTAGATGCGCGGGGCAATGGGGCTTATTTAGCGGAAAAAGCAGCACAGCGTTATGGGGCGTGTGTGCAAGAGATTCAATTGTCACAAAGTTGGTATGGCAAAGAAATGCCGGCTTATTTAGAAGCTTTTGGGGATAGGATGATTGTTTTGCCGCGTGATGGCGATGTTGTTGCTGATCATCAAGCGCTTGCTTATGTCAATGGCATTGTCAAAATTCCAGACAATCATCGTTTTAAAGGCAGTGATGGTTTTATGCGCCATGGGGATAGTGCGATTGCTTGTGCTTTGGCTTATTTTGCCAGCCGTCAGACGCCGGAAATTTACGAATATACGCCTGTTCTCGATGTTTATAGCTTTGATGAAAACCCGCTCTTTTTAACAACAAGATCAAAGATCTATTGAGGGAATTGATAAGATGGTACAATTGGTTGATCAATGGGGCAAAGCTCTTCAAGTGAAGGGATTGGGGAGGGAGGTTGCAAGCCCTACCATTGGGGGTGTTCGTGATGTGTGGTCACAAACTGTTGTCAGTGGTCTGACCCCTGTTCAACTTGCCAATATTTTGCAGCAGGCAGCAGGAGGGACGCCCGAACAATTTTTTCAACTGGCTGATGATATGGAAGAGCGCGATTTGCACTATCGTGCGGTGCTGGGTATGCGTAAAAATGCCCTTACCGGTGTAGAGCCTGGGGTGATTGCGGCAAGCAACAGTGTACAGGACAAAAGAATAGCCGATGCGGTGCGCGAGGTGATTAGCGCGCCTACTTTTGTTGATGATTATGTGGCAGATTTGTTAGATGCTTTGGGTAAAGGCTATGCGATTGTTGAGACCTTGTGGGACAAGAGCGCTAAGGAATGGTGGCCGGTTGCTTGGCGGTGGCGTGACCAGCGGTTTTTTCAGTTGGACAGGCGAGATGGCTTTCATTTGCGTTTAAAAGAAGAGGGATCTCTTCATGGCACAGAGTTGCCTGCTTATAAATTTTCCATTCACCGCCCCAAGTTGAAAAGTGGTTTGCCTATTCGTTCAGGGCTTGCACGGCTTGCGGCTTGGGCTTTTTTGTTTAAGTCTTACACCTTGAAAGATTGGATGGCTTTCTTGGAAATTTATGGCATGCCTTTGCGTGTGGGGAAATATGGAGCGAGCTCTTCTCAAGAGGAGCGGCGGGTTCTCATTCAAGCGGTGCGTGATTTATCCAGTGATGCGGCGGCGATTATTCCCAAAGAGATGGAGATTGAGTTTATTGAAGCGGCAGGGGGCAGTGGCAATGCGGTTTTTGGCGTCAAGGCTGAGTATTTAGATCGACAGATTTCTAAAGGAGTGTTGGGGCAAACCATGACGACGGATGATGGGGCGTCTTTTTCGCAAGCGCGTATTCATGAAAATGTGCGTCATGATATTGCCAGAGCTGATGCACGGCAATTGGCTTTGACGGCTAATCGTGATTTGATTGTACCCTTTGTGGAGATTAATTTTGGGCGCCAAGAGCGCTATCCGCTTGTCTATTGGCCGATTTCGGAAAATGAAGATATTAAAGCCATTAGTGATGCTTTAGAAAAACTTGTGCCTTTAGGCTTGCGTGTTGGAGCGCAAGAGGTGCGCAATAAGATTGGCTTTTCGCAACCAACAAAGGGAGAAGATGTTTTAAGGGCTGCTTCTCTTAGGGCTGATGATGAGAGGGGACGAAAAGCTGATGCGGATCAACAAAAAGCTGGGGTTTGTATGGATTGTGGGGGTAGAGTTGATGTTTCTTTAACCAGAAAAGAAGGGGTGGAAAAAGAGCAGGGTGGAAAACATCACGACGAATTGGACCGGCTTTCGGAAGAGGCTTTAAGTGATTGGGAAGAGGATTTAGAACCCCTTTTAAAGCCCTTTAAAGAGCTTGTGAGAGAGGCTAAAAGTTATGAAGATATCCTCAAAGGCTTAGATGAATTGTTGGGGGAGATGGATCATCATGCCTTGGCAGCACGCTTGGCAAAGGTGCAAATGATTGCGCGGGGATTGGGGCATCATGGATGAGGAACTTTTTAAGACGGCCCCCAAAGAGGTCATCCGTTATTTTGCAGCCAAGAATATTGTTCCAAGTTTTGATTGGCGTGATGTTGCACCAGAAGAGCATGCCTTTTCCTTTACGGTGGCAAAATCGGTAGGCTATGACATTTTAGAGGATTTTAAGCAAGCGGTTGGAGATGCCATAAAACATCACGTTCCTTTTCAAGAATTTCAGAAAAATCTGATGCCGATTTTACAAGAAAAAGGCTGGTGGGGGAAAAAGATTGGCATTGACCCGAAAACGGGTGAAATGAGCGTGGTGCAGTTGGGCAGCCCGCGGCGTTTAGAAACGGTCTATTGGGCCAATACCATGAGTGCGCATGCGGCAGGGGAATGGGAACGCACACAAAATAATAAAGAATTTTTGCCTTACCTGACCTATGCGTTGTCGAGTTCAGAACATAAGCGTTTAGAACATGAAAGTTGGGTAGGATTTACGGCACCGGTTGATGATCCCATTTGGGATTGGCTTTATCCCCCCAATGGTTGGCGGTGTAAATGCAGTGTGCGGCAGGTAAGTCGTTATGAAGCAGAAAATCTGGGCTATGAAGAGGGTGCAAAGCCACCCCATGTGGAGACGCGAGTTTGGCGCAATAAGCGGACGGGGCGCGTTGAAAAGATACCCGTAGGCATTGATCCTGGTTGGCATTCTAATCCTGGAAAACAGCGCGCGCAAAATTTAAGCCGATTTTTAAGTGATAAAGTCTCTGTAATGGGGGACAATGGCAAGCGCATTGCCATTGAAGATATTGTGGGCTCACCGCTTTTGGAAGCGATGTTTGAAGGGCGTATGCCGCGTGGATTTATTCCTATTGCCCCGATGATACAAAAGGTGCGTGATGTTTTTTCCGCGGACAATTCTCTTATTCGCTTATCTTCAGACAGTGTGAAACATATTTTATTAGAACATCAAGCGCGTGCTCTTTACTTGGAGGATTTTCGTGGTGCCATTCAAACCTTCATAAAGCCCTATGGTATCATTAGACGCAAAGATACGCAGGGTGTTTTGTTTTTTGGTGAAAGTGGAGGGGCATGGTGGCGCTTTGCAGTCAAATTTGTGACAAGTAAACAAGAGTGGTGGCTGACTTCCATGCATAAAAAGAGCTTTCGCGAAATTCAACGTTTGTTAGAGGCGGCTGAAAAGAAGGGCGAACGGTTGTTGTAAAGAGAATACCGCAAAGCCCATGTTGGCTTTTGTGAAAAGAGTTGTTGTGTGTGAGAGAATGAGAAGGCGTGGAGGGCGGTCAACTCCTCGCAGATCCGGCAAAGCCGTCCTGGCAAAACTGGCTCACGCCTCGCGAGTAATCTAACAGTTTAAACGTTTAAAAGCAATCTTTTAAAAAAGCACTTTGAGAGGGACTTTCTTGTAAAGGCAAGAAAGAGAACACCGCAAAGCTCTGTTGGCTTTTGTGAGAAGAGTTGTTGTTTGAGAGAGAATGAGAAGGCGTGGAGGGCGGTCAACTCCTCGCAGATCCGGCAAAGCCGCCCTGGCATAACTGGCTCACGCCTCGCGAGTAATCTAACAGTTTAAACGTTCAAGAGCAATCTTTTAAAAAAGCACTTTGAGAGAGGCTTTTTTGTAAAGGCAAGAAAGAGAACACCGCAAAGCTCTTTCGGTTTTTGTGAGAAGAGTTGTTGTGTGTGAGAGAATGAGAAGGCGTGGAGGGCGGTCAACTCCTCGCAGATCCGGCAAAGCCGTCCTGGTATAACTGGCTCACGCCTCGCGAGTAATCTAACAGTTTAAACGTTCAAGAGCAATCTTTAAAAAAAACGCGCTTTGAGAGCGTTTTTTTGTGTGGAGTGATATTTGTACCTCCAAACTTATAACGGCGCTCTATCGCCTTTGAAGTGCCTTTGAAAACGATTTTATGAGAAGGTTTGGCATTGGGTTTTCTCTTATAAGCTAGAAGAGAGGAAAAAAGTGCTTTTGAAGTGCTCTTTTGACTGACATTGTCAGACTTATAAGCTGAGGTGGTTTCGTGCATTGTATTGCCAATGATAATTGTAAAGCAATAGGCAATGATGGAACAAGAATTTCACGAAAATGATAAAGAAGGGCAGAGCGTTTATGACGGCGCCTTTCATGGCAAGTTTATTGATCTTTGCCAAGATCTCACTATGAGCCAAGCACCGGAATGGGTCGAGCTGTTGCCCAAAGCACCCCATGTGAAGGCGCGTGATGGACGGCAATGGCATTATAGTCCGCAAAGGATTTTAAAGGCTTTTGCAGCCAATAAAGGACCGCTTGTGATTGATTATGAGCATGGGCAACATCACAGAGCGAGAAACGGTTTAGAAGCGCCGGCAAGCGGTTGGATTGAAGAACTCACAGAACGGGATGGTGCGATTTGGGGTCGTGTTAAATGGACCGATATGGCTGCTAAAAAGATTGTTACTGGGGAATATCGTTATCTTTCCCCTGAGTTTCGTCATTCTAAAGGCGGTGAGATTTTAAGTTTGGCAGGGGCAGGGTTGGTGAACCGTCCAGCCCTTGTGATGACGGCTTTAAGCCGTGAATACCCTTCAACACCGCCTTTAACCCCCCCTTTAACACCTCTTGTGGTGTCCCCAACAACTTTGACGGAGGAAATAATGGATTTGACAGCCATTGCGAGCGCCTTATCGCTGGCAGAAGATGCAAAGCCTGTAGAAATTTTAGCAAGCATTGCAGCCCGCGAAAAAGAACGGGTGGAATTAAATGCCCAATTAACAAAAGCGCGTGAAGATCTAGCGCTTTTGTGCGAAGAGCAAAAAAACACCGCCATTGAGAGGCTTTTAGATAAAGCGGTTGAAGAGGGCAAGATTTTGCCGGCTGCGCGGGAAGACTATCGTGCCCTTTGTTGCCTTGAAGGGGGCATAGAACATTTTCAAAGTTTGATCGAGAAATTACCGGCTCTGGCATCGACAAGTCCTTTAGAAGCATGTGCTTTGGTGCAAGAACAACAGCGTGCGCCAGAAGAGATTGCCCTTGCCGCACGCCGTTATCAAGAAGAACAGAAGCAAAAAGGCTTCGACATCACCATTAGCCAAGCGGTTGATTATATTTATGAACACAAGGAGCGTTCATTATGAGTACGACGATTTTAATTAAATCTTTTCGCGCTTTTGCAGAGATCTCGCCTTATTGCATTATTGCAGCACGCGGTGAGGCAATGGTGGCAACAGCTTCTGGAAAGAGTGATAAATTATTAGGCACTGCCGGCTCTTGTAAAGCAAAGGCTGGCGAAATGATCGATGTTGGTCAATGCGGTTGGGGGGAAGTGATATGTGGGGGCAATGTTTCCTTTGGTGACTTTTTAACCTCTGACCCTAAGGGGCACGCCATTAAGGCAGAAGCGGCAGATCGCACCATTGGTATTGCCATGAGTGATGGTTCTGCTGGTGATATTATTTCTTTTAAAATTAATTAATCGAGGCTTATGATGAACAGACCTTTTCCCATTGATCCAACCCTTACCGCCATTGCTATTGGCTATCGCAATCCCGAAGGCTCACTGATTGGCGATAAAGTTTTGCCGCGTGTTTGTGTTTTAAGTGAAGTGTTTAAATATAGTGAATTTCCCCTCGCGGAAAGTTTTACAGTCCCTGAACTGGAGATAGGGCGTAAAGGACGCCCGAATGTGGTGGAATTTTCCGCCTTTGAACGGGAAGCTAGTGTGAGAGATTACGGGCTTGATGATCTTATTCCCAATTCAGATATTGAAGCCGCAGCCCGCGCACGAGCCGAAAAGCGCTCTCGTTATAACCCTGAAAAGACAGCCGTGGAAGGACTGGCTAATTTGCTGGAATTGGGGCGTGAAGTGCGTGTGGCAGAACTTGTGCAAAAGAGTGAAAATTACGCACCAGAGCGGGTGATGACGCTTAAGGGTGAGAATAAATTCAGTGATTATGAGAAATCTGATCCTTATTCTGTCTTAGATGAAGCGAAGGATAAAGCTCTCGTCTATACACCCAACACCATTGTCATGGGAAAAGTTGTTTGGTCAAAACTCAAACGTCACCCCAAAATTATCAAAGCGGTTAAGGGGGGTGGCACTGCTGATGGATTTGTGACCAAAGCGCAATTTGCTGATCTGATGGAAATAGACCCTCATCGGTTATTGATCGGTGAATCGCAAGTCAATTTAGCCCGCAAAGGACGCACAGCCCAATTGGCACGCGTTTGGGGCAATAAGATTGCTCTGCTTTATATTGATCCCACCAAGCAACAGGCGGATGGTTCTGTCATCAGTTGGGGCTTTAGTGCACAGTTGGGTGAGCGTATCTCTGGGGTGATCCAAGATCCAGATATTGGCTTATCGGGTGGTAAACGGGTGCGTGTGGGTGAACGGGTGTGCGAATTGGTTGCCGCAAAAGATGCCGGTGTATTGCTGCAAGATGTTGTTTAAGGAAAAGATTGAATGGCCTATGCAAGCAAGACATTGGTTGAAGAGCTCTGGGGGGATGATTTCTTAAAAGACTTATGTGCTTTTGATGATGAAAATTCTGATCCAGTGCTTTTAGATCAAGCCATTGCCCTTGCTCTAAACCAAGCAAGTGGTGAGATGGATGCTCATCTGTCTCGTCGCTACTTGGTTCCCATTGCTGGACAACCAGCAGCTTTGGGTATGATCTGTGTGAATATTGCGGTTTATAATTTAGCCATACGCCATACGGCCCTGACCACAACCATTGAAGATCGCTACAAACAGGCGGTTGATTTGCTCAAACGCATTGCGGAAGGTAAAGCGGGTTTGGGGGTCGATGAACCCAAAATTATAAGTGAAGATGGACCCGTGCGGGATGGGGCTTTTTTTCACGCTCAACCGCGTTTGATGGGGCGATAACATGTCTGTTTCAACCCATATTGAGATTAAAGAGACGGGGCTTGAAGCGGCTTTATCCTTTTTACAAAAGAGTGCTCATGCCCCAATGGGAACTTTATCACAAGGGGTTGGTCGCCTTATTCAAGAAAGCACAAGGCGGCGGATTCAAAGCGAAAAGGCCTCCCCCCAAGGAGAGAAGTGGAAAAACAATTATGCTTGTTCCTCCATTCTTTATGCCAGTGGGGCTTTATCACGCTCTATTGATATGAAAGCTTCACCAGAAAAGGTGGTGATTGGCTCTGGGTTGGTTTATGCACGGATTCATCAATTGGGTGGGGTTATTCGCCCGAAAAATGGTAAAACCCTGCGCTTTTTCCTAAAAAGCAACAAAGCACAGCGCTTTGTTTGTGTGCCGCAAGTGACCATGCCGGCGCGCTCCTATTTAGGGCTTTCAGAACACAATAAAGTGGAAATTGTCAAAGCGGCAGAAGATTGGCTGGGAAGGGTGTTTTCATGAGACAAATGGTCAAGCAAGCAGGGCGTATTAATGCGTTTCGTGAGGCGGTGATAAAGAGACTTCAAAGCGCTTTGCCGGATGTGCGCGATTGTGCCTGTCAATTTGGGCGTTTTAATTTAGAAGAACTTGAAACACAGATGCTTGTTGCGCCAGCAATACGTGTTGCGGTGTTAGAAGGGCGCTTGAGTTCTGTTGCTTCTGGTCAGATGAGTGCTGAACTTCATTTAGGGGCTTTTATTATCACCACGGGCAAAGAGCGTGATGTTTCCAGTTGGCTTTTAGCAGAAGCCATAGGGGTTTTATGCCATAGCGGACAATTATGGGGCTTAACCCATTTGAGTGCCCCGCGGGATGTGTCGATTGATCCCATTATCTCTGCGGCGATTAAACAACGGGGCGTGTCGATTAGTGTGGTGGAATGGCGCCAAGATTTGCATCAGTTGGGGCAAGATATTTTTGCGGATGCGGAACAAAGTCAACTTAAAGCTGGATTACTCTCCTATGATGAGGTGTCTTCATGAATGATGCACATTTGTTGGGCGAGACCTTTCGGCAAATTATGAAGCGCCTTGATGCGCTTGAACGCTGTCTTGCCAACCAGCACATGGTGGGGCGGGTGGCTGAAGTTAATGGGCATAGGGTGCGGGTGAAACTTTTCTCTAAAGGTGCCAATGGGCAAGCGGTTTTATCACCTTGGCTACAAGCACAAGAAGCCGCTGGTGCTGTCTCTAGCAATATGCCTTTGCATGTTGGTGATCCGGTACGCTTGTTAAACCCCCATGGTGAGATAGGCTCTGCCTCTCTGGTAGTGCGCGATAGCTATAGCGATGATGCACAAAATCCAGCACGCTCACCGCAAGAGTTTGCGCTTTGTTATGCGGGAGGCGCTCTGCGGATGACCAAAGATGAACTTATTCTCTCCCATGGGGAAAACCAAATTCGTTTAAGTGCACAAGGTCTCATGCTTTGCCACCAATCAACCCGTGTTGAATTAGCGGACAGTGTGCAGATTCAAGCAGAAGATTTACAGCACAACCAAAAATCGGTTGGTGCAAGCCATGTTCACGGTGGGGTCAAAATGGGTCCTTCCACAACCTCTAGCCCTCTTTAAAGGAGTTTTATGATGCGTGAGAAAACTTATGTTATTTTAACCAATGCCGATTTTGTTGCAGGTCAACGTTCACTGGGCAAGGGTGAGGAAATTTGTTTAAGTGAAGAGGCGGCAAAATATCCTTTACTTCTGGGACAGATTGCTGAAAAACCAGCCCCAACGGTTTCTTCCGCCCCAACGACTTCTCTTACAAAGACAACCAAGGGTGCTTAAATCATGCGTTGTGGGGTGAGTGAAAAGGATGGCTCTCTTTTGTATGGCTTTGCGCATTGCCAACAATCTATCCATAAATGTTTAATGACAAGAGTGGGAACACGGGTTTTGCGTCGCCATTATGGGTGTGATGTCAAAGATTTCCAAGATGCCAATGCCAATCCAGCAACGATTTTACGTCTTTATCAAGCCATTGCCTACGCGCTTGATGATCCAGAATGCGGAGAGCCTGGGTTCTCATTGCAGAGGATTGATCTGACCAAGGCAACGCGTGAGGGAACATTCCACTTTGTTTTAAGGGGTGTTTTTTATCCCAATGGGCATTTGGGGGATTGGTCCCATGGGCAAGAAAGGCAATTTCCGCTAGAGGTCTCCTATGGCAGAGCTTGAACATTTATCCCTTACACAACGTCCTCTGCCGCAAGTGATTGAAGAACTTTCTGTTGAAAGGCTTTTAGAGCAAAAGGTCACGCGTTTGGTGGATGTTTTTGCTGCCCATCATATCCCCTATAATGTGGAGAAGACCGCTTATGATCCCGTGGTCATTCAATTACAAGCGGCTGCTTATGAAGAGTTGCTGTTGCGCCAGCGGATCAATGAAGTAGCACGGGATAATTTGCTGGAATTTGCACATGGCACAAGTTTAGATCATTTGGGGGATTTCCATGGGGTTAGGCGTCTTTTAGATGAGGATGATGAGCGTTTTCGCCGTCGCATTCGCTTGAAGAGGCAAGGGCATTCCACAGGAGGGACAGCGCCCCGTTATCAATATTTTGCTCTCTCCAGTGATATCCATGTCAAAGATGCTTTTGTTTATCGTGTGGGCAAAAGCCCGCTTATTCATGTGGCTTTGTTTAGTGATAGCCCTTCAGGGGTGGCTGATGAGACTTTGATTGCCAAGGTGCAAAGAGCCCTTGACGAGCCCCATGTTAAAATGACCAATGATACCCTTTTGGTCAAAAGTGCCGTACAGCGCGTGATCGATATTTCGGCTGACCTTTGGTTGTTACCCGATGAGGGAGAACAGCTTTTGGAAAGGGCAGAACAGAATTTAAGAGAAGAATGGGCGCGCACGGGCAGGCTTGGGCGTGATTTACATTCAAGTTGGATATTAAGCCGCCTCATGGTTGAAGGTGTGCATCATGTGGAGATTACAAAACCATGGGAAGATATTCTGGTTGCCCCGCATGAGGCGGTAGCACTAGGGGAAATTGCTTTGTCAAAACGGGGGCATGCTTATTGATGTCTGCGTTGTTATTGCCCCCCAATTCAAGCTTGTTTGAACGCTGTTTGGCTGGGGCTATGGCTTTTTCCCCACAAGTCAAAAGAGCGCTTGAAGATATTCCCCGTGCCAAATTGATCACCCGTCCTCCTTCTTGGTTGCCCTCTTTAATTGACGAATATGGTTTACAAGAACTTTCGCCCTATTTCTCGAATTCTTATGATTTGATTGACCAAGGGCTCCAATGGCAAAATATTCGTGGCTCTGTCGCTGCCATTAATCAGGGGCTTGAATGGCTTGGACTCTCAGTACAATTCACCCCCGCATGGTCAGAGCGGGCTTGGTGGAATTCCTTCCAACTTGAATTTGACCAATTGCCTAAACGAAGTGATCTTGAGGCGATTGAAGCGATTGTGGACCTTTCCAAAAGCTTGCGCTCTGATTTTCGCCGCGGTGTCACGGGTTATGATGTGGGGGCTATAGAAGCCAATATGTCACGGCTTGATGACAGCATGCTGGATTTTGAGAGCGGTATCCGCTTAACCGCTGGAGATACGCTGTTTTCTTTTGGACGCACCACAGAAATCAACCATGTTCTCACAAAAGAAGAAGGCAAACGCATTGGCAACTGGATTGATGATGGGGATGAAGAGTTAAGTTGGGATCAAATTGATTATCCATGGGATTTGGCAAGTTTTCCGTGGTGTTCGGTCAAAAAACATGAACGCGACATATTAATGGCAAAGTGGTTTAAAAACCGCACGCTTTATTTGGTTTTAAGAGATAAAGACGACGCTTTGATTGGCTATCGCCGCTGCTATGCTGTACAACCCGTTGAACAAGCTATCGAGGGTGTTTACAGCCATTGTGGCAACAGATTTAACCCTTGTCCTACCGGCACTGTATTGTTTCTTGCCGCGCGCACGGATTTTAAGGATGTTGAGGATAAACACGCCGCCTCTGTTTCCCTTCTTGTTCATGGCAATCTCGTAGAGCAAATCCCCCTTGGCAAACTTTGGCTTTCCGCTGGTGATTTAAGTGGTGGTGTGGAGATTCTTAAAACACCGATCAACATTCCTTTGCGCGCAGATGTTCGCGAACAATTCAAGATTTTATTGAGGTTTTAACATGAAACATGAAAGTGGCTTGCCCTTTGCAATTGACAGATCTATCGGCAGCGAAGAACAACAAAGCGTTGTGTTTTATGGACAGCGCTCCTTTATTCAAAGTGCTGAACTCAATGAAATGCAAACCATTATCAAAGGGCGCCATAACCGTTTGGGGCGCCTTGTGGCCAAAGAAGGAGACCGCGTTGAACGCGCGGATGCCTTTGTCAATAAAGACACAAAGACGGTGACACTAACCGAGGGCAAGATTTATATCGCCGGTGATATCTTTCCCGTTTCAAATGCCCTCTTAGAGAATGTTTCTATGATTGGACGCGTGGAAATTGGTGTAAAACTCCAAAAAACATGGGTAACGCATGAAGATGATCCAAAGCTCTTGGGGCAAATTCCAGGCACTTTAGCCGAAGGAGAGCCTGGTGCTGCGCGCGAAGTAGCAAAGCTTGTTTGGGCGCTCAAAGATGATGGACAGCAAGGCGCATTTTTTCCGGTTTATATTTTACAAGATGGTGTTTTGATTGATCAGAAATCCCCCTCACTGCTTGAACCGGCCATGCAAGCCATTGCGACCTATGATCGCGCCCATGGACATTATATCGTGAATGGTTGCCGTGTCACAGCTTTGGGCAGAGAGGGACAAAAGCAAGTGTTCACAATCCAAGAAGGCGAAGCCAATATCAATGGTTTTAAACGCAAGCGTCTAGCCGCTTTGCGCCATGAAGAGACAGAGGATTTTTCCACAAGTGAGATTCCTAGCGAAACCTATATTTTTGCGCCTCAAAGCAAAAAAACAAGCTTTACCTTTAAGCCCTATTACACCCCCATTGCCGCTGTTCATTCTATTTTACTCACAAAAGAAAAAACCGTTACAATCACGCGCGGGGCTATTACATCTGGGCGTGATGGCGTTCCCGATAAAAGCATCACCGCGTTTCTTAAAATTGTGCAAGGAGACCAAGAATTTAAAGAAGGCAAGGACTTTAAAAAAACCGGAGACACCATTGATTGGGTCCTCGCTGGCGATGAACCCCTTCCTGGTAGCAGCTATAAAGTGACCTATCGATACCGTGCAAGTGTGCAAGCAGATAAAGTAACCACAGAAGAAATCACTGTCTCAGGGGGTGCTGATGGAGGTGATATTATTGTACGTTACTCTTATAAACTCCCCCGCATTGACCGGATTGGTCTCAATACTGGGGGTAATGTGGTCTATATCAAAGGGGTTTCGGCAGACCAACCCATGGCACCAAGCGTTCCCGAAGATGTGTTGTCTTTAGCGACCATTAGCAATAATTGGCTGGATGTACCGCGTGTGGTCAATGATGGCACGCGCGTTGCCCCCTATGATGAGATGTGGCGCTATTTTCAACGCGTACTCTCCCTTGACCGCTTGATGCAACTAGAGCGCATTAAAAGCAATGTGGATTCTAAAGAACCCGTTGCTAAAAAAGGCATGTTTGCAGACCCTTTTCTCGATGACAGTTATCGCGATGAAGGTTTTGAACAAACAGGGGCTGTTGGCAATGGCATGTTACAGCTTGCCATTGACCCAACATTTTATACTGCCCCCCTAAACGCCCCAGTCACGCTTGACTGGACCAATGAGGTTATCATTGCGCAAGAATTGACAACGGCTTGTGAAAAAATCAATCCTTATCAAAATTTTGCGCCTCTCCTTGGAACCGTCACCCTTACCCCCGCAACAGACTTTTGGCATGTTGAACGCACTGATTGGCTCTCTGGTGTCACCAATCAACTCAATATGGGTTGGAACCGTGGGAGAAGCATTCGCAAAACAGAAATCAGTGATGATTTGGTGAATACAACGAGAGAGCAAATCGACTTTTTAAGACCCATTCCGTTGAACTTTAAGATTGAAGGTTTTGGCAGTGGGGAAATTTTGGAAAGCCTTAGCTTTGATGGTGTGAGTGTTTTACCCAAAAGCCGCCTTGTTGCCAATGCCAAGGGGATTGTGGAAGGAACCTTTATCATTCCTAAGGACATTACCGCTGGAACAAAGAATGTGATTGCACGAGGCAAAGGTGGAACGGTTGCAACGGGGCTTTTTACCGGACAAGGAGTGATTGATGTGAAGGTGATGCGGCGCACCACCACGGTAAAAATATGGACAGCCTATGATCCGCAAGCACAAGTCTTTACCCCCGATGAAACACGACAAATCACCGGCATTGACTTTCATCTTTGTAAAATTGGCAATCAAGCCCATGATCTGGTGATTGATTTGGTGACCACTGAAAACGGTTATCCTACCGCTGATATTCAAGCCCAAACCTCCTATTCCATGAAGGGCGCCAAAACCGGCTGGGCGAACGCACGCTATGCTGTACCCTTGTTAGTGCCCGATGACCGTCTCACCGCTTTTGTCATTAAGACCGATGATGGGGATCATTCCGTATCACTTGCCAAACTTGGGGATTTCGATAAAGAACATCAAAGGTATGTTTCTAGTCACCCTTATGTGACGGGTCCACGCTTTTCTTCTGTGAATGCGAAAAGCTGGAGCGCGCATCAAGATGAAGCCTTGGCCTTTCGGGTGTTGGCAGCCCGCTACAGGCAAACAGAAAAAACAGTGGATTTAGGCAGCTTTGATCTTGTGGACTGTTCTGATTTACAAATCCGTGCAGCCATTGAATTGCCTTCAAGCGATTGTTCTGTCATCTTTGAAATTGAACGCAATAATGGCACGGTTTATCAATTGCTGCCCTTTCAATTGCTCAGTCTGACCGAATATATCAGTGAAAAAGTCAAGCTTCGCGCTATTCTCAAAGGTACAGAAAAGCTCTCGCCAGTGTTATTTGCCCCCGTGCAATTGATTGCAGGAAAGATTCATAAAACAGCAACCTATGTCACAAGAGCTTTTGCCTTTGGGGAAAAGGCAAGATTAACCAGCTATATCAAAAGCTTTTTACCAGGTGGCTCTTCTCTCACCCTCGAGATGCAACTGGATGATGGTGTTTTTACCCCTTTAAAACTCGATGAAACAGAACAGCTTTCTGAACCCCTTTGGACAGAGCGCAAATTTATTAGCAGTGACAAAACAGGAGGACATGCGCGCCTTAAACTTACCCTTACGGGTGGACCTGCAGCACGGTCCATGGTGTGTGATTTTGGCGCCGGTATCATATAATGGGAGAATGAGAGATGAGCAAAACTAAAAAACTCGACATGGAATTACCCAAAGAAGGACGTTTTATCAGTTCTGAATTCCCCATATTGCGCGATAATCTCAATAAACTTGATCAAGCGCTTATAACTGTTGAGGAAAAAACAGACGAAAAAGCGCCTTTACAACATAAGCATACAATTAGTGATGTGACGGGGCTAGAAACAGCTCTTAATGGCAAGATGGCAGCCGATAAGAGTTTTGCATTTGCCGATTTAAGCGATATCGAGGGAGCTAAAGATGCTGCCAACAATTATGTGCTTTATAAATCAGGCAACAATAATTTTACCTTTGGCAGTGCGATATCGCTGTTAGGGTCACACCAGCATAAAACAGAAGATATTGTGGGATTGGATGACTTTAGAGCCAAGATTAACCAAGATCTGACCAGCTATGGGCGCTTAAAACAAGCCAATGAATGGCAAAGTTATAATAAATTTACCAGCAAAGTCACCATGAGTGGTGGTTTAGAACTGTTAGGCAACTCGTCATTTAATCTTATCCATAATGGTGAAGTGGTGACAAATTTAAGCACAAGCGGAAGCTCGCTTAAAGGACCTTTAAAAGTCGATGGAGATCTTGTTTATACGAAATCAGAAATAGATATTCTCAAGCAGGAAATATGGGCTGAGGTAAAGAGTCTTAAAAAAATTCTTACTGATAAACCCATTAATTGGCCAGAACTTGCTGATGATGAATTGCTCTATACACAAGATGGTAAAATTGAATGGCCCGATTGGGTGACGGATAAAACCAAAGTTGAAATCCAAGCTTGGGGCGGCGGCGGTAGTGGTGGTGGAGCTTATGATATAGGATTAGGAGGTGGAGGTGGTGGTGCCGGTTGTTCCGTGTGGTATGGTTATAAAGCAAAATTAAACGGTCATGAGAATATCATCATTGGTAAAGGAGGAGCTTCTGTTGCATCACGCGGGGCGACAGGAAATTCTGGAGGAACAACAATCGTTGGCAAGGATTTTATTACCGCTACCGGAGGAAACTATGGTAGTGCTGGTTACTATAGTTCACGAAATGGTTATATTACTGGCTATTATTCAGGTTCTGGTGGTGCTGGAGGTACAGGTGGAAACTTTGGTTTAGCAACAGATGAATATCCAGGACTTGCTAACGGTGGAAATGGTTGTGCTGGAACGAGTGGAATTACTGGCAAGATAAGTGGTAATGGCGGGGATGCTGGGGGTGATACCTCAAGAGGAGGTGGTGGAGGGACAGGAAAAGGTTCTCGTGGTTCAGGAAAAGGAGGTCGTGGTTTTGGTGGTGGTGGAGCTGGTTCTCATGGATATAATTCTCCAAGCGGTGCTGGAGCTGATGGGGCTGTTCTTATAAGATTATGGAAAGAATAAATACAAAAACAAGTAGCGCAATTCAAACGGATGCTTGTTGTATAAAACAGTTTTTGTATAATTTATAAAGTTTTTTTTGACTGACACTGTCAGTCTTATGGAGCATGGTGATAGTTGTTAGTGTCTCTTCATTGATTTGGAGAGCAAAATGGCAACAGAATTTAATCATGGTATTCGCCTCATTGAGGATGGTCAAGCGTCTCGCCCCCTAGAGATGTTTAGCCAAACCGCCATTGGGGCGGTTGTTACAGCCCCTGATGCAGATGCAAAAACCTATCCCCTTAACGAGCCTGTGTTGGTCTTTACCCATGAGACAGAGAAAATCCAAAAGCTTGGGCAAAAAGGCACAGCCCTTGATGTTATCAATGCCGTGCGTGCACAAGGAATTGAGGCACAAGTAATCCTTGTGCGGGTGGAAGAAAAATCCACTATTGCTGAAACACAAACCGAAATGGTGGGGTCAAGTGTTGCTTTAACCGGTGTTCATGCGCTAAAACATGCACGAGGGCATTTGGGGGTGGAGCCTGGAATTCTCTTAGCACCAGCCTATAGTGCAGGGCGGCTTGATAATGCTAAAAATCCACTAGCAGATGCTCTAGAGCAGGTTGCCGAAAAGCTACAAGCCATTGCTGTGTTTGATACGGGAGGCAAAAATACGGAAGAAAGCCTTGCCTTTCGGGCGGATTTCTCTTCACGCTTTTGTTATCTCATTGACCCCTTTGTGCGTGTAGCAAATGTTGATGGGGGCTTTAGCATTAAACCGGCAAGCCCCTTTGCAGCCGCTATGTTTATCAAACGGGACAAACAAAAAGGGGGTGTTTTTTGGTCACCCTCCAATCAAGATGTCAAAGGTATTTTAGGCACAGCACGCCCCATTAGCTATTTTGATGGGGAAATTGATCATGAGGCTAATCGTCTCAATCAAGCCGATATCGCCACCTTTATTCCAGCCCGCCTTAGCCAGAATGCGCAAGGTCAACTGGCTGCCAATGGGCGTATTTTATGGGGCAATCACACCACCTCGAGTGATCCACTCTGGCGCTTTGTCAATGTGGTGCGTACCCGCGCCGCCTTGGAAAAGGCCATCATTAACAATTTGCGCCCTTGGGCCAATGACGAAAACCTGACCGGTCAACATGTGATTGCCATTACCCGCAGCCTTACACAGTTTCTTGATGATATGATTGCCCGTGGTGCCCTTTTAGGGGGGCGGGTTTGGTTTGACCGTGATTTGAATTCCAACAGCAATTTGCAATTGGGCAAGTTACGGGTGGAATTTGATGCAGAAGAAGTCCCCCCTCTAGAAGATTTAAGCTTTGGCAGCCGGCGCAATGGCGCTTACTTTAATCGGCTCTCTGAAGATATCCAAAATAAAATGACCTATGCTTTTGGTGATACGCTTGATACCTATCGCAAAGCAGCAAGGAGTAACGCATGACTTTAAGAATTGTTCGTGGTTTTACCCTGATTGTTGATGATGATGTAAACCTTCATCTTGATCTTGAAACACTCAAACTTCCCACGTTGGAAGAAATCACCGAAACCTATCAACCTGGTGGCTCTGATATGCAAATTGATGTCAGTGGTCTTGGTGTGAAAGCTTTAAGCTTACAAATGAAGATCCACAGCCACACCCCCGAAATCATCGGCATTTTTGGTGGTCCTCCAGGGGTTCGTCATAAATTTACCGGCAAAAAACATGTGGTGTCTGAAGAAGATGGACGCGAGCATGAACATTCCATTGATGTCACGGGGCGTTTGGTCAAAGTCGATAGCGAAGGTTTAACGGCTGGAAAAGCCACAGGCTATGATTGCGAAATTAAGAATGTTTGGGACTATACGGAATTTTGGGATGGTTCTGTTTTGCACCGCTTTTCCTTTAAACGAGGCGGTTGGTTGGTGCGCAATGGACAAGAGATCGGTGGGCGCCGCCGCGCTATACTTAATTTATAGGAATTGATCATGACCAGTTTACAAACAAGTGTCGCTGTGGAATTGCAGGTTCCCCTTGTCTATCAAGACAAGGATGGCAAAGAATCCACACAACACAAATTGACCTTTTATCGCCCAAACTTCAAGCAAGCACGCCAATTAGCCGTGTTGATGGGACCACAGTTGGCAAAGTTCATTCTCCCCGCTTTAGAAGAGGATAAAATACCTTTCAGCAATGATGTTCTCATTTTCAAGCTTTGTGAGGCTTTACTTACCCATGAAGCCATGGAAGGAATCGCTGAACTTTTGGCAGAGATGTCTCATGAATCCGTTGAATTGATTAATCGTCTTGATTTGCTTGATCTTGTGGCTGTTTTTAAGGTTTTTTTTGCTTTTTTTCCCAAACTCCAATCCTCTATGCCAGACAATTTGGAGCCGAACTAGCCCTTTATTACCACTGGTCGGCTCTAGAGATCAATCAGATGGATTGGCTGGACGTCATTGCCTACCGCGAAGAATTAGCCCGCTTGAAACAACAAGAATATGAAAGCCAAATGTTAGGATGAGAGGCAATCATGGATGTTTCCCTTGTTATCCGTTTTGTGAATCATCTCCAAGAAGGGATTGCTTCTGCCAAGCAAGACTTAAGAGCCTTTAGCCTCGATATTGCGCATTTCAAAAACCAGACACGCAAGCATTTTAAAGGGTGGTTTGACCCTAAGCATCTAAAAGAAGCCACAGAAAATGCGCAAAATGCTTATATTCATGCGCGTGGGCGCATGGTGGGGGCTGTTGCCCAAACCGCAACCTTAATCGCCCCTCTTTATAAAGCCATGCAATTTGACCAATCGATGAAGGGTTTGGAAAAGGTTCTGGATAGCCCCCTTGATCGTTTAAAAGAATTGCGTCGTTTTGCTTTGGAAACCTCAACAAAGATTCCTCTCGCCGCCCGTGAAGTTTTAGAACTGATGACCAGTGCCAGCCAAGCAGGCATTGGTGAACAAGATCTCGAGGCTTTTAGTATTTATGCCGCCAAAGCCGCCGTTGCCTTTGATATGACGGGGGACCAGATTGGGGAACGCTTTGCCAAATTGCGCAATGTCTTCAAGCTTAATCAGGCAGGCATTGAAGATCTAGGCGATGCCATCAATCATCTCTCCAATCACATGGCGGCCAAGGCAAGTGAAGTTACAGACTTTACCAATCGGGCGACCGGTGCGGCAACCATGTTTAAACTCACCGCCCGTGAAACCGCAGCCTTTGGGACGGCGATGATTTCTGCTGGTATTGTACCAGAGAGTGCAGCGCGTGGTTTTAATTCCATCAGTGCGCGTATTCGGGCAGGGGGAAAACATATTGAAGATGCTTTTAGTAATATTGGTCTTTCCCGTCAAAAATTTATGGAAGATCTGGACAAGGATGCGACAGGTACCTTGGTGCGCTTTTTTGAAGCCTTAGGCAAATCAGAAAGGGGCATGAATTCCCTCATTGCCGTTGCAGGACGCGATTTTACGGGAGACTTTGCCAAACTAGTCAATAATCCCGAATTGTTACAACAAGCCTTAAAGTTTGTTGAAGACCCAAAAGTCTTTAAAGGCTCAGTTGAACAAGAGGCAGACAAACAAGCAACCGGTGCCATGCGGCAATTTGAATTGTTGCAAAACCGCGTTGTGGCTTTGGGGGTGACCATCGGTGAAGTGTTATTGCCCCATGTGAATAGTTTAATGTCCAGTGTTGGTGGTTTTCTAAACGTGTTGATGGCATGGGCGAATGAACACCCTGTTTTAACCGGTGTGATCATCAAAACCATTGCCGCCCTCATGGCTTTTAATATTGCTTTGCGGGTTGTGCGTTTTACCATGGCGGGTACCCGCCTTGGGGTTCTTCAATTAATCGGCTCCTTTATCAAGATGAGGGCTGTTAGCGGTGCGCTGAAAGCCAGTTGGCGCGGGCTCTTGGCTTCAGGGCGCTCACTGGGCTTGCTTACTGCAGGACTTGGGGCAAGTTCACTGCGACTCTTGCGCCCTATGACTTTATTGATGGGCGCGTTGCGGGGGATTGCAATTTCAGGTACAGCATTTGCTGCCTCTTTTGGTTGGATAGGAACTGTGATCGAGGTGGTTGGGGCTGGCATTGCCTCTGTTGTTGGGGCTGTTTTTTCGCCAATCGGGGCAGCGGTTGCTGCTGCTATAGCTGTCATATTGGCTCAGTGTTTTATTTTGTGGAAATATTGGGATCGTTTTTCTTCTTTTATAAAGGGCTTTGCACGGGGGATAACACGCGCTTTTGGGCGAGCCTTTGAAGCCGTCATGCGTTTTTTTGGTGCCGATACCAGTACCATTACCCGTTGGAAAAACATCATTGCTGCTGCCTTTGATTTCTCTCACCATTGGCAAAAGCTTAAACAGGGACTTGCCTCTGTTTCCAAGTGGTTTGGTAATATGTGGGATGGGATTAAACAAAGCCTTTCCAATTTTTGGGGGTGGCTTTGTGGCTTTTTTGCCCGCGAAAAGCTCTCTGAGAGTGCCAAGGCTGGTATGGAACAAGCCGGAGAAGCTTTAGCGGATTCGATTGTCGATGGCTTTATGTCGTCTATCTCACAATTGATAGATTTTTGTAAATCTTTGCCTCGCCGCATAAAGGGGTGGATTGGGTCGATTGATTTTAGAGATTATTTGCCAAGTTTTTTGGGAGGCAAAACGCCTATCCAACCACTTGTGCAATTTGTGAGAACAGGGCATGGCAATGCCCCTCTCACAGAGCGGCGAGAGAAAGAGCGCGTCCCCATCACGCACAATCAAAATGTCACGGTGCATGTCAATGGCGCGCGTGATCCCGCCTCGACCGGTTATGCGGTTCGTCATGCTTTGCAACGGGCAGGAGCCAATGCCTTGCACGGCGGAACAGAGTAATGGAGAGAACAAAATGAGGGGGAATAGAATGAGGGGAAGAGGGGAATGCAAGATCCTTTGCTGATGTTAGGACCGCATCAATTTTATGTGGACTGGTTAAATTTTCAATCTTTTGAGGAAGAGTTTTCTGCTTCATGGGTTTGCTTAGAACGTTTTGGCCGTTCCCCTGGTTTGCAATTTACCGGCTATGGCAATGACCCTAAAACCCTCCACGGAGTGTTGTTTCCAGAAGAGTTTGGAGACCGTGCGGCCATTGATGCCATCACCAGAACCATTCGGGCAGCAAAACCGGTTCAGATGATCCGTTGGATGCGTGATGATAGCTACAGTGCCTTAATGCATGGCTCTGTGGTCATTACCCATATTCGTAAGGACCATGATTACATTAACCGCTCTGGTCAATCGGGACGTATTCGCTATTCCATTAGCCTGTTGCCGTTTTTTGATGGGGGAAAGCCCCAAGGTCAATATCAAATAGGGCAATATCAGGGGGGACAAGAGGAGGATACCCCATGAAGATCCCCGCAAAGCAGTTTGTGATCACATTAGAGGATATGAGTTTAGACTTGATTTGTTATCAGCATGCCTTGTCTGTTTTAGGAGACCGGAGGCAAGCGGGTTTATTGAGAGGCTATTTAGAAGCCACGCTGGAGGCTAATCCAGAAATTGCGGGGTATGGGGCTTTTTTACCGCGGGGCTTAAAAGTCTTTCTGCCTGAATTTGTCTCATGCGAAAAGAACAGTGTGGTCAAGCGGCTATGGGATTAATGCGCACATATCCCTTTATTGAGGTAAGGGCGGGGGATAAACTTGTTCATGAGGTTTTTTACCAGCGTCTTTTAACGGCAACCATCACGGATAATACGAGTAATGAAGCCGATAGCTTTGAAGCAGAATTTGATGATAGCGGCAATGATTTAGAGATTCCAGCAGCGGGTAGCGCACTCCAAGTCACCTTTGGTTATCAAGACAGCATTCGTGCCTTTATGGGGCGTTTTGTTGTGGAATCGGTGATCAGTTGTGGGGGCAGTGATGGAGAGATTTTGCGCCTTTGTGGCAAAAGCGCTTCCATGCGTGCGGAGATCAAAGAACAGGTGAGCGAACATTTTGACCATCAAACCATTGGCAAGATTGTTGAGACCCTTGCCAAACGTCATGGCTATCAAGCAAAGGTGAGTCCACAATTTACCAAACAAACCTTGCCTTATGTGGTGCGCACGGATCAATCGGCAATTGATTTTTTAACCCGCCTTGCTGATCGGATGCAGGCGCGTTTTTTGATCAAAGACAATAAGTTTTTATTTTTAAGCGGGGACAATCTTCCTCTCCAGACAATTCATCAACAGGATTGTTCCCATTGGGAATTTAGTCTCGAGCCGCGCACCCAATATGGCACCATTGAAGCCTCTTATTTTGATCGCGCAAAAGGGCAACAGCATTCTGTCAAACATCACACGGGGTATCATGGTCCGGTGCGTCGTCTGCGGACCTGCTACCCTTGTGAGAGCCAAGCACAAGCAGCAGCAGCCTCTGAGTCGGACAGGCTTTGCCGCGCGATGGGCAGTGGTTCTGTAAGCCTTGAGGGGCGCCCTGAGATCATGGCGGGTCAACCACTGCTATTGCAAGGGTTTCGTAGAGAGATCAATGGTCCATGGCATGCGGCAACCGTGACCCATCGCTATGAAAAGCAAAGCGGATACACCACAGAAATCACCTTTGAGGCACCAAATCAAGGAAAAGAGGCATGAGAAAATTAAATGTGTTAGAAGCAGAAAACCCAAGAGATACTTTTGCCTCTTCTTTTCGGCAACTGCCCCATAATATTGAAGCAGAACAAGCTTTGCTTGGGGCAATCATGATCAATAATAATGCGCTTGAGAGCGTTGCTGATTTTCTCAAAGCAGAACATTTTTTTGAAGCCCTTCATCAAAGGCTTTTTGATATCATCTCACAAATTGTTCAAAAGGGAAAAGTTGCCGATCCCATTACCATGAAGCCCTTTTTTGCAAATGATGAGAAAGTTGGAGATATCACAGTTTTTAATTATGTGGTGCGTTTAGCCAAAGAGGCTATCACAATCATCAATACTCAAGAGTATGGAAGCGTTATTTATGATCTGTTTATTCGCCGCTCTTTAATTAATCTTGGCACTCAAATTGTGAATAGATCTTTTGATGCTCCCCTAGAATTGTCCCCTGCGCAACAAATTGAAGCGATTGAAAATCAGTTATTTGCATTAGCCGAAAAGGGCAAATATGGGGGTGGTTTTGAAAAGTTTAATACCGCCATTACAAAGGCACTTAACATGGCAAGTGCTGCGAAACAGCGTTCTTCAAAGCTTTCTGGCATGGCAACCCATATTAAAAGCCTTGATGCGAAAATGGGAGGGTTGCAAGCATCTGATTTGATTATTCTAGCAGGGCGTCCCGGTATGGGGAAAACGTCCCTTGCAACCAATATTGCTTTTAATATTGCCAATGCTTGCAAGCGTGATAGCAACACAAAAGAAGGTGAAGGGGGGATTGTTGGTTTCTTCTCTCTTGAAATGTCAACAGAACAGCTTGCAACCCGCATGATCTCAGAACAAACGAAGGTTTCTTCTTCTGATATACGGCGAGGGAATCTTTCTGATGATCAGTTTATAAACATTGTTCATATGACGCGTTCCCTTCAAACCATTCCTCTTTATATCGATCAAACGGGGGCTGTATCTCTTGCGCAATTGGCTGCGCGTGCAAGGCGTCTTAAACGACAACATGGTCTAGATGTTTTGATCATTGATTATATCCAACTGATGACAAGCGGTTCAAAGCGTTCTTTAGAAAACCGCGTTCAAGAGATTACAGCCATCACTATGGGGCTTAAAGCACTTGCAAAAGAACTCAATATTCCCATCATTGCGCTTTCACAATTATCACGACAAGTTGAAAACCGTACAGATAAACGTCCACAACTGTCTGATTTACGGGAATCAGGTTCAATTGAGCAAGATGCCGATATTGTGTTGTTTGTTTATCGTGAAGAATATTATCTCAACAATGAAGAACCCAAAGAAGGCACGCTTGAATATCACAAATGGAAAGAGGCAATGGAGCAAGCCAAGGGCAAAGCCGAAGTTATCATAGCCAAGCAACGCCATGGTCCAACAGGAATCGTTCCTCTTGCTTTCCAATCTGACTTTACATGCTTTAGTGATTTAACAGATCATACTCATCTCTCAGAAATATCTGCTTGAGCTCAAAATGATGATCCGATGATTGAGAAGAAAAATCCCATCGATTCTCATAAAAAATTACGAATCTTAAAACACCCTTTGAAAGGCCTTTGAAGACCCTTTGAGACCCCCTTAAAAATCATGTGAAAAAAAATAAATTGGTACAAAACCTAGTGTCAAAATATACAAAACCCGCTGGCAAGCTACACTGCTGGCAAGCTACAAAAATAAATTGGTACAAAACCCGCTGGCAAGCTACAAGAACTAAAAGCAAATGGTAGCGGAGGAGGGATTTGAACCCCCGACACAAGGATTATGATTCCTCTGCTCTAACCTACTGAGCTACTCCGCCAAAACAAAAAAATGTTGCAAATAATCAGATCTTTTGCGGATATAAGAGGTAAAATAGTAAGATGTCAAGCATCGTTTTTCAGCTTTTTACTTGTCATTCTATTTTATCCTCGATATGGAGTATAGGCAAATATAATTTTTATTGTTGAGGTAAGGTAAGGCATAAAAATGGTGCCACGTGTAGCGGTTTTAGGATGCGGTCATTGGGGTGGAAATCATATAAGAACACTCCACTCTCTTGGGGCTTTAGCAGCAGTTTCTGATATTAATAGTGATCGTGCTGCTAGCTTTGCAGCGATGTATGGTGTAGAAGCTATTCCACCAGATGATCTTTTTGCTCATAAAAATATTGATGCGCTAGTATTAGCGCTGCCTCCACAATTTCATACACAAAATGTCTTACATGCTGTTAAAAATGGTAAAGATGTTTTGGTGGAAAAACCAATCGCTTTGAATGTTGCGGATGCTGAACAGCAAGTGCAAGTGGCTCGCCAATGTGAGAGGATTTTAATGGTGGGCCATATTTTACGGTTTCATCCAGCTTTTGAAAAAATGTGCGAATTGGTGAAAAATGGAGAAGTGGGAGAGGTGCGATATATTTATTCTCATCGATTAGGTTTTGGGAAATTTCATACACACAGTGATGCTTTATGGGATCTTGCTCCTCATGATCTCTCAATGATTTTGGCCTTGACAGGATGTGAACCTTCCGAAATTCGCGGTGAGGGAGCTGCTGTTGTTGATCGGATTTCTGATTTTTCTCATGTTCATATGGCTTTTCCCAATGGTGTGCGTAGTCATCTTTTTGCTTCACGCTTGAGCCCTTATCGTGAGAGGCGGTTAATTGTTGTGGGGACAAAAGCTATGCTCATTTTTGATGATATGGAACCATGGAGCCGTAAATTGGCAATGCATCATTTTGCAGTTTGGAAAGAGAATCAAGAGTGGGCTTTTAGCATGGATGAGCTGAATTACATTGATGTTTGTGAGGGGTTGCCGCTTACTTGTGAATTGCAACATTTCCTTCATTGTATTGAAACACGTCAATCACCTCGTACAAATGGCGATGATGCTATTGCGGTTTTACGAATTTTAACAGCTGCTCATGTCAATTATGATCGATAAAAGAGATAAGTAGCACTTTTGCATTCTTGTGATGATCAATGGAGTTAATATGCAATTCATCGACCTTGGGGCGCAGCGTGCGCGTATTGAAGATAAAATTAATTTTGCAATTACACAAGTGATCGCTAGTGGTAAATATATTTTGGGGCCCAAAGTAACCGAATTTGAAGAAAAATTGGCAGAGTATCTTGGCGTTAAACATGTAGTTGCATGTGCTAATGGAACAGATGCTTTGAAGATGCCTCTTATGGCGAAAAATATTGGTCCAGGGGATGCTGTGTTTTGTCCAAGTTTTACGTTTTCTGCAACGGCTGAAGTGATTGCTTTGGTGGGGGCTGAGCCTGTTTTTGTCGATGTTTTGCCTGATACATTTAATATTGATGTTGAAAAACTTTCTCATGCTATCGAAATGGTTAAAAAAGAAGGACGCCTAAAACCAAAGGCTATTATTGCTGTTGATTTATTTGGGCTTGCTGCTGATTATGTGCAAATTGTTCAAATGGCTGCAAAGGAAAATCTTTTTGTCATTGAAGATGCTGCTCAATCTATGGGTGGAAGAAACGGTCGTACTATGTGCGGTGCTTTTGGTGACGTGGCTGCCACGAGTTTTTATCCTGCAAAACCGTTAGGGTGTTATGGCGATGGAGGCGCTATGATGACCAATGATGATGATTTGGCAGAACTTTTACGCTCTATTTTGTTTCATGGTAAAGGTAAAACACAATATGACAATGTACGGATTGGTATGAATTCGCGTCTTGATAGTATTCAGGCTGCAATTTTACTTGAAAAGTTTGTGATTTTTGAAGATGAAATGGAAAAGCGTGTAGAAATTGCGCAACGCTATTCCAATGGCTTAAGAGATATTGTTACAGTTCCAGAAATAGAAGAAAATATTCGTTCTGCTTATGCACAATATACGATTAAGGTAAAAGAGCGTGATAAATTAAAGGATTTTTTACAAAAAAATTCTATCCCCACAATGATTTATTATAAAACGCCTTTACATCAACAGCCAGCTTATAAACACTTTTCTTATGTAAAAGATTCCCTTTCTGTTTCTGAGTCTTTAGGGGAGTGTGTATTAAGTTTACCAATGCATCCTTATTTGGAGCAAACGGATCAGGATATGATTATCCAAAAAATAAAAGATTTTTACTCTTGAGAGCGTGTTTTTATTTTTAAAACTATAGTGAAAGTTTTATTGGTAGTCCATTTTAGAAGATGTTTTTTATTATAGCCTGTGACAAATATTTTTAAGGATTATTTTCTCCTAGAACCCATGAAATACGGCTCTTTAGGATTGTGGTATGATTAGAAAATGGAATTGGCTAGATAGAAAGATGGATTTTTTATAAAATGGTCTAGCTTGAGAAGTTTTGTTTTTTCACTTGGTGAGAAAGTCACGCTTAATAAAATTATTTGGGTTATGAAAGTTATAATGAACCTTTGCTGATTTTACTCTTCATTTAGGGCATTTTAAAAGATAATTCATTAAAGGGGATTTTGGGAGAGAAAATTGATTTTTTTGCGAATGCGTGATGCTAGGTCATTTTTGCTTTTGGAATGTTGAATCAGTGTATTGATTGGGGATGTATTCCCCTCTTTTAGCGCTATTTGTGCTGCTAGTGTTGCTGCCAGTTCTTTTGTTTCTTCACGTAGTTCTTCTAGCAGTTGCTGGTTATCTGTTTTGTCAGGTTCATGCGTTTGGATTTTTTGTAAACATTGCTGATAGTGTGCAATTTTTTCACGCATCATTTTTCTTTTCCTTGAAGATATTTGTTGTAGTGATCTTTTGTTTTATGGCTATCGCTTCTTTGGTGGGAATACCTTGGGTGGAGAAGTGTAGACGATAAAGTTGTTCTGTTACTTGGTGTAGTTGTATTTTCTGTTGGACATATTTTTTTTGTAAAGATTCGTACTTTTGTTGATTTTTCGCTATTTCTACAGCATGTTGTGCGCGAAGAAAATCATGGTTTGCTTCTACTTCTGCGTGTGATAACGGAATTTGCGCACAAATATCTTTATGCGCAAAATGAATGGCTTTACGCCAAATAAGAGGGGACAAAAGCACCAGTAACCAAGAAATGGCAGCAACGCCAAGAATAAAAAAAAGAAACGATTGAATAAGCATGATACCCCTTTTCAAGTCAGAATACGTTTAAAACGGATTCCATGTCGGTTTAGGTGTTAATTTTAAATATCCTACATTGATACCAAGACGTGCACCGATTCCTGTCCGTATAGGGATTAGTAAGGTATCATGGTATTTGAGAACATGAAAACCAACACCTGCAATTAAATAGGCCGAACCTGAAATACCACCATAGCGCCCCCATAAATTATTTATGTTATTCAGATTGTAAACCAAGATCATAAGACGGGAACCTTGACCGCCAAAATCCCATCCTACTGAGGGGCCTTGCCAAAAAACTTTATGTTGACCATAGCTTTTGGTAAAAACTTTTCCTTCGCCATAGGTTAATCCAGCAAAAAAGGCACCAGAAGCTTCTTCTCCTAAAATATAGGCATTAGGATAACCGTATTGTGAAAAAATATTTTGAATAGCAACGGCTAGACCACTGGCTGTTTTTCCAAAAAAAATATGACCAGAATCAATAATTTCTTGGAGTGAATAATGAGGCTCGTTTGGTTCTATTGGTTTTAGTTGAGAATGGGCAGTGTTTACGCTGACGAATAAAAGGAAGATTAAAGATATAATATTTTTGTAGCAGTATTTTAGTAGAGAGAGGGCCATGGAGTTTTCTCCTTTTATTAGTAACAAACAAAAAGATAATATTAGGATTTTCATTCTATTCAAATAAAAAATAAGATGTAAGGTTATTTAAATTCTTGAATTTATTTCTGAAAATTTTTTTAGCATGATTGTTAATGTTTTATCTTATGCATCAGATGTTAAGAGTTTTTCTTTAAAATAAAGTTTGTTTTTTGAATTTAGGAGTTTTCAATCGTTATGACGTTCGCTATTTCTTTGAAACCTATGGATCTTGCTGCTTTGCTTTGTAGTCGTATTTGCCATGATTTGATTTCACCTGTGGGGGCTATTCAAAATGCAATGGAGCTTTATGATGAAGGAGGCGCTGAAGAAGATGCTTTGCAATTGGTGCGTTTGTCTATTGCGAGTGCTTCTGCACGTCTACAATTTGCGCGATTGGCTTTTGGTTTTGCTGGTGCAAGTGGAGGGCAAATAGATACACGGGCCGCAGAGCAAGTTGCTCAGCAATATATGCAGCAAGAAAAAGCAACTTTAAAATGGCAGGCTCCCTCTTTTTTATTACAAAAAGATGAAGTTAAACTTTTACTTAATTTGTTATTGATTGCAAATGCAACGGTTTCTCGTGGCGGTGAAATTGTTGTGATGATTGTGCAAGAGGAAAATAAACGTTTATTTCGATTTGAAATTTTCGGTAAAATCCTCCGTATTCCCCCTCATTTCCTTTCATTATACCATGGTGATGTTCAAGAAGAGCTTATTGATGCACATGCCATCCAATTTTATTATACAATGTTACTTGCTGAGGTGACAGAAATGCAAATAAATATTGATGAAAGGGATGGTTGTATTGTTTTAGAAAGTGTAAAAAGCTTTGAATAAGAGAGAAGCGCTTAAGCTGTATTGTCGAAAAAGAAATTTTGATCAAATTTACGAGCGGTAGGATTACACTTTTAAATAGAGTGTGGCTATTTTTTAAGTTTTAAGCCCTTTCTATATGATACTGTTTGTGTGTGTTTTTTTATTTGTAGTAGAAAAACTTCTGAGGAAAAATCTCGGCCCGCTACACTCCGAGATTTTACAATGTATATCTTCACTGTTTAAGCGGTTTTTCGTACGTTCTCTTCCACTGGATCACGCAATACGTAACCACGTCCCCAAACGGTATCAATGTAATTTGCACTAGAAGAGATTGCTTCCAATTTTTTCCGCAATTTACAGATAAAAACGTCGATAATTTTTAGCTCTGGTTCATCCATTCCACCATAGAGATGATTGAGAAACATTTCTTTGGTTAGGGTCGTTCCTTTGCGTAAAGAGAGAAGCTCTAGCATTTGGTATTCTTTACCGGTTAAATGAACGGGGCGTCCTGCAACTTCGACGGTTTTTGCGTCAAGATTGACGGTGAGTTCACCGGTAACAATAACCGACTGTGCATGTCCTTTGGAACGACGAACAACAGCATGAATACGCGCAATAAGCTCATCCTTATGAAAAGGCTTTGTCATATAGTCATCTGCTCCAAAGCCAAAACCACGGACTTTGTCTTCAATAGCATTCATACCGGAAAGAATAAGAACAGGCGTTTTTATTTTTGCTAATCTCAAAGTCCGCAAGACATCATACCCTGACATATCAGGAAGATTCAAATCAAGCAAAATGATATCATAGTCATAAAGCTTTCCTAAATCGATACCTTCTTCACCTAGATCAGTAATATAGACATTAAAATTGGCTGACTTTAGCATCAACTCAATGCTTTTAGTTACCGCTCTATCATCTTCAATTAATAATACGCGCATATCAGATCCCTCATTTCACTCCTTGACGAATCAAAAAGGAGCATTTCTATTTTATAAACAGCTTCTAAAGACACTGTTATAAAAAATTATGAAATCAAACACTTATAATAAAGCATTTATGAATGTTTTAGTAGTACGCGTAACAATCACTACTAAAATCCCCACTATCCATGATAGTGGTTAACAAAATATTTTTATTTTTGAAAGAGGATACAAAATTAATTTACAAAAATTGCATATTTTTTAAATTATAAAGAAATAAAGGGCTTTTTCTATAAATTTTGACCTAAACAAATTTTTATAAAAGAGCATTGTAAATTACTTTTTTACAATTTTAGTGTTTGTTTACGGAGCTTTAAATCTCTTTATTTAATGATGGGTAAAATAAAAATAGTTATTGCTCTTTAAAGAAGGTTGTGTGGCTGATGCTTTAGAAAAAGGCAAAGTATTATATTTTAAGTTAATAGATTGTTTGTGTCAGATAGACATACAACTAAAAAGATATGTTATGTATAATGAGTGTGAATGCGTGTTTTGAGTTGCCGCAGTCAAGGAGTAGTGAGTATGAAGCCACGGGAAAATATGGTGCGATTGAGGATGTTTCAAATACGTGGAAAGCGCCGTGAGATTGCACAGCTTGAGATGATGATCGCGGAATTTGAACGGATGGTATTAGAACTGGAAGGGCAGATTACTCATGAAGAGCGCAAATCTGGAAACAATGATGTTCACCATTTTGCTTATTCCGCTTTTGCGCGTGCTGCGCGGCAAAGACGTGATAATCTGATCAATTCAATTCGTGATTTACAACTTCAGAAAACAAATGCTGAAATTGCTCTCCATGAAGCCAATACAGAGCTACAACGTGCACAGCTTTTGGAAGCACGAGAAAAGAAGACTACTGTGGGTGATGAAGATATTTTCATTCAATCTAATTCAATGGCTGGCTAATTCCATGACTGGATGATTAAAATAATCATCGAAAAATCAATTCTTTTAGATTTATTTGTTGAGAATGTAAAACAGCCAAGTTTCATAGAAGCTTGGCTGTTTTTAAAGTATTCTATGTTATCGAATCACGATCAATGACAACTTAATGTCTGTAGTCTTGAATCTTGGTTGTTCGTAATCCCGCTAAACCGTGTTCATCGATCAAACTTTGCCATGAAAGAAATTCTTCCACCGTCAAAGTATAACGTTGACAGGCTTCATCGAGACTTAACAATCCACCTCTGACGGCTGCAACAACTTCAGCTTTGCGACGAATCACCCAACGCCGTGTGGTTTGCGGCGGTAGGTCAGCAATTGTCAGTGGACTTCCATCGGGCCCAATAACATATTTCATCTGTGTTTTTATCAAATTAGTCATTCTTATCCTCTACCTTTAGTCAAGGATTTGATTCGTTTATAGAGCATGAAATTTAAAAAAGAGCTAAACGCGCTGAAAGAAAAAATTAATAAAATGATTGTGTGTGTAAAAAGAGGCTCAAGCCAAGTGCGTAGAAGAGCCTCTTGCAATATTTTTCTGGATTTTAAACAAGAGAAAAAAGTTTTTATTTCCAATGTTTTCCTCCAAAAGACTTCCATTGTGCCTTATTTCTATCACGCTTTTTTATTTACAGCTGCTTTTATGAAAGGAATGCTATGGTTGTGGAAAGGATAAAAAAACAATATAAAGGCAACCAATGGCATAAAAGTAATGAAGAAGCATGCAGCAAAATATTAACATATGGATATCCATTTAGAGTATTAAATAAATAGAGCACTAAGTAGAGAATGAATACATGTTTTTAAACAGTCTTGATTTACCAGGACCACCTGAGGATTCTCGCATTGTTGTTGCGATGTCAGGGGGGGTTGATTCATCGGTTGTTGCAGGTCTTTTGAAAAAGGAAGGGTATAATGTCATTGGCATTACATTGCAGCTTTATGATCATGGGGCTGCAACGCATCGGGTAGGGGCGTGTTGTGCGGGGCAAGATATTGAAGATGCACGTCGCGTTTCAGAAACGTTGGGAATACCGCATTATGTTCTTGATTATGAAAAGCGCTTTCGCGAAGCTGTCATTGATCCTTTTGCAGAAAGCTATGCTCATGGTGAGACACCTGTGCCATGTATTGCGTGTAATCAGACGGTTAAGTTTGCTGATTTATTGGCAACCGCGCGCGAATTGGGGGCAGATGCTTTAGCTACGGGACATTATATTCGTTCACGTTCTCATGGAGCCCATCGAGCCCTCTTTCGTCCTCTCGATAACGATCGTGATCAGAGTTATTTTCTCTTTGCAACGACACAAGAACAGATTGATTATTTGCGTTTTCCTCTTGGTGACCTTCCCAAAGCGCGTGTTCGTGAAATGGCCGCAGAAATGGGGCTTATGATTGCTAATAAGCATGATAGTCAGGATATTTGTTTTGTTCCACAAGGAAAATATTCAGATGTTATTGCAAAATTGCGTCCAGAAGCGGCTAATCCTGGCTTTATCGTTCATATCGATGGAACGATTCTAGGCAAACATTCAGGGATTGTTAATTATACCGTTGGTCAACGTCGTGGGATTGGGGTGTCAACGGGGGAAGCGCTTTATGTGGTTTATCTTGATGTAGAAAATGCACGTGTTATTGTGGGGCCGCGTGAAATGTTAGAAACGCATAAGCTTTTTTTACGCGATGTGAATTGGCTTGGTGATGAGTCGTTGGATAATTTTCCTTCTCAAGGTATTGAGTTGGCTGTAAAGGTGCGTTCAACACGTCCTCCTCACCTTGCGCGTTTGCATTATAAGGAAGGTGTTTTTTCCGTTGATCTATTGGAATGTGAAAACGGTGTGGCACCGGGGCAAGCTTGTGTTCTTTATGATGGAAATGGTCATGAGGCACGTATTCTTGGGGGAGGATTTGTAACGCACTCAGAACGCGCGGCCGATACTGAAATGATGTTAAAACGCGTTTTGTGCAATCTCGAAACACAAGATTCTGTTTCCTTTGAATTTAAAACAACAGCTTCTTAAAAAAATAGTAAATTGATTTATAATAATAATTCATCGTCTTTAGCTTGTATAAGAGGCTTATATAAGACCTTCTTATTTCAAATTTGTTTTTATGATTGAATCCAGCACAATCATATTTTTTGTATATCATAAGCAGGACTGGGGGAGAAAATGATGAAAGAAAAATACCCTTATCAATATTCTCAAATGTCAGGGGTTAGCACCCTTTGAGGCTGGTAAAGAACATATATTATCGAATATTTTTAAAACTTAAAGTATTATCATCTTGAGTAATCAAAGTCGGTAAAATGAGCAAAGGCAATTCCTGAGGCTAAGGGCAACATTGAGGCTGTCAAAATCCTTGGCCATGGGAATACGTAAGGTTTTTGATTGTTGTAGTATATGGAGGAGTAAAACATTGCCTTCTGTTCCAAAATAAGGGCTATTCTTTTGTTTTTTTGCTTGCTTGAGCGTGTGTGAGGCTGAAGGGGAGAGTGCATAAAGGTAAAAGTTTTCATCGTTTAGAGCCGCTAGAATGTCATTTATATCAGCGTTTTGCGTATAGGGAATTTTTAGAGCAGCACCGGCAGAAACTTTGATTGATTTGCGATAAAGTGGATCGCATGAGGTTTTGTGGACAATGATGCCGTGACTGGCAAAAGCGGTAGCATTACGAAAAATTGATCCCATATTATCGTGATTCAAAATACCCCATAAAACCAGAATCAAAGCTTTTTCTGGAAGATTTTGTAAAAAACTTTGTAATGATGGGAGTGTGTTGCGTTTACCGATATCCAGAACACCATGATAAACATGGAAACCGGTGATATCGTCCATAACTTTTTGTGGAACGCAATAAATAGGACATAGAGGTTGTGTTTTTTTTAAAGTGGTAGAAGTCTAGGGAGACTTTTTGCTGCGATAAGCAGTGAGAGGGCAGAAAATTCTTTCGAATGCAATAGGGCGGAAAATGTTATTTTACCTTCAGCAATAAATTGCTGTTGTCGTCCAACGAG
Source organism: Bartonella sp. SL317 (assembly GCF_059687655.1). Taxonomy (NCBI): domain Bacteria; kingdom Pseudomonadati; phylum Pseudomonadota; class Alphaproteobacteria; order Hyphomicrobiales; family Bartonellaceae; genus Bartonella; species Bartonella sp. SL317. The sequence continues at coordinate 177,460 of NZ_CM185144.1, read as the reverse complement.
ATTTTTTTCATGGATATTATGATAGTCTCTCAGACGTGGATCATTCATTTCGTCAATTGTTGTGATATTCAAATGCATTGCGAGATTTTTAACGCTTTTTTCCAATTTCTAGATGTGAAAACTTGCTTTATTTTTTTAAGTAGAGATAAAAAAATATTATTTTTAAACTTATAGTAGAAATAATGTTGACAGCCTATACCAATAGGTGTAAAGTAAAAATGCTGGTACGGGATAAAGGATTTTGTTTTCGTATTGGTTACAGTGTCTTGGGTCCCCGCTATTTCCCAAGCTCTGTATGCCCTTAGTTTTAAGGGAAAAGAATCTGGGTCCCCAATGCCCAGATTCTTTTTTTTGGGCATAATTTCTCTTTTAAGTTTTTTAGCAATCATATTTTGAAATTTCCTTAAGCTGTAAGGTTACAGTAGGGTGCTTATTCATTTTTCTAAGATGTAGAGATGCTTATAGGTGGGTTATAATGCATATTCTAAGACGTAATAATACATGATCGTGAACCATTTGAGCCAAAGAAAGTTCTTTGTTGATGATTTGTCTCTCTTTATCCTTGTATTGGTGATGTTCGTGTAACTGAGCAGTTTTTGCGATAATAATGGTGAGCTGAGGTTTTTATTGTATGATGAAGCTTCTTTGAGAAAATATTGGTGATATGCCAATAATAGCATTATAAGATTGAAAATATTATTCCTTATTTCGTGAAGAAAGGGACGGGATTCATGGATGTAAAAATCAATATACAAAGCTTAACTTTATACTCTATTTTTATTGCATGTATTGTTTTTGCTTTGAAATATTGGGCATATCACATCACAGGGTCGGTCGCACTTTATTCTGATGCATTGGAATCAATTGTCAATATCTTGGCGTCATTGGCAGCATGGTGGGCTGTTAAAGTGAGTATGAAGCCAGCGGATCATGATCACCCCTTTGGGCACCACAAAGCAGAATATTTTTCCGCGATTCTTGAAGGAATCCTCATTATTATTGCGGCAATTGTTATTTTAAGAGAAGCATGGATAGCGCTTGCTACCGTTAAATTATTGCAGAAACCTGGAGTATGGCTTGTTATTCATCTTGTCGCAACGGTCATAAATTGCATGTGGGGTATGGTTCTTATTCGGCAGGGAAAACGTTATCGCTCACCGGCTCTTAAAGCTGATGGTGTGCATTTTATAACCGATGTTTTTACTTCGCTTGCAATTTTAATTGGTTTGATTGCTGGTTTCGTAGGGGGATGGGGCGTTTTAGATCCTATTTTAGCGATAATTGTTGCTGTTAACATTCTTTTACAGGGATGGAAGATAATTAGGAATGCTGTTCAAGGATTAATGGATGTTGGTGTTGAATTAAATGAAACCATGCGGATTCGAGAGCTGATTTCTGCAAATGCATTTGGTGCGCTTGAGGTCCATGATTTGCGTACACGTGTTGCTGGTAGGGTTACTTTTATAGAGTTTCATTTGGTTGTGCCTGCTGTCATGCAGGTCGGCGAAGCTCATAAAATTTGTGATAAAATTGAAGCTGTTCTTCAAAAAGAATTTGATAATGTGCGGATTTCTATTCATGTCGAGCCTGAGGATGAAGCAAAGTTACCTCCCGGTACAACGATGATCCCTTTTATATAAAAAGATTTTTTCAAATTGCTTGTTATGTTATGGATATTACTTTTATCGCAGGAAACAAAAATACGATAATATTCTTTCATTAGTTTTGTTTTTACATCAATAAAATTAAAAGATTAAGCTTTAGTATTTAAGGTAAGATTTATTCTATTGTCGTATACTGTTATTTTAGGTGTGGTGAGATAAAGCCTATAAAAATTGATCTATTAAGTATCTTTAGAGTATGTGAAAAATACTCATTAGTAAGGCTTTCTGGTGAGTTTTTAAGTGAAGCACATGAAATTGTTTGTTGCTGAAATTTGCTTAAGAGGATGGACTGTTGACGGAACTTGTCGGGAATAGATTTCTTGTTTTTTAGGGCGAGGAGGAATGAAGTTATTCATAATAAGTTTAACGAGATTTAATTATAATTTTATATAAAAATCATGAATAGAATTTTTAAGTTTGTGATCATCTATTAATCATTATGACGATGAGTAACAAATGTATTGTTGTATTGATACAGTCTTATTGGTTTATAATAATAATTTATTATTCTTTAAGTTGAATGATATATATAAATACAGCATTTTTTATTTTTTAAATTTCCAATCTGTTTACGGTGAATGAAGAAAAATCTTTAATCTTGTATGTCATAAGCGAAGTTGGCATGTAAAAGAAGTCTGTGGAAGAAAGAAGTGAAAATGCCGCTATACAATGGATTTTATATTCTTTTATGGGGATTTTATCATTCTATTCCAAGGCTACTGTGAAATGGGTATGAGAAGATGGTGTATCTTTGAAAGACGTGCTGAACAATACATTGTGTTTTGAATGTTTTCTTTTGTATGAAGGGAGGGGGGTTCATTCAAAAATGAAAAAATAAAAGATAATGCGTATATCTTTACTCTTTAAAAGATAGTGCTTGTGGATACTTTAGAAAATCGCAAAGCTGAACGAACGAATGATCGTAAAGATGGAAATCTTTTTTTATTGATGCCTTCATACTCTCTTTCAATGAGGCTGTCTTCTTATTAATTTTATTCAGTTATACAATAGACTCATTCATAATCTGACATCCATATTTTGCAACTGCCTCTACAATAGTGGTGTATCTGATCTTTATCTCAAATATGCTGCTGCTTTAGGGAGATTTTACTTTATAAACATTCAGAAAAAGCAAAGACTTTTGAGAAAAACGAAACCATAAATTCAAAAATTTATATGCCATAAATTGGAGAGATAGATAAAATTTTTATAAAATACTTTGCAAGACAGCAATCATAACATATCTAGCTTTATTTGCTTCTACAAGAAAATATACGTCGTTTTATTTTCATACAGATTAGAGTGGCGATAATCTATAGATAATTCTTGGTTGCGAATATGAAAAGAAAGCGCGATATAATAACAGAGTTTTGCTTTTCTTCAGCTTTCAGTCAGTAAAAATGATTATAAATCCGCTATTTCTTTAAAAATGATTTTATCGTACCGATATATAAAGTGAGATCAAAACGATTTTTTTGCTCTTAAAATGAAATGTGACTCTATTTGTATAGTTTGTATGAATCTCGATGTTTATCTAAATAACTTCAGTATTGCTATTTCAGAATAGAGAAGCTCTTCCTTATCATTATGATGTTATTCGATGGCTCTTAAAACAATGATTCCTGGTGTTTTTGCAACATAATCCATAAAGGGAGAATCAACGACTTTTTCATTTTCTTTTCGTGAAGAGGCATTTCGTAACATTGGGCCTTTATCTGTCATGATAAAAAAACCCACATGTGTCACATCTAATCCAGGAAGTTTTGTATAAATGCCGATGAAATCGCCTGATTTTAAATCACTTATAACCTTATCATCAATAAAGTTACTTGGAATATATGTTATGGTGCGTTTTACAACTGGAAGTCCAGGAAGATAGTTTCCACCATCGGTTTTTTTATTGAGATATTTTTCTGTGCTCACTGCATGAGGACTTATTTTAGCGGTAATATCAGTGGCGAGTTTATATTCTCTATAAGCCCAGTCTGTAAAAAAATGTTTTCGACTTAAAAAATGAATATTACCCTTAATGTAACGCGTTCTTATGACGTTATTGATGAATTCTTTTGGAGATGTTGATTTGCGCAATGCTTCAACATAATCTAGATAGGTGAAGCAATCTAAGCCTCTAAAATCAATGATTAGTTTTTCTGGTGTATTTTCTGAGCCATGTAACATATTGGCTTTGTAAGGCGTTCCTAAAAAAGCTTTAGAAAGAAAGTCAATCAGGACTCCTTTTTCGTAATCATTTGTTTCTGCACGTTTTTTAAGAATAGCATTTAGTTTATCTAAAGTATAAGGATCTAGCACTACCTTGGTTATTTGTTGTTTTTCTATTTTATTTTCTACCCCCCCCTCTTGTGAATCAGAATTTTGAACATCACATCCTGTCACAAACAATAAAATGAGAATTAATGGGGATATTTTTCGCATTTTATACACCATTTTTGAATTAACCGTGTTCATAGCCAATTTTCACTAAAAGTGTTATTTTCTCACACTCAATTGAATCTCGATAATAGCATATAATCATTGAGAGCCTCAACAGATGACATCATGGTTTTTTTTGAGGTTGCAAAAATTACAAGTGATAAGAATAGCTTCTAAAACGACAGAATAAAAAAATACTTTTGTATAAAATTCTTTATTGTATTTAAAATATGATAATTTTTCTACGGTGTTAAGCTATTGTGATACTGCTGCTTTAGCTTTATCGTATATTTTGAGGGTAAAAAACTTTAAGGGTTTATCTTTTTTAAGGTTTCAATTGTTGTAGGTGATCTGATCGATCAAATAGCATTAAACTTATTAAAAATAGTTGTTATGAAAAAAGACAATGATGTTTGATAAAATCAAGCATAGTTTCTCTAAAACTGTTATAAATATGCTATATTGACAGATGTTTTATTCATAGTTTGTTTGTATAGATATTTATTTGTACACTATAAAAATATTTTTTATTGTTTTAAATTAATATACCAATTAAAATGAAATTTTATATTTTAATATTGACTCTTTATTAAATTTTTATTTTATTATTATCTTTGATAAGAATAGTAGACGAAGGAAGTTAATAGAGAGTACTTTTAAAAAGAATGAGCGCGGGGGAGTACCTGTATGTGTAAAAATAACTGTACGTGTAAAATAGTGTGTATGTGTTATGCAAGATCAGATGCTCAATCCGAAATTTGTTCAGCGTGGGCTCATTTTAGTCTTCATCGCTTTATTGTTAGATATTCTTTGTATTGCCATCATTTATCCTGTTTTGCCTGAATATTTTTCTCAGTTAACTGGAAAAGATGTGAGTGCATCTTTTGTAGAAAGAGGAAAATTAGTTGCAGCTTATTCAGGGATGCAGTTTTTATTTGCTCCTGTTCTTGGCAATCTTTCTGATCGTTATGGTCGTCGTCCTATTTTGCTTGTTTCTATTATCTGCTGTGCTCTTGATAATTTCATATGTGCTATAGCATGGAGTTATTCTATGGTATTTATCGGGCGTCTTTTGTCAGGGACAAGTGGTGCTAGTCTTGCAACTTGTACAGCTTATCTTGCTGATATATCCGATGAAAAAAACCGTACACGCAATTTTGGTCTTTTAGGTGTTGCATCCGCATTAGGGTTTATTTTAGGGTCGTTTGTTGGTGGTTATTTAGGTCAATTTGGTCCGCGTATTCCGTTTTATTTTGCCGCTGGTGTTTCACTCATTAATTTTATTTTTGTTTGGGTTATGCTTCCTGAAACTCTTTCTTTATGGAATAGACGCTTTTTTGATATTAAACGGGCAAATCCCTTAGGCGCTTTTTGGCAAATGAAGCAATATCCGATGGTTCTTTGGGTGTTGTTGGTCTTTTTTCTTTATTGGTTTGCAGAATCACTATGGCTAAGTATTTGGGCATTCATTGCGAAAGAGCGCTATAATTGGAGTTCGTTTTCTATTGGGCTATCCTATAGCGTTTTTGGGATAGTTCAATTTATTGTCATCGCTCTTCTTTTGCCTTATTTTTCTAAGCGATGGAGTGATTGGCGTATTACTATAGTGGGGCTTTTGTTTGCATCCGTTGCTATGCTGGGTTATACATTTGCAACAAAGGGGTGGATGGTTTATATGGTTTGTGTGTGTACAATGCTTGAATATCTTGTTCATGCACCTATCCGTTCTATTGCTTCGGCGCAGGTGCCGATAAATGTACAAGGAGAACTACAAGGAGCGATGACGTCTGTTATTTCATTGAGTTTAATATTTGGTTCGATTTTTTATGTTTTTCTCTTTGAATGTTTTGCAGATAAAAACGCACTGTTTTATTTTTCTGGTGCTCCTTTTGCTGGAGGATTTTTACTTCTTGTCATTGCAACGATTATTTTTACCTTGCGGGTACGTTAATTTGTTGAATAGGGCTGGTAAAAATATTGTACTAGAGAATGCACCAAAAATCATCATTTGATAGGCAGATTTTTTTGTGATGTTATCATGTTTGTCAATCAATATTCACACTTAACGCAATCGCTCATGTTTAAAACAAATCCTTGATTTATAATGATAATTAACAGTTTCGCATATTAAATGAGAGTTCTGAATAGCGTAAGATTCTCTCATTTCAAATCTATTTATGTTGAATCAATCAAAACCACTCATTTGCACATAACAAGTGGGATGAGGGTGTGGATCAAAACTATATAAGAAAGGACTAAAAATGGCTCTTATGAACCGTCTTAATGCAAGGTCTGTCGCAACATTGGCGGCTGGCAAATATAATGATGGTGCCGGCTTGTTACTCCATAAGCGTAAAGATGGGGGTGATCAATGGATTTACCGTTATACCATTCATGGTCGGCGCCGTGAAATGGGCTTGGGTGCTTTAAGAGGTCTCTTTCAGACAAAGATTAAAACGGTTCAAAGCTACCTGAGCAGTTTTCGTTGTTGTATGCTAGAGGGGAGCAAGCCTATTGCGTATCTCTGTTTGTATAGTCTCTAAAACAGGAAGACAATCTAATTTGGGGAGAATATGAAGTTTTAAAGATGAAAAACAATCACTTGTCTTACCATCTCCTTTCAATTCTGTTTTACGGCTTTCAAAAGCATTGAGAGCAATGTCTTTTAAATAATGAAGATTATGCATTGTCTCGTGCTTTTGTTTGTTGCGTTCTGGGGGCACATCCCTTATGAATTTGAGAATGCCATTGCATTGTATATTAACTGGCTTGCTTTAAAAAGACATCTTTCAAAGTACGTAAACTCCATTTCACGACGTTGTCTGTCAAGGGTATAACAATAAGCCATTGAGCCCCTCCATCTTTACGCTAGTGAAGAAGCAAGCTGGCACTATCATACTATTTACCAAGCCTTCAATGTTTGCGGGTCAACCCTTAACACTTGAGATGGTTCTTTAGTCTTTTTTTGTACCGTTTTTACACAATAGCTCTGCTTTTAATGGGAAGGCAAGCGATTTGGATTGATTCAACAAGAGAGAGATTTTAAATGAGAGAATCTTACGGTACTCAGGTTTCTAATTCAATATGAATAATGATTATTATATTTAAAATCAATGTCTTATATGCATCATAAAGCTCGTGTTTTTTTCTGTATTTATCCTTATCCTGTGCTCACAGAGCAGCATATTGAAAACAAAAATTACTTCGGTGTTGGATGTATGAGTGTTGTACAAATAATTTCAGATTTTTTTATGCTCAAATTAGGAGCAAAATATTGCGTATATTCGTTTGCATCATTTCTGGAATTGAAAAAATCTTATGTGAGAAGAATGTAAGGTTGTATCTATCAGTCACTTTTTTATTTGATTTTATGGCTTTCAAAACTATCGATGGGAATGTCTTTTAAAGAGTGAATATTTGTTGTTTTACTTTTTTTAATAGGAAGGATGCCTCTCCTGCATAATAGAATATTTAAAATTGTATTGTGAAAGCAACGTCTATTTAAAGAGATTATTTTTAATGGGGGTGCACTAATTTTAAGATGGTGTAGGTTACACAATATGAGGCAAAGGTTACTATAAATGATATAAGGTTCATACGACCATTGTACCCTCTATAAAAGATGCTGCACTTTCGTTCATTTTTTACTTTGTTGCTTTTCAATGTTGCGATATCTTTTGGCTCTTGGCTCTTGGCTCTTGGCTCTTGGCTCTTGGCTCTTGGCTCTTGGCTCTTGGCTCTTGGCTCTTGGCTCTTGGCTCTTGGCTCTTGGCTCTTGGCTCTTGGCTCTTGGCTCTTGGCTCTTGGCTCTTGGCTCTTGGCTCTTGGCTCTTGGCTCTTGGCTCTTGGCTCTTGGCTCTTGGCTCTTGGCTCTTGGCTCTTGGCTCTTGGCTCTTGGCTCTTGGCTCTTGGCTCTTGGCTTTGATACGATTATACATTTACTCCTTTTAAAAAATAGTTTTTTATCGACATATTTATCTTACTTGGAGTATGTAAATCTATGATTTTGATTGATATAATCCTAAAAGGAGGGGCATAAGAATAAATAGGGGGAAAGTGATAAAACTTTACGCTGTGTCTACTGCTCTCATTTAAGTTGTAAAATAATGATACTTATTCCATAAGTTGTCTGTAACAATATGGTGATGGGGAGGAAAACGGTATGTTTGGAAAAAGAAAAGCGAGAAGGGAGGCATTTAATTTTAAGATATTTTTTTATAATTCATAATGAGATCAGAAAAATGTTGAAAGAGATAGTGGCTATCTTGCGGTCCGGGAGAAGCCTCAGGGTGATATTGAACAGAAAAGACGGGTTTACCAATGATTCGAATACCACAATTTGAACCATCAAAGAGAGAAATATGTGTTTCTTGAACATGTTTTGGTAAAGAGGCTGCATCGACAGCAAAACCATGATTCATTGATACAATCTCAACTTTTCCAGTGTTAAGGTCCTTAACGGGGTGGTTGGCGCCGTGATGTCCTTGGTGCATTTTCATGGTTCTTGCTCCAACTGCCAGAGCAAGAAGTTGATGACCAAGACATATTCCAAAGATCGGTAAATTATAATCAATCAATGTGTTGATTGTTGGAAGCGCATATTGAGCTGTTGCTGCGGGATCTCCGGGGCCATTAGAAAGAAAAATACCATCAGGATTCATGGCTAAGATTTCTTTTGCCGTTGTGTGGGCAGGCACAACAGTAATGCGTGCTTTTTGCATCGCTATAAGGCGAAGAATGTTGCGTTTAATACCATAGTCAATGGCAACAATATGAAGATTGTGCACATTATTTGTATCATATCCTTTATTCCAACGCCAAGGTTCTTCATTCCACTGCATTGATGATTGAGATGTTACTTCTTTTGTGAGGTCAAGATTGACGAGACCATGCCATTTTTGTGCACGTTTTTTTAAAGAAGGGATATCAAAATTTCCATCAGGATCATGTGCAATGACAGCGTTTTGAGCACCTCTTTCACGAATGAGAATTGTGAGGGCGCGTGTATCAATACCACAAAGTGCAATAATTTTACGCGCTTTAAGCCATTGATGAAAGTTTTCATTGGCACGATAGTTTGAGGGATGGGTGATGTCTGCCTTAAAAATAGCGCCAACAGCACTATGATAGTTGGGAGGGGTGAGCGCTTCGATATCTTCACTATTTGCCCCTACATTTCCTATATGAGGAAATGTAAAATTAACGATTTGTTGTGTGTATGATGGATCTGTGAGAATTTCTTCATAGCCTGTGATGGCGGTATTAAAACACACTTCAGCTTCAGCAATACCTGTCGCACCTGCTCCTTTGCCTTCAATGACGGTTCCATCCGCTAAGACTAAAAGGGCTGTAGGTTTGTTGATACTCCAAGAGCTGTGAGATGAAGTCGTCTGTATCATAGTGTGTATCCACAATTTATCCTCTGAAAGGCATGATGATCAACCTTACAAAAAAATCATACCTCTAACAGATGCTGTGTCTATTATTCTAGTTATGTTTTGCTTAAAATAAAGTGTATAAGGGTATTCCATGAAGAGGTAAAGTCTTGTTTTTATCTTTTCATAAGAATGCGTTCTTAAATTATTTTTTATTCTGCATTGAAAGATGGATAAAGATTGGTTAAAAGGCGCTTTCTGCTTAAACAAAGTTGGATAAGTTTATGTTGCGTGACCGGATTGATGGGGCTCTTAAGGCTGCTTTGAAAGCGCAAGATAGTGAGCGTCTTGCTACACTTCGTTTAATGAATGCTGCGGTTAGGGATCGTGATATTCTTTATTATGATGAAGGGAAGTTAGAAGTAGATGATCAGCAGATACAGTCTGTTTTCACGAAAATACTTCAGCAGCGTGAAGCTTTAATGCGTGTATATAAAGAGTCTGGTTGCTTGGAGTTAGTAGAAAAAGGACAAGCAGAAATAGACGTTATTCGTGAATTTCTTCCCTATCAACTTAAGGAGAGGGAAGTAGAAGAGGTTATTTGTGAAGCTTTGGCACAAACAAAAGCTGAAAAATTACGTGATATCGGTAAAGTGATGGCGTGGCTTAAGGAACGGTATGCGGGGCAAATGAATTTTTCTAAAGTATGCAGCAGTCTTCGTGAAAAATTGCAATAGATTTTATCAATTTAAAGAAACTGGGAAATATTTTTTATTGTGCGAGACCCCTTGTCCGTCAGTAGAATGTTGCTCATATTATTTATATTATACGTAAAGCTCTTATCAAAAAAAATACTCCTCTGAGATGAATGAGTCTGTTTTTGCGGAGATCATGGGGCAATAAAATACTTTTTCTCTCTTATATTTTGCTGTTCTTCAAAGCTATTACATTATTTAAAAAATTATAGTTTTTTACTGTTAAAAAGATTTATTGTCTGCAGAGTTAAAGATAAAAAATAGGATGATAAGAAAAAGCGAACTCATCCAAATTTCAAACTTCTTGTAGGCGTGTATTTTTGTTTTTTTAATGATTCAAAGCGCTTATTTAATTCAAGAGTGTTGGTTATTTGGCAAGAAGTTTAAATTCAGATAATCTTATCAATATGGTGCGTATTTTCTTAATTTGAGTGCTGGTTTTCATGAGTGTGATAAGATAGGCAGGACTTTAAAACGTCCTTTTTAATAGAACATATTTTAAAGCTGACATAGTAAAACTCAATTTAAGCTGAGATAATGAAATGAAAAAATTTTCGAAAAGAAGTCTTTGTGTGGAATCTGTATTGAGATGATTTTGAATTTTTTTTGTTTGGTTAAATTACGTATAAGCTATAGAAAATATATAAATTAGGTAAAAAATGAGTATTCTCTTATTTATGGGGGAGATACAATGGTGAGTCTTTCAAAAATAATTCAGTTAGTAACAATGGCTTATTCGTTAGACGCAAACGGGAACGGCGTGCCCATAGCGTGCCTTGTTGGCCAATATGAATGTAATCGCGGGTTAGTTTGCCACTGTTAAATAAATAGTGTCCGAGGGGGACAGTTCCCAAATGAACTAAGGCTTGATTATGGTGAAGGGTTTCTTGTGGAATGACAGTGCGTCCAAGGAGCCAAGGTTTATTATCTCCCATTAATATGACTTCGCGTAGCCAATAACGTACACTTTTTGGGAGATGTTCTGCTTCTTCTTTTAATTTATCTCGTGTAATAAAACATTCGCGTTGTGGTTGAACTTTGAGACAAGTGCAATATTCTTTTAATCGCCGAGTCATCGAGCCTGTTTCCATGAGCCAATCACGAATATTGTCTGATACAGGAGGATTTTGATCAAGGAACCATTTTAAAGGTGGTAAGATGGAATCTTCAAGATCTGACATCGTTTTACTCCACATCTAAAATTCTATTTCGTATGTTATGCTGAGTGAGCTAAAAAGATGGTTTTATTGTAATACAGGCGTGTAAAAACAACAAGATTTTAACAGAAAAGTATCAAAGAAAAAATCGAAAGCAAAGATCTTTAAAAAAAAGATATGCGGAAAATAAATTATAGCGTTATTTTTATTAAAATAGCAAACTAATCTATAATGCTTTATTTAAAAAGCTTTCACATAATGTCTTGTAGATTTTTCTTGATAACATGAAGAGAATGAGTGGGGTATTTCATGCTTTAACATTCGTTTGTAATGGCATATGAAAAAGGGCTGAAGAATTTATCTATGTAAGAAATATAAAGAGAAAAGGTTAAGAGGCAAAAAACTTAATTCTATACTTTAAAAAATTGAAAGTATATTAAAATTTTAATATTTTAAAATAGTTTATTTTATTTATCGTAGTTTTTTAACTTATATAATATTTAATACAATACAATTATTACTTAATTTATATTAAATTATTTTTAATGTCCTTTAATTGATAAAGAATAACAAACATGAAAAAGAAAAGGAGCACATATCAAATTTATAGTATTTATTTTTCATATTAGAAAGATTATTTTTATCCTTTTGCGCTTATTCTATAATCTCTTAAGAATGCACAACAGCTCTTTGGTTTTTTAATCAAAATGGGCTTGTCGATGAAGTGTATAAGCGTTAAGTATTACGCGGTAAGGTTTTTAATCATCATTATTCGTTTTTGTAACCTGTTGCTATGACAATGAGATGAGCTAGATTTGCACGTTTGGTGTAAAAAAACGGTACAAAAATGAATTCGTATTTCATTAAAACAATGCATATACCCTTCTTGATATCCGTAGGCTATCTATAAATATGGAAGAGTACATAATAAAGTCTCTACTACTTTTCGTTAAGATGTATGATGATGTATGCTAGAAATTCATAGCTTAAGCATCTCACCATCATATCAAAAACTGCTGAATGCGTTATGGGGAAATATTTCAAAATATTCCAGTTGTTTTATTAAAACCCAAAAGGTGATTGAATAAATAAATGTTTTATGATCGAATTTTTCGTCCTATCCATATAAGAATACAGGCACCTATAAAACCTGAAATAAGATAACCAAGCCAACCAGCAAAGCTTACGCCTAAAAGACTAAAAAGGAAGCTTGCTAAGGCAGCGCCAATAATCCCTAAAATAATATTTAACAATATTCCTGTTTGGCTTTTCATAATATACTGCGCAGCCCAACCTGCAACCCCGCCGATAATGATAGCTGCAATCCAACCGATATTTGCATTTTCCATGATACTCTCCTTTGCCTGAACTTAGATTGTAACTAGAGTAAACTTTGTAAAAAACAAGGTTTATACCTTTTTTACCCAGAGAAAAGGATATTTCTGTCAGATGTTTTCTTATTACTTTCCAGTATATTAAAATAATATACATATTTATATTAGTATAATAAATGATATATAATAAATATTATTTCGTAAATAGTTTATTAATCTATAACTATGAAACTCAAAAAAATAATATTTTTAAACTAATTTAATATAATATGAAGTGTATTTATAGTTTTTGAAACTATATTTCTCTCAAAAATTTTAAGTTTGCCAATTGCTATCAATATTGTTTGAAATAAGATTAAAACTGTTTTGTTAATACGTGAAAAATGCTGTATAAGTTTAAGCTCTAAAAAATATTAATATAAATATTTATTAACATAAACAATTGTAATGGGGGCCTCTTTATCGGATATTTCTTTATTTTGCTGCTCCTGTGAAGTGGTGGCTTTTTTACAAGGTAAATTGAAGCTGGTACGATCATATTTTTTGCCATTTCCTTATAGAAATCTTTTTCAACACGCCTAGGCTTTATTTTACGATGGCGCCTGTGAAGGGTGGTAAACTTATTGAGCACCCTCATCTTTAGGCTTCATAAAAGAACAAGCCGTCACTATCATACATTTGCCACGAATGTTGTGACAGTTCTTGGTTCTTAAGACGGTTGATAAGAGGCGTGTTAAGTTTTTTGTATACTCCTTGTATCGCTTCACTTTACGTAGAATCCTCTGCTTTTGACCTACAAGCGGATGGTTTTGATTAATTTAACAGGGAACAGATTTGGAATAAGAGAGTCTCACGTTATTCGTAAAGACTCATTCAACATAAAAAGTAAGCTATCATTATATCAACATCTTGTTTTATGTGGCACATAGTCTTTGCTTTGAAAAAGTGAAGCCTTCTTTCTTCAAAAGCTTTGTTCTACATGGCTAAATCGCTTGTAGAAGTGCAAGCGAATGGTTTTGAGGAATTCATTATGAATAGATTAAAAACGAAAGAAATTTACGCTATTGAAAAGAGCTCATTTAAGTCATTATAAAATATTTGATTAAATTAATATATTAAGCAAGATATTTGAATGTTCAAAACCTCATCATGGCTGGGATATGTTTCTTATTTGATTTATTTTAAAAGTTTAAAGTTTTTCTGTCTCTTTTTCAGCAGATTTTTCTTCAACTGGATTGCGTAAGCGCGAACTTTGAAGAAGTCCTTGTTCTTCTAAAATAGGGTAGATCATTGAGGTCAACAGAGAGTTAATTTGCTTAAGGTCACGGACAGTGTCGAGATGAAGACTGGATGATTCTACATTTTTAAGGTCTCCTTCACGTAAGCGTTTAAAATGTTTTAAACTCATCTCTTTTTCCAAGTTTCGTAGTTCATCCTTTTTTTGAACCAATAGATGGGCAGTGTATGTGTCACGGGAGATAAGAACATTAAAGGCGATATGCGCGTTGGCTAGAACAATGCTATGAAAACGAAGAAGATCTCCCCAACCCTCACTGCTGAACTTTAAATTTTTTTGTTGTTTCTTTTTAACCAGCATCAGCATATTATGGATAATGATATCACCTGCTTGATCTAATTTTATACAGGCGCTTAGAAGTTCTTGCATTTGAAGAGCTTCTTCGTCTGATAACTTTTGTCCTGCTAATCGTGCAAGATAAAGTTTGATAGCGGTGTGTTTTTTGTCCAATATGGTATTTAGTTGATTGAGTTCAGCAATAATATTAGGATCAGGCTTTTCATAAAGTCCCATGATTTTTTCTAGCATGATGTCGACAAGGTCACAAATATGAATGACCTCACGCATGACATTGGAAAGGGCAAGAGTAGGGCGTTCAAGAACACTCTCATCAAGAGCTGTTTGCTCTGATAAATTGAGCGTTTTATCGATTTGCGTCTTGCTTGCACTTATATGAACAATTTGAGTGGTCAATTTTAAAACCCATTTTGAAAGCGGTATGCCAGCAAGGAGAATGAAAACATTAAAAATGATATGGGCATTGATGACTTGAGTAGGGGCATCATTGCCAAGCCATGTGATGGGGGGCTGAAAGGCGAGAAATAAGATCAGTACAAGGATTGAACCAGCGCCACGCATGAGCAAATTTCCTAAGGGAACGAGTCGGGTCTTGGGAGAAGCATTGCGTGTTAAAAGGGGGGCTATAAGAGAAGAGCCAAAGTTGGCACCAAGAACCATGATAACGCAAAGTTGTGTATGGATAAGGTCGTAGTTGGCAAAATTGACCAGCAAAATGATTCCTGCAATGGATGAATGTAAGAGGTAGGTTAAGGCTGCAGCCAACAAAAAAGAGGAAACAGGATCGGTTGAAAGGTAACGAATGATGCTTGGCAAAACTTCGCTATCGCGTAAAGGTTCTGTCGCTGTACTGATCATTTGTAAAGACAAAATCAAAAGACCAATACCGATGACAATACGTCCTATTTGGCGCCATTCACGTTTTTGTGTTGTCATGAAGATACAAGTGCCAATTAAAAGACAAAGGGGGACAACAAGTGTGAGATCATAGGTAAGAATTTTAACAACGAGTGCTGATCCTAATTCTCCTCCTCGTACAGCCATAAGTCCGGCTACTCCAGAGACAAAACCAGATTCAACAAAAGAGCCAACGAGGAGTGTGATGGCTGTCGAACTTTGTAGAATCATCGCTGTAAAAAGCCCGAAACTTACAGCAAACAATGGTTTTGAAATGACGTGGCGCATGTTATATTTAAGCTTGTCACCATAGGCACGTTCAATTCCTGTGCGCACCATACGTGTGGCCCAGAGAAGGAGAGAAACAGCGCCAGCAAGATGGAGGAGTACCAATGAACCATTCATGATACTTTATTCTTTCTTGGTTGTTTATGAGTATGCTTGACTCAAAATTGATTAATTGAAGTTTATTGTTTTTACTTCGTTTTTGCTTTAAATACTTGATTAAAATCAGAACCGCTAGGATTTTGAAAAACCTTTAGACCAAAACAGGGAAGAATAGAATAAAGGTGGTCAAAAATATCACCTTGAATTTGTTCATAGTCTATCCAAACGGTGGTGTTCGTAAAGCAATAGATTTCCAAGGGTAAACCATTTTCTGTAGGAGGGAGTTGTCGGGCCATAAAGGTCATATTGGGGTTGATGTTGATATGCTGTTGTAGATAAGAAAAAACATAAGCACGAAAAGTTCCAACGTTGGTTAAACGGCGTGTATTGGCTAAAATATCAGGATTTTTATCTAATTGAGCGTTCCATTGATCAATTTCTTTTCTTTTTTTCATGAAATAATTTTCTAATAAATTAAAGCGGGAAAGATATTTTTGTTCTTCTTCTGTGAGAAAACGGATACTGGATTGATCAATAAAAAGGGAGCGTTTAATGCGTCTGCCACCTGATTCTTGCATTCCACGCCAATTTTTAAAAGGATCGGTTACAAGTTTACGGATAGGAACTGAGGTGATGGTGTTGTCGAAATTTTGAACTTTAACAGTATGGAGGGCAATTTCAATAACATCACCATCAGCACCAAGATTGGGAATTTCAATCCAATCTCCAACACGAACCATATCGGTGGATGAAATTTGAATGCCGGCAACAAGAGAAAGAAGTGTATCTTGAAAAATTAACATGAGAACTGCGGCCATTGCACCAAGACCGGAGAAGAGAATAAGAGGGGAGCGGTCAATTAATGTGGCAACCATTAAAACTGCCGCAATAGCAAAAAGTGCAATTTTAGCAATTTGAATATATCCTTTTATTGGTTTTAAGCGTGCTGTTGGTCGTTGTTCGTAAAGGATGTTAACGATATTGAGACAAGCAGAAACGGTTAGAACAACAAAAAGGATAATAAAGGCGTTGGCAACATTATCAATGACAGTACTGAATGCATTGGGCAATGTTGGGATAAAATTAACACCAGTTGAAAGGATAAAAGCTGAAATGCTATTCGCTAGGTATTGAATAACATTGTTAATATCGGTCGCTGTCTTCTTGGGGAGGAAAGAAGAGAGCTTTTGGGCTCCGTGAATAAGTAATTTTCGTCCTATAAAGTTGATTAAAAGGGCAACTATAGTAAGAATAATAAGCCAGGAAATAGCTTCCAACCACGGATATTGAACAATAAATTCGATCACTTTTTCACTCTCCATTTTTAAAATTATAAGCAGTTGAGAGATTAAAATTTTACAACTGCTTAAGAGGAAGTCTTGGAATTATGCTCTAAAGTCGTTAAATATGCAAAACAAGAATTTTTAACCTCTGTGAGAGATAATGCGTTTCCCGCCTGATTTCCTTGATGAACTACGTAGCAGACTCCCAATTTCTACAGTGATTGGCCAGCGGGTGGACTTTGATCCTCGAAAAAGTAAGCCTTCACGGGGAGATTTTTGGTGTTGTTGTCCATTTCATGGTGAGAAAACACCTAGTTTTCATTGTGATGATCATAAAGGGCGCTATTATTGTTTTGGTTGTGGTGTAAGTGGCGATATTTTTACCTTCCTATGCGAGCTTGATGGATTACACTTTTCAGAAAGTGTCGAGCGTTTGGCTGATTTTGCAGGAATGAAACTACCCATTTTGGATCCACAAAATCATCAACGTCAAAGGGAAAAAGCTGATCTTTATGATGTGATGAAAATTGCTACAGATTTTTTTCAATATCACTTACGTGATAAAGGAGGTGCGCAGGCACGTCGTTATTTGGAGGCACGTGGTGTTACGCAAAAGCTCATAGAGCGCTTCCGAATCGGTTTTGCGCCGGTGGGGCGTACAGCTTTGAAAGAAGCTTTAAGTGCTCGGGGTATTTCAATAAAGCAAATGGAAGAATGTGGACTTCTCACAGCCCATGAAGAGAGTGCGGATTCTTATGACCGATTTAGAAATCGCATTATGTTTCCTATCGAAGATTTGCGCGGACGTGTGGTGGCTTTTGGAGGACGTGCGTTAGAGAAAGAGACACGAGCAAAATATCTCAACAGCCCTGAAACAGTGCTCTTTCATAAGGGAAATATACTTTATAATGCAGCTGCAGCTCGTAAAAATAGTCGTTTTGTTGGCGATGAAAAAAATCATTCACTTCTTGTTGTCGAGGGGTATATGGATGTCATTGCATTAACTAAAGCCGGTTTTGAATGCGTTGTAGCGCCTTTAGGGACAGCATTAACGGAAGCGCAAATTGAGCTTTTATGGCAAATGGGCAAGGAGCCTATTTTGTGTTTTGATGGGGATGATGCTGGTTTAAAAGCTGCTTTTCGCGTTGCTGATCGGGTATTGCCTCTTTTAAAGGTTGGGGTTTATGTGCGCTTTGTTTTGTTGCCACAAGGAAAAGATCCTGATGAAATTGTTTGTGATGGTGGTGCTCCCCTCTTTTCTTCTTTTTTACAAAAGGCAATTCCTTTGATTGAGCTTTTATGGTGGCGGGCTACCTATGGAAAGCATTTTGAAACTCCAGAGTCACGAGCAGCGCTTGAAAAACAACTCAAACAACAAATTTTTACGATTAAGGATGAAAATGTCCGTCGTTATTATTTGCAAGATATAAAACAACGCCTTTTTGATTTTTTTCGTCCCTCTTTTTCGAAAAAAAAGAGAGGAGGGCGATATGATCAATTTTCATCCAATAGGATCTTTAAAGATCAATCCTTTTCTCTGTTAGAAAATTCTGAAATCGTACGAAGCTCTTCGCAAGCTATTCCTTTGCGTGAAGCTGTGATTTTACTCACTTTAGCTTATTACCCTGAGTTATGGCATGAAAATTTTGAAATTCTCTGTGCGTTAGAATTAAAAAACATACAATTGATGTATTTTCACCAAACAATGTTGGAAATTCTTGGGGATCAGCCGCTTCGTGATAAAGAGACAATGGTTGCGTTCTTAGAAAAAAGAGGGCAAAAGGCTTTATTAGAGCGTATGAAACATCTTGTGCAAAATATTGGCATGCGTATTATCTTTGGAGGTGCTTCCATAGAAGATGCACGTGCTATATTAAAACAAGCTGTCTACTTGCATCTTCAGGAACACCACCTACATAAGAGGTTACAAGACATTGAAGAGCAACTTGTAGAAAATCCTAAGAGTGAAGTTTTTGATCTGCTTCGTGAGGTAAAAAATGAACTAGAGCAGATGCAGGAAACAGAAGCATTAATTGAAGGATTTGGAAGTTGGCTGGATGAAAAAGTAGACGGGAATACACAAGATAGGATAAAATGATTCGCTTTTTTAATGCGAATCAGTCACTTAAATTTTAGATGAGGAATTTTATGTGGAGTGGCGTTTTCATAAAGATGACACTTAAATTTTAGAATAAATTTTAGGAAAAGCGGGAAATTGGTTCTTACGATAGGGTACAGAGATTATCTCAGAAGCGTTGAGAGGTGTCGGGGAAACTTCTAGAGTTTTCCCGCGTTTTTGTCTGAATGGCAGGTTTATCTGGATGGTATAGCATATACAAAATGTATTCTTTCCAATAGTAATCTCTTAAAAGGCAGTATATATGAGAAACTATTGGTTGGTTTAAGTGAGAACAAAAAAAGCTGGTCACATGGAAACTATGGTTACATGAAAACGATGAAGTGATCGAGTGGAGTTATGGTATGGCAACAAAGGTTAAACAGAAAGATAATGCAGAAGTAACAAGCCAAGCGAGTTTGGATGGTCCTCTTCTTGATTTTTCTGATGATGCCATCAAGAAAATGATTAAACTTGCCAAAAAAAATGGTTACGTGACGATGGATGAACTCAATGCCGTTCTTCCTTCCGATGAGGTTACATCCGAACAAATTGAAGATATCTTGGCGATGTTTTCTGAGATGGGGGTTAATGTTGTGGATGATGAGGATGAAGTTGAGTCTGAAAATTATGAAGACGAAGGTGCGGTAGAAGGGAGGGACTTAGTAGAGGCCTCTAGCCATGCAATTACAACGACAACGAATAAGCGTGAAGTAACAGATCGTACAGATGATCCGGTACGTATGTATTTGCGTGAGATGGGAGCTGTTGAGCTTCTTTCACGGGAAGGCGAAATTGCCATTGCCAAGCGTATTGAAGCAGGGCGTGAGACAATGATTGCAGGACTTTGTGAGAGTCCTTTGACTTTTCAGGCCCTGATAATCTGGCGTGATGAATTAAAAGAACAGCGTGTTCTTCTTCGTGAAATTATTGATCTTGAAACGACTTATGCTGGTCCAGAAGCAAAGCAGGCTCCTGTTATCGAGCGAAGTGAAATTGATAAGATAAAAGAAGAAAAAATATCTTCTGGTATCCGTAATATGGGGGAAAATGTAGGAGAAAGAAGCATTGAAGAAGATGATGAAGAAGATGAGGATGATGTTAACTTATCTCTTGCTGCAATGGAAAATGAGCTTTGTCCTCAAGTTATGGAAACATTAGATTTTATTGCTCAAACCTATCTAAAATTACGAAAATTACAAGATCAGCATGTTGAAAGCAGTTTGGCAGAGCGTAAAGAGGGGGCTCTTACAGCTTCTCAAAAGAAAAAATATATTCAATTAAAGGGTGAATTGGTTCAAGCCGTAAAATCTCTTTCTTTGAACCAAAATCGTATCGAAGCTTTGGTTGAGCAGCTTTATGACATCAATAAGAGATTGATTCATAATGAAGGTAAGTTGAAACGAATCGCTAACAGCTATGGCATTGGCCATGAAAGTTTTTTGAAAGAATACCAAGGGCGTGAATTAGATGCCGATTGGATGAATTATATTGCTACTTTGCCTGCTCCAGGTTGGAAAGAATTTTCAATGCGGGAAGCAAAAGAAATTCAAAAATTGCGCAGTGAAATACAAAATCTTGCGCAAGAAACAGCTATTTCAATTGGTGAATTTCGTCGGATTGTTATGCAAGTGCAGAAAGGTGAACGCGAATCAACCATTGCGAAAAAAGAGATGGTCGAATCGAATTTACGTCTTGTCATTTCAATTGCAAAAAAATACACCAATCGTGGTTTGCAGTTTCTTGATCTTATTCAGGAGGGCAATATCGGTTTGATGAAGGCTGTGGATAAGTTTGAATATCGGCGTGGCTACAAGTTTTCAACTTATGCCACATGGTGGATTCGTCAGGCCATTACACGTTCAATTGCAGATCAGGCACGCACTATTCGTATCCCTGTTCATATGATTGAAACAATTAATAAAATCGTTCGTACTTCACGTCAGATTCTCCATGAAATTGGACGAGAGCCAACACCAGAAGAGTTATCGAGTAAGCTTTCTATGCCCTTAGAAAAAGTGCGGAAAGTTCTTAAAATTGCAAAAGAACCTATTTCATTGGAGACGCCTGTTGGCGATGAAGATGATTCCCATTTGGGTGACTTTATTGAAGATAGAAATGCATTATTACCCATTGATGCTGCTATTCAAGCTAACCTGCGCGATACGACAACACGCGTTCTTGCTTCTCTCACGCCACGGGAAGAACGTGTTTTGCGGATGCGTTTTGGGATAGGGATGAATACTGATCACACACTAGAAGAAGTAGGGCAACAGTTTTCAGTGACAAGAGAACGTATTCGTCAGATTGAAGCAAAGGCACTTCGTAAATTAAAGCATCCTAGTCGCTCACGAAAATTACGCAGTTTTCTCGATTCTTAAATAAAGGAATTGATGCATTTTAATCATTCCCTCCTTCTTTTTATGGAGGGGGTGTTGTGTATTCAGCTTCTTTTTTGAGAAAAATATGAGAACATTTTGAATAATCTAAAAAGTTTACGATATTTGGCGTTTTTCGTCGTTTTAGGGCTTTGTACTTCTCTAGTCTGAAAAGGATATATAGAAGAAAAAGAGTGGTTATGGAACAAGAGGTGAGGGGAACGCTTTCAAGAAATGAATGATACAATATTGTCTTTCTTAGAATGATTCGTTTTTTAGAAATAAGATAGCTCAAGAATAAACTATAGGGCAGCGTGCTATCTTTTGGATGAAAAAGGTGTATCTTTCACAGAATTATTCTATCATTTTAGGTGACATATTTTTCTTTTTGTCAGTTGAAAAAGGGATTTTTCAATAGGTTGTGTTTATTTATGGGTACTATTGTTTGAATATTTTCCTTTTCTTCAGGTAGATTTTTAGAAACTTTTATGAAGTATGCATTGAGTTGAATCCTTGTAAGAGACGGAATTATAGAGTTAAGCTTTTAATTTTTTCTCTTTTTGATCGATCGTCTTAATTAAAAAAGGTATGCTCGGGTTTATGAATGGAGAACTTCCTTTTTGGAAAGTAAAAAAATTAGAAGAGCTTTCTTTCTCTGAGTGGGAGAGCCTTTGTGATGGCTGTGGCCTTTGTTGTCTCCACAAAGTTGAGGATGATGATACGGGTGATCTTTATGCAACCAGTATTGCTTGTCGTCTTTTAGATGGAGAAACTTGCCAGTGTCGAAACTATGCTCATCGTAAGTCGATTGTACCAGATTGCATATCATTAGACATGGCAACAGTTAAAACAGCGCGTTGGCTTCCAAAAAGTTGTGCTTATAGATTAGTTTATGAAGGAAAAGATCTCCCATGGTGGCATCCATTGGTATCAGGAGATAGTCAATTGGTGCATAAAGAATATATTTCTGCACGCGGACACATAGAAGTCTACGAAGATGAATTATTATCTGAAGAAGGTTATCTCAATCATATCACTGACCTTCTATGTAAAGGCCAGTGATATGCGTGTTTTATAAAATGGTTGATGGGTTAATCAATCGCAAAGACGACAGTAACACTTACATCATAACTTAACTCACCCCCTGCAAAATTTGTATCTGCATAGTTTGCATCTGCTGCTCTGCTCATAAGGCGCGGTGTTGGACGATGGTAACCATCTTCATGGATTTCAATAATTTTTCCTAACTTTAAATCAGCTGCTTGCGCTATTGTTTGCGCTTTTTCAATAGCCTCAGCAACAGCTTTTTTTCGTGCTTCTTGATAAAATGGCTTTGTATCTGCGTTGGTAAAAGTAATACCATTGACTGAATTAACCCCTAGTGCCATCGCTTGATCAAAGATTTTACCTGCATTGCTAAAATCACGAATGCGTACAGTTAAAGAATTAGAAACCTGATAGAGTTTTTCATTATTCTTTTTTTCGTGGTTTGATTGATAAATGGATAAACCGGATGTTTGTAAGTCATTTGCTTGAATGCCATTATTTTTTAAAGCTTTTATGATATCATTGATCGATTGATTATTGGAAGCTAAAGCTTTCTGTGCCGTTTTGTCATAGGTAACAACAGCAAGGTTAATAATTGCCATATCTGGTGCAGCTTGACTTTCCCCGATGGCAGTTACCGTAATCGTCGCTTCTCTTTTATTGTCCCCAGCATAAGCATGGACAGTTAATAAAGCGGTTAAGAGTGTGAATGTTAATATAGCTATTTTAACAAAAGAACTCTTCAGTGGTTGAATTTTCTTTTCTATCATATCTATTCCTTTATATTTGTTATGAATATTTTCTCATTTTTGAGAGCTCTTGTAAAGAAATTAGGGCACTCGAAAAAAAACCAATAGAAAAGGTAAAAAGATTAATTATAACTCAAGTCAGCTCTTGTATCATAGAGCATTTTAGTTTAGAGAGGAACCACCTATATGGGGCCTGTAGCTCAATTGGTTAGAGCCAGCGGCTCATAACCGCTTGGTTGGGGGTTCGAGTCCCTCCGGGCCCACCAATAGGAAATTTTCTAATAGGAAAATATATAGTTTAAGAATAAAGACATAACTTAATGAAAACTTGAGGATTCTATATCCTTCGTTCTTTTTATTTTATTTCTCTTTTTGTTCTAGATTTTCTTGTCATTTTTTGAAGTATTTTTCTATCGGTCATTTTAATGATGGCATGCTTTTATTCGCAACATTGAAACATTTGGATTAATTTGATATGTGTTGCTGTTTACGTCCTCAATTTATAGGATGTTTTTAATTTTTTTCTGGATGATGTTCTCTATAAAGCAGGGGATTTTCCCTTCATGAAATGAATTTATTTATGCTTGTTTTGCAAGTAAATGGGGCCTCATAAAATTAATGCTAAACGCTGTGCTTGTTCATGATAAGTGTCTCCTAAAAAGGATAATTATAAATCCGCTTTCTGTGAATGGTCTTTATGTTTTTTCAGATGCTCTAACACATCATCATGATAAAAGATTATTTATAAAAGGATGTGATTTATAGACGTTCGCAGGTATTATGGGGATAATAAGAGTAATATTTGTTGATATTCTCTTCTCAAGAAAAAAGCTTTTTCTGGCTTTTGAGAGCTATGGCGGTGAAGTGTCCTCTAAACAAAGTGAATTAAATTTTCTTTGAAACAGCAAAATTGAGGGGTTGTCGGTGGTATTTTACATGAATCAAAATTTATTGTGACAGGCATTTTTATTACTCTGTAAGGAATACTCTCTATGATATTAAAAAGCCGATTAAAATGTCATTTTTGATCATTATGCGTTTTTTGCCTCATGCTCAAATTATGGTTCTTTTTTAATTTAAATTGTTATTGAAGTCACAAGGCCTTTTTTGATTTTACGCTCATAAGGTATTCGCAGTGTTTTGGTAAAACGTCTTCTTTTTTTGTATTGCTAAAATTTTCTCGTACGGATTGTGAAGAGAAATTTTTCTTTTCCGCAAGATGACCGATAAGGGAAGAGGTTGTTTGTTGGAAAGGTATATTTCTTCTTCAAAGATCATAATTTTTCAATTACGTGAGAGAATTAGTATTTAAAGAGTGTTTTTAGAGGGGAGGTTGCCTTGTAAATGTGTTGCAGGGTTTTAAGGGAAAGCGGTTTATAAGAATTCATTCCTACAATATTGTTATATTATTACTGCTTTGAAATATTGTAAAAAAACATAGATGGTAGAAAGAATTATATTTTTCTTTTGAAATAAGCTTTTTCGTGTTCTCTTATAGAGAGTTCAGGAATATTTTCATATTAATTTGTTATTGGCTCGAATCAGAAGATTTGCGTAACATTATTCGCGTTGTTGATAGATCATACCAATTTTCATAAAAAGTTCTGGATCGAGCGATGATTTCTGTTTCAAGATGGTACATATTTCATAGAATTTCATCTGATTTTATAAAATATGTTTGTACACACTTGCTTCCATACTGCCTATTGCAAATATTTTTTTCTAAGGTATGAGATATGTTTAAACGCTTTAGCGTTATATGGTTCGACAATACGGAGTACAACTATGAAGAATGATGAAAAATTTGGGACGATTTTATCTGATATTATTGTGAAATGGGAATCTTTATCGACGTCTCAAAAGCAAGCAATATTGGATAGAGTTGAAAATTCTACAACGACTTCTCATTCAACAGAACATTTAAAGCTTCAATCTTCTTTTTATCTCCAGACGAAATCAAAGCTATAAGTTGTAGGTCTTCATCGGAGATGTTGAAGCCTGTTATGACATATATGGCGCTAGCATTTCCAAGTGTATTTAGAATAGCCATGAGTTTATCGACTGAAGGTCTCTTTCCTCCTCTTATCATTTGTTGGACATAGTTTTGTCCACAGCCTGCTGCTCTGCTTATTTCGATCATTGTTCGTCCGTCACTTTTTATTAATTCAATTAAGCGTTGGAACCAATCTTTTTCAGTCTTTGTCATTTTTAGACCTTTACACATTTACGCTATAGCGTTAATATTGCGTTGCGAATCCAGATTATTTGATACAAGGAGCGTGAAGATATCCATGTGTAGCTCTTCGCTAATGAAGCATATAGAGTTGCTTTTCACTAATAACAAAATGTCCCCATACACTTTCAGATTCGAATCAATAAAAATGGTTCCTTAGTTCCACGGTTGTGAAGAAATCAATGCTTATACCAGAAGCGGCGATATGCATGCGTGTGTTCATGAGATTTCGCTGTGATAGTATACGTAGCAGCGTTATAAATCAAGATATACCCCAACATCAGCATTTGTAAAAATTCTGTGTTAAGTCGGTATGTGAGCACATAACGAAGCTTTACAGCCTTAAGAGATAAGGTCGTGGTTTTAAAAAAAATATAAATTCATAGGTTTAAAATGCCTATTTTTATTTTATTGTAATAAATTAGGTCACTGTTAGATGGTAGGTTGTATGTGTACGTAAAAAAACTTTGAAAGTATCAGAAAAATAATTTGGGGGACGAAGGTGGCGTTTGGTAGGATGGGGTATGCGTGGCCAATGCTTCTATGAGGAGAGATGCGCTTTTGATGATACGACGGTGGTTTATAATAAAGTCTGTGTTTACGATGATATTTTTGTTTACGACAATGTATTGATATATGGTTGTTTAGAGTAGGACAAGAATATGCATGCTTATGAGAGGGGAGGCAGCTTTATTGTCATGTTAATATGAGTGGAGAGGCATATGTTGATGCTAGTGTAGTTGTTTTTAGCCAAGTTTTGAATGCTTAATATGTTGATGTTTGTAGTGATGCTCGTGATTATAGAAAGGCTTGTATTTATAATAATTCTTTGGTTTGTGGTGATGTAAAGATGTGTAGGAAGGTAGAACTTTACAGAAAAGCTGTGTTTTGTGACACTGAAGATTTTTGTAATAATAAAAAACTTCCATATATAGCCATAGTCCACATGGTGTAAAAGAGGCAGACAGGAATGTTTTGGGGAAGGCGTGTATTGATTTTATCACGTTGTTTGTTTTGTTGGAAGTTTCTTATTTTTTATATTTTAGATCAATAAATATATCGCAAATAATTGGTGTAAGCGTGTGGATTTAGCCGCTTTGGGAGTATTTTTGCATCATTTATCAATTTTTTAATGGAGAAAATACGAATACAGAGGGTGATTATTCGCATTTGGAATATGCGGTTTATCGCCCTCTTTTTTGATGGAGAATGAATCAAAACAAATTGCTTGAGATGATCATTTGAGCGGCAAGGAGAGGAGATCAAAATGAGTGTAAACGAAATTTTATTGGGCACGATGATTGTGGTTATATTGCTCTGTGGGACTATCTTTCGGTTTTCTTTATATTATCGTGATCAAATTAAAGTCCTAAAAGAGGAATCTAAAAGGGTAAAGCATGAGTTTTTAAGGAATTCTATGAAGATGACTGAAGAACGAGATAGGGCTATCAGAGAGCAAAATATGGTGATTAAACGACGCGATAAAACAATTGAAAAACTAAAAAAACAAATTAAACAATATGAAGAAAACGAAAAAAAATATCAAAAAGTGCTTAAATCTGAAGATAATAAAGAGTGATTATATTCATATTTTGCATCGAATTTATACATTAAAGGGTTTGGAGATGTGTTAGAAAGATTGGAAATAATGAGAGGGAGACTTTCATGAAGTTCATTATAGTGCTTGTGGAGAGATTGGATTGGAAGAGAATATTCAAGTTTACTTTGATCTATAATTTATAAAATTGTTAAAGTTGATAAAGAGATCGTCGTTGGCAGAAAAATAAAAATTTATAACGATGCCCCAGTTTGTAACTATGCTAGGTATTAAAAAAGGGGATCTATACGATTTAGCCAATTGTTGTGGTGATTTATATTATTTGAGAAAATAATTTTGTGCGTTCCTTTTAGGTTTTAGATATAATGTTGTGATAGTTTTAAGGAATATGCATAAAAAAATTGCATGGTGATAGAAGAAAAAGATATTTGTTTCTCATGAAGATGAAGGGGATAAGTCAGTCATAATTACCCGATAGAGAATAGGAAAATGAACGTAAAAGATATTGATCTCTAGGAAAGCAGCTGTATTCCTAATTTATGATTTATTTTCT
Source organism: Bartonella sp. SL317 (assembly GCF_059687655.1). Taxonomy (NCBI): domain Bacteria; kingdom Pseudomonadati; phylum Pseudomonadota; class Alphaproteobacteria; order Hyphomicrobiales; family Bartonellaceae; genus Bartonella; species Bartonella sp. SL317. The sequence continues at coordinate 149,950 of NZ_CM185144.1, read as the reverse complement.
CTTCATAGGTGTTTATTTCATGCAAAGATACATTTTATGAAAAAAAACAAGGCATGAAAAATTTACTATTTGATTGATACTATCAAAATCCAATGATGTTTGAATACAAACACACACCCCGTAAAAACTTCTCTGTCCCTTACACGTATTAAAAATAACACAAAATTTCTTTTCATTAAGAAAAAATCGGTTACCTTTTATTCATTACAAAAACGTAACCCAAAATCCCACTATACACACTAACTTCTTATTTTAATGGTAAAGAACGTTAAAACTGCAGCTCTTTAATAAGAGCTTTATGGGTAATTTCTTTGATCTGCTCAATATTCATGAGAATATCTTGTTTTGTTGGATATCCTTTACTAGAAAAAGCAATTTTTTGTGCATCTCCCGAGATTAAACGCCAGTACCACTGATTGTGAACGCCTTGAAACACCTCAAAATACATGTTTCCCACCTCATAAAATAGTTGATAATTTTCAGGATAAATACTCAACTAACCCATTTACGAATACTAATGTATGTCTCTATAGGAAGTCGTCAATATATTCCCCTTAAATTTTCTGACCTTTAAAAATAATTTCTATGAGAGCTATTATCCTTTTAACAAGAAAAAAATTCTTGTCAATAAGTTATGAATGAGAATTTTATACTATAAAATTATTTTTTATTGTTTAATAACACTATACGTTCATTTACAATAAAGATATTTTTCTTTTATAGAAATTAATTTTATAGCACGCAAAATTTCACCAGCATGGACAAAGGAAAAATACTTTTCGTCATACTGGTGAGGTTAAAAATTTCTTCTTTTCTTTTGAAATAGACGTTTATTGATTAGCTATCACTTCTTTTTGGGATACGCTTCGAATGAGTAAATCAATGAATAAGCTAAGGGTATAAGAATTGGCCATTTTAGCTTTCATATCGATCAGAGAGGTTGCTGTTTTAGGGTTAAGACCATTTGATAAGCCTTGTCTTGATAAATATTGCTGCAATTTTTCATACGAGCTGTCGATTTTCTCTTGATTTAGTTTTTCATTATGATCACTATTGGCAAGTGTTTCTTCTAGCCCCTCAATTTTTTTAATAAAATAATTCCAGTCAAAATCACCCTTTGTATATTCAGTGTCAAACATTTTTCCTTGTCCGGTTAAAAGCCAATTAATATTGACACCGTATAATGTGCGGTATGTTTGTAAGACACTAAGATTGGGCTCTCTCTCTCCACGCTCATAAAAAGCAATGGAATTTTTCGTCATGCTAAAACTTTTAGCTAAGGTCTCACGCGATGGATCGCCTAAAGCAAGACGTACATAACGTAAACGTTTTCCAAATATGGTCTTTGATTCAGTCTCAGGACGTGCCACGAATTATCTCCCTCAGTCAATCATCATGGTATAAATTATAAAATAATAAAAGTACACAATGCATTAATATTCTATGATACAATGTCAATATTTATCGTGTTAAATTTTATTTATTTTTTTGTTTTAGTGGATAGAAAACAATCTCTCAACTCTATTGTATTGATGATTAATATTCATTTCAAACAAAAATTCTTTGTTTACTCCACTTTACCTCTTGTTTTTTTGAGAAAGTTTTCATGTAACTCTACCATTGTATTCTATACATCTCTGCATTAAGAGCTGCAACTTTAAAGAGATACACGCTTTCGATTTGCACTATGAGTGTTTTGTCGATGAGCTAAAAAATAAATTTTGAGGAATTATCATGGCCCTGTTACGCTATTTTGGTTTTGCTTTTTTTTTCACGATTATTGGTGTCTTTTTAGGAGGCACTATCGGTTGGTTTGAAACGGGAAGCATTACTGGTTTTCTTAAATATTTTTTTATTTGCTGTGTTTTAGGGGTTTTGGAAATTTCTTTATCTTTTGATAATTCTATTATCAATGCACGTGTTCTTGGTAGAATGGATCCGTTATGGCGTCGTCGTTTTCTTATATGGGGGATTTTGATCGCTGTATTTGGGATGCGGATTATTTTTCCATTGTTGGTGGTTGTCGTTGCTGTTGGAATTAATCCAATTGCAGCAGTTAAATTAGCGCTATGGGAACCACATCAATATGCTGAAGTCTTAATCGATGCGCATATGGGAATTGCGGCTTTTGGAGGAACTTTCCTTATGATGGTTGCCTTAAAATATTTTTTTGATTCTGAAAAAGAGTTACATTGGCTTAACGTTATAGAGAGGCCAGCTCAAAAGTTTGGATCATTTGTTGGGGCTGATATCGCAATTGTTTTGATTTTGATCTTATTTGTTTCAGGGCAGATTACTGCAGAAGATAAAATCACTTTTTTATTAGCAGCTCTTTATGGACTTTTGACCTTTATAGGGGTTGAGGCTGTTGGTCATCTTTTGGATACGCCTAAAAAGACTTTAACGACAGTGGCTCAAGGAGGAATGGGGGCGTTTCTTTATTTAGAAGTTCTTGATGCAAGTTTCTCTTTTGATGGTGTGGTGGGTGCTTTTGCCTTTTCACACAACCTTTTTATTATCGCAATAGGTCTTGGCATCGGTGCATTTTACGTTCGTTCTATGACAATTATGTTAGTCGAATCAGGGACATTATTGCATTATCGTTATTTGGAACATGGTGCTTTTTATGCAATTTTAATTCTTGCAGTGATTATGTATTTACAAACAATTATATCGGTTCCGGAAGTCTTAACGGGACTTGTGGGCGTTAGTATTATTGGAATAGCATTGTATTCTTCAATTCGTTTTAAGCGTCGTCAATTGGATAAATATGTTTCATCTTAAGTAATGGAGATTTCATATTTTCTGATGTTTTTGTTTATCCTATAAGCCTTAATAGAAGGAGTCTTTCATGCAAAAAAAAGCTATTGTCTTTCTTATTTGTATGCTTATTTTAAAGTTGAATCCATGACATGTTTCTATTTATGAGGGGAATAGTCTTCTACAATTTTTGGAATATCTTTTAGCTTAAATACAAGGCACAAGTGGACACTTTATTTTTTACCAGCTTTTTCAATATGATGACAGCTTTTGCATTGAGCGATTCATAAAAAGAATTAATGGATCTTTATTTCCATATTTATCCTATTTGTGACGTGTAAGAGAATAGCTCATTCATTATGAATGGGAGGGTGAAATGAAAAAATCTTACCCTATTCTGGTCTCTTACTTAAATATGTAAAAAATAATTTATTTCTTATAAATCAGTTTCTTATAATAGATAGACGGAAAGTAATATTTTAGGAGACCATTAACAGCTCGATACCAGATTCGTTCATTGTTTTAAGCATTATGTTTAGAGATTCATTTACATCAATACCAGCGCAGGCATTTAATGAAACACTAACTTTAAAACCAAATTGTATGGCGTGAAGAGCAGAAAATCCAACACAAAAGTCTGTAGCTAAGCCACACATAACAAGCTTGGTAAAGCCAAGTTCTTGAAGATAGACGTGTAAACCTGTTGATGTTTTTTGATCATTTTCGAGAAAAGCAGAATAACTATCCATTTTTTGATTATAGCCTTTTCTAAGGATAAGTTGTGCTTTTTCCACTTTGAGAGATGGATGAAATTCTGCTCCTTTTGTTCCTTGTATGCAATGATCAGGCCAAAGTATTTGAGGACCATAGTCAAAATTAATGGTATCATAAGTTTTTTTTTCAGGATAGCAGGAAGCAAAGCTGCAATGGTTTCTTGGGTGCCAGTCTTGGGTTAAGATAACGTGGTCAAAATGATTGATAAGATTATTGACAGCAGGTAAAATAGCATCACCTTGTGGTACTGCAAGTGCTCCACTGGGTAGGAAGTCGTTTTGAACATCAATGACGATTAAGGCTTTTTTTTCCATAAATATATTCCTATAGGAGATGAGTTTTTATTGTATTTTTTAAAAAGCTATATTCAGTCTTGAAGTTTTGAAATGATCTCTTGGATTTTGATTTTATTTTTATAATTATCAAGCCAAAAGAGGGGGATAGATAAGTTTTTACAATTTATTTTATAGTTTTTTACAAAGTGTAACCATGTACCAATGGGAAGTGTTGTGTCGTTATTTGCTGCTACGTGTTGATGCAAAGCTTTCATGATCATCGGGCTTGGGACGTCAGATCCCATAAGACGGCGGTCGTTTTGTAAACGTAATTTAAGCCACATCAAGGCAAGGGGTGAAGTCCACTGTTTTCCGTAACAGAAAATTGATGAAAAAAGCGAAGGGTTTTTAACGGCGTAATATAAAGCCCATAAAGCAAAAAAAGAAGGCGCATAGAGAATGGCTTTTCTTTTTGGTGCCATATTACATTGATATGTTGGTCTAATACGATAAAAACACAATGTTATATCTGGTATGGAAAAGAGTGGTAATGTTTGATAACACGTTTCAGGCACAGCTAAAAAAATTTGTTTTTTTCTTTTTGAAAGAATATTTTTTTGCATTTAAAAACATACTCGGGCTTGTGAGATTAGAAAAAATGTACCAATATAAAACGAAAAGCTTTTGATACGATGTAAGTGCTATTTAATTATATAGTTTCAAAAATCGAAAGTAACTTTTTCAAAATCCTAACCTTGTAATATTGCAAAGTATAATAAAGAGTTCTATATTAAAGAGAAATTTATGGCACGTCAATTTATTTACCATATGGCTGGGCTCAACAAGTCTTACGGCAATAAAAAAATTTTAGAAAATATTCATTTGTCTTTTTATCCAGATGCTAAGATCGGTATTTTGGGGCCGAATGGTGCGGGTAAATCAACTATTTTACGTATTATGGCTGGGTTAGATAAGGAATATACGGGCGAAGCATGGCTTTCTGAAGGAGCGCGTTGTGGCTATCTACCACAAGAGCCTTTGCTTGATGCAAATAAAGATGTGCGTGGCAATGTGATGGAAGGTGTTGCAGATAAACAAGCCATTCTTGAGCGTTATAATGAATTGATGATGAATTATAGCGAGGAAACGGCCGATGAAAGTGCAAAGCTTCAAGATATTATTGACAGTCAGAATCTTTGGGATTTAGAAAGCCAAGTGGAAATGGCGATGGCTGCTCTTGGTTGTCCACCCGCTGAAGCAGATGTAACAAAACTTTCGGGTGGTGAAAAGCGGCGTGTTGCGCTTTGTAAATTGCTTTTGTCAAAACCTGACTTATTGCTTTTGGATGAACCGACAAACCATTTAGACGCTGAAACGACGGCTTGGCTTGAAAGGCATTTGCGTGAATATCCCGGAGCTGTGCTTTTGATAACCCATGATCGTTATTTTCTCGACAATGTTACGGGGTGGATTTTAGAGTTAGATCGCGGTAAAGGTATCCCTTATGAGGGGAACTATTCTGCTTATTTGGCGGCTAAAGCCAAGCGTTTGGCTCAAGAAGGACGTGAAGAGGCTGCGCGTCAACGTGCTTTATCACGGGAGCAAGAATGGATTGCATCTAGTCCAAAAGGGCGACAAGCAAAGTCAAAAGCACGAATTAAAGCTTATGATGAGTTGGTTCAAACGGCACGTGAACGCCGTCCTGGAGAGGCGCAAATCATTATTCCTATTGGAGAAAGGTTAGGACAGGTTGTCATTGAAGTTGATCATCTTTCTAAAGCTTATGGCGAGCGTGTGTTGATTGATTCTCTTTCTTTTAAGCTTCCTGCTGGGGGTATTGTCGGTGTTATTGGGGCCAATGGTATGGGAAAGTCGACTTTGTTTAAAATGTTGACAGGACAAGAACAGCCCGATTCTGGTAAAATCCGTATTGGTGAAACAGTTCATATGAGTTATGTGGATCAGAGTCGCGATTCTTTGGCGGGTGATAAAACGGTTTGGGAAGAAATTTCTGGTGGGAATGATATTATTAAATTAGGCAAATATGAGATGAATAGCCGTGCTTATTGTGGGGCTTTTAATTTCAAGGGAACTGATCAGCAACAGAAGGTGGCAAATTTATCAGGGGGTCAGCGCAATCGCGTGCATTTGGCAAAGCTTCTAAAAGAGGGGGGCAATGTGCTTCTTCTTGATGAACCGACAAATGATCTTGATACTGAAACTTTGGGTGCATTGGAAGATGCATTGGAAAATTTTGCTGGTTGTGCAGTGATCATATCGCACGATCGTATGTTTTTGGATCGATTGGCTACGCATATTTTAGCCTTTGAAGGTGATGGCCACGTGGAATGGTTTGAAGGGAATTTTGCTGAATATGAGGCTGATAAAGTTCGTCGTCTTGGGGCTGAATCCCTTAACCCTAAGCATGCAAATTATAAGCCTCTTACACGCTAGAGTTTCTTACCTGATTAGAACGTTATTGAGAAAATAGTGTGTTTTGCGTTTATTATTATTCATCAATAAAGCCATCTGTGTTGCGTGGAAGTTTTTATTCATTGGAAATATAAATGCTTTATGAGACCAAAACTCTTTATGAGATTATGGGGTAAGTAAAGCTATTCATGATATATAATTGAGTTATTATATATAACTGATTATTGTTTGTAAAATTGCTATAAAGAGGGGAAGATTGAAAGTATATTATTATTTTGTAAATACGCTGTTCATTGAGTGTTATTGTTGTTATTTAATAAAGTTGTAGACCAGTATTATGCTATTTACTCGCTCCCCATGTTGTATCGCTCTTGTTTTGAGCAGGCGATAAGAAGAAAATTCATTTATTTTTATGATTTTTATCTTTACCTCTTGTTTATAGGTGCAAGAGAATGGCTGATATTGATTTTATCATGAATAGGTTTCAAATGAGAAAAACTGACAGTCTTGGGGGCATTTATTGTAAGGTGTTGAGTGATTAACTATCTTTATAAATCAATGTATTATATCTATTAGGGGTGTGAGATAAAAATTGTTTTTTTACCATAGTCTATTGTTATCATAGTATAACAGTGGGAATAAAATAGATGAGAATATGCGTTTATGCTTGACTTTTTTTCCTATAAGCAAATCTTTATAGAAATGTTGGAGGGGTAATTATGAAAAAAAGTACACGTTTAGATGCAGTGATTGTGCTCCTGAAAAAGGTCGCAGAAGTGAGCCATTTACGTATTCTTAACCTCTTGCATCATGAAGATTTAACAATCCCTGATTTTATTTTTATTCTCGATCAGTCACAAGCATGTATATCACGATATTTAGCTTTATTGTACGAAGCGCGATTGATTGAGCGTTATCAGAAGGAAGATTGTCTTTATTTCAAGCTTTGTCATGATTTTTGGGGGAAAGACATTATTATGAGCGTTCTTTCGGCTTTGCCAAAGCATGATGTTTTATTAGCGCACGATTTAGAACGTTTGAAGGACGTCAAAAAGCAGCGTCAAAAAATGAGAAAGAAGCATTTCTTACAAAACGCGTCGCGGTGGGATGTTTTACGGTCATCCTATAGGGCAGATCATGGTATGGAAAATGCTTTACTTAAAATCGTGGGTGATAAGCCGTTTCAGACGATGCTGAATATTGGAATGGGGGGAGATTCTGTCTTAAAATTATTTTCTGATCTTTATACGCATGCGGTTGAAGTTGTACTTGATCGTGATGTTTTGCATTTGCCTGTTGGAGAGACAACCTTTGATTTAGTTATTCTTTATGGGGCTTTACATTTTCTTGAAAATCCTGAAAAGGCTTTTCATAAGATATCAGGTGTTTTGCGTCCTCATGGTCGTTTATTGATTGTGGATTATGCTTATCATGACGTTGAGTCTTTACATTCTGATCAAGCGCCTATGCATCTTGGATTTTCGGCTTTACAAATAGAACAGTGGCTGAAAAATGCGGGACTTGTTTTAGAGCAAACAGTTCGTCTTACTCCTATACAAAATGAAAAAAGAGAAGAGGATATGGCAACGCTTTGGCTTGCTCGTGATCCGCGTTTATTGGTTGATGATATCAAAGATAAACAAATCAATTTTGCATAAAATATATTTGTTAACGTGCTTTATTCTCTGATTTTTCTTAAGGAGTAGCGTGGAGATAAAACTTTATTCAATCATTGAAGTGTTATTGTTTTTACATTTGATTATGTTTCTATATGAATGAGGGGATTTGAGTTCCATAGGGCTGTTTACCCTGTATAATGAAAGTACCTCTTATAGAGTAAAGGCTACGAAGATTGTCATTTAAGGTGCCTTAATATCATATTTTTTATTTAAAATCTTTTTTACAATCCAAAATTTTTTTTGTCTTTTACAAGAAGAGGTATTTGTCTAAATAACACCGTTTGCTAAGGGAAATATACTTCTCATATATTTTCTAATTATAAAAATAGCTACAATATAAATAATAATATTTCACCATATATTGTGGTGATGGTTCATACCGTCATAAATGTAAAAGATGGTGGTTCCCAATATTAAGTTATCTCTTTTATAAATGATACCAAAAGATGGATAAAATAGGTTTTAAAATAAAGGCATGGATGAGAAAAGCTTTAGAGTTTTTCGTGGAAAAAACATGGGACAATACCCTAAAAGATATGGATGTTTTTGAAAGCTGTAAAGCATCTTAAAGGGTGATGTGATTACAGAGATAAAAACGAGTTTTTATTTTTTCCTAATCGTTCAAAATTAATTTCCCTTCTAGATTCAGAGACTACTCAAACAGATATATGCAATATTTTTTCCATTTTATCTTAAAGTTTGAACTGCTCACAATTGTTTACAAGGAGGTATTTGCTTTAATCTTTGTCTCAGACAGGCTGTTATGTGCGGAATATATTAATTTACAAGCCATAGAAAAATAAAAGCTTAGCCGATAATATGATATCATTACTCATAAATTGATCATGGATCGGAGAGATGATATAGTGAATTTTATAAAACACTTTATCAAACAACAATTATAACGCATCTGGTTTTATTTTTTATCTCTTCTTACAAGCATTCATATATGCTTTGCATTATATTCACAAAAATCAGATTGGCGGTGATCTATGGGCAGTCCGTGGTTGAGAGAAAGAAAAGCATCCTATCGCACTAAAGCTTTGTATTTCTTTATCATAGAAAGTCTAGAGGGTTATTAAATAAGTCCATTTTTCTTGCAAAAAGTGAAGTTCTTTTTTTGCTTATGCGTGCATTTTACGGTGTAGCTGTGATATAGTTTAAAATTCGTAGAGCCGTATCGTTTTTAGTTTTTTTAATAAAAATTATAAGTTGGCATCATCATTTCATTTTCAGTTTTCAATATTATGTCGTTTTTGTTTTAAAATGCTTCATTGGAGTACTGTGTCTTTTTTTATCGTTTTCATTCATCTGTCCATCTTATTTATAATGTGTGATAAAATGGCTTTGATCAATTCAATAGAAGAATATTTAAAATAAGGGGCGCCTATAAGCTTAGGAATAGTCATTTGATATGTAAAGTAAGCTTATCATTTTGCAATGTATTTTAGGTGCTAAAGCTTAAAAGAAAATATCTGCACCCATTACTCGTATTATGATAATGCGATAGAGGGATGGTTATTGTAAGATAATTTATCATTATGGAGAATGATCATAGGGCATAATTCGAAATCAATATCTTTAAGGTTATCATTTTCTCGTAAGCTGCATAAATGCTTTATTGATGTTGCTGCATAAGGGATTTGAGAATATTGTTAAATGATTATTTTCAGAAACTTTTATGAATCTAAATAAGATTTTTCTCTATAATCTGTTGTTTTTATTTAAATAGTTTATGTTTCTTTTTGAACAGATGTTTCTGCCGTTATTGTATAAGGTTTAAAGACTAGGTTTCTCTTTTGTGGTGATCGCTGTTGAATAAGTGATTCTGCTGATTCTATTTTTTATAGGGTGAATATATACAAATTACTTGTTTTTTTAATGATGATCACCAGAGTTATGAAAGAAAACATTATAAAAATTATCATGGCTGGAGATTCTGATTGATGTGTATTGAAATAAAATTGCTTCAAATTGGGTCATTTTAATTTTTTTTTGCCTAAATTTAACCACTTTTAAGAAATTTATAATTATTTTATATTCTTTTGTGTAGGAGATGATAAGAATTTCTTGTTGTTTAAAGCATTTTATTCCATAGCAATAATATTGCATCGGCTATCTTAGTGGTTGATGTGAGAAGACGATCGGGGAACCTCCTCCCCCCCCCCCGCGTGGATCCCCTAGATTGTCTGGCCTGACTGAGGTTTTTCTCAGTCAGGTTTTTTTTTAATTGTTTTTAGGGGCTAATGAGTTGTTATTAAGAAAAATAAGGTGTAGAGCCTGTTATTGTGTGGCTTATGGTCCCTAAATATATAGGGTGATAATGGTTACTAGATGGTTATGAGCATATTTATTTTCAATGATAAGAATTTTTCTTTATTAAGGAAACGTTAAATGCTATAAAGAGAATCTCGTACTTGTGTTTTGTGTTCTTCAGGGTAAAAAAATGGGATTTTTCTCCAGTCGTATTGCTTTCATTTTGTTTATGTTTTTTGCTTTTGGTGCTAGCTTTTATTCTCTTCGGAGTGGTGTTGTTTATAGAATTTTTTCTGACCGCTCTTTTTCTAATTCTCAGCAGATTCAGATTGCTGTAACAGAAGATTTGTTTCTTGAGAGAGTGCTTACTTCTTTTCCAGATCTTATCGTACATCTTTCAGAGATGAGTCCTCGGCAACAAAATTTGTTTATTGAGCGGTTGCGTCGCGATGCGGTTTCATTTGCTTCTAAAAATGGACAGAGTCGTGAAAATGCTCACAAGTTTGGTAAAACTGTTGCTATGGCTCTTTCAAAAGCGGTTTCTCGTCCTTCCATTGTGAAGGCTTATTTTTAGTTATTTTTTTAATCGTGCTTTAAGGGGAGCAATTTTAAGGGAAAGGGCCTTTCGTGAAGTTTTGAAAAACACGAAGAAAATAATTAATTATTTAAGATAATGAGTGAATTTTATCTTTCCAAAACAGAAATTAATCAGAACGTAAGAATTAGAGTTGCGATCATGAAAAGAATGGTTACAAGTCCATCGAAAGCGCTTCAAATTAACGGTATTATCACTGGCTACCATGATAAAAGGAATAAAAATAGCTCAAATCAAGATAATATTTTCATAAAGGGTAAGGGTAATTGAGAGTGCTCATTTGTAGAGAAGAAAAAGCGTGAATTTCTGTAATAAAACATATTCAGTGTATTTTATATGCTAGTTATTTTTTGTTTTATAGGAAAGAGAGAAAACTCTCAAAAGATTTGAGTTTGGTTTTTCTTACGAATTTTAGAATATTTGTTCACTTGTATGATTTTTGAAGATGAGGTGCAAAGCTGATAAGATGCTAATTGGGATCAAAAAAAATATTTAAATGAGATGAGAGGTTTCTTTTCCTTCAAAAGGCTTTAGGGGATGGCATTTTCGAGAATTTAAAAAAGCAGACAAAAATAATCGTTAAGCTTTGTGGTAGAAACAAGAAGGATATGATTTTATAACGGTCATTGATCACTTTAACATGTGAAGTGAGAATCTCGAAGATTATGAAATTCTCTCGTTTTCAATCTGTTAAAGCAATCAAAATCAGTTTTGTGGCACAGCACGAGCCGAGGGCTTTGGGGGATAAAGCTCTTTTTAGAAAGAAGTAAAAAACTTTTTTGAGTCATTTCAAATACCCAAGGCTGTTGCAATATTTTGAATGAGTAAAAAATATAAGGGTTTTGTATATTTATTGATATTTTTATGCACAATGGTGGGGGGTGGTGGTATTGGTTTTACGATCGGCTTTGATCAATGGTTTATTGGTTGTAAAGAATGTTGGGGGCGTTTATTAGCGCGTGAGGAACATTGACAACGGTTTTTATTTTTTGTGAAACTTTTGTGATATCGAGGGTCTTCAGTAAAGATTGCCTTGTCTCTCATTGCTTTGTGGAATTGAATTCAATAAAGAATTCAATCATCGTTCGTAAAAAATATTATATCTCTTTAAATTAAATATAAAGATTTAATGATACACGCTCAATAAAAGAAATATATAGAGTATATCATTTTATTTAATATACTATAAGATTAGCTATAGTTTCTTTATTTTTTTTTAATTTATGATATAGAGCAATCTATAATTTGTGCATAAAGATATTTTCTTTTAATGCAGGGTTTTATCTTGAAATTGTCTTAGTATTTCCTTTTTCAAGCCGTTCTTTTGCTTTCTTTTTGTGTACAATACGCTTGCAAACTATTTGCAGATAGAATTTGAGAATTTTGTGAAGAGAAAGAAAATGCAATTTTTGAAAATCTTTTTAAATACAGCGTGTGCTGTATTTTTTATCTTTGATATAAACTGGACTCATAGTGCCTTAAATATTGTGGAATCAAAAGAAAATCCAGAAATTGTTGCTTCTAAGAAATCTGCTCGTCCTTATGAGTTTCTTATTAAGAAATTTGCAACTAAGCATAATGTTCCGGTTAATTTAGCACATGCTGTTGTAAAAGTTGAAAGTAATTATAAAGCTCGCATCAAAGGAGCAGCAGGCGAAATAGGTTTGATGCAAATAAAACCCTCTACGGCACGAGGCTTAGGCTTTAGTGGTTCTGTACAAGATTTGTACGATCCTGAAACCAATCTTGAATATGGTATGCGTTATTTGGCACGGGCCTATAAACTTAGTGGTGGAAGTACGTGTGGTACAATCCTTAAATATAATGCAGGTCATGCTGCAAAAAAAATGAATGCCATTTCGGCGAAATATTGCAAAAAAGTAAAAATGTATTTGGCTTCGTTAAAATAAAAACGTTTTTTTAAAAGAAATTGGCTATAAAATATTTTAAGATGCTATTTTCACGAAGCAAAAAGTGTTTTATAAGTTAATGTGTCAGTCGGCTGGGCAACCGCGCCTGTCCAATGCTGAAAAGCGGCAGGTGAGGAAAGTCCGGGCTCCATGGAAAGACGGTGCCGGGTAACACCCGGCGGGGGTGACCCTAGGGAAAGTGCCACAGAAAGTAAACCGCCTATTTTTATAGGTAAGGGTGAAAGGGTGGAGTAAGAGCCCACCGCGCATTCAGTAATGAATGTGGCAAGGTAAACCCCACCGGGAGCAAGACCAAATAGAAATGACGTGCAAGATTTAATTTGCAGCCGATTTCCGGGCGAGTCATTCGGGTAGGTTGCATGAGGCGGATGGTAACATCCGTCCTAGATGAATGGTTGCCATGTAAAGCATAAGCTTTACTATACAGAACCCGGCTTATAGGCCGACTGATATTTCATGGTGCTGCACGGTCTTTTATAAAATCAAAGAGATATGGGTTTTTATGGAGTTTGTTTTTTGAAATAGACACTTGAATAAAGAGCATTTTAAAAAATTATAACATTTTTTTAAGTATAATACGCTAGGATTTGTCTTGGAATAACGTTAGCTTTTTTCGTTCATAGTGATTAATATGAAAGTTAAGGTTTGGGTTATTCTGATATCGGTTGCTATGAGAGAGCTGTTGATTTGAAACAGCATAACTTCAAGACGGATTATTTTGACAAAACAGGATCAAAGAGCTGAACGCCATATTCCAGTGTTGTTGCAGCCAGTTTTGGCTGGGCTTATGCCATTGGGGGGAGCAAAAGTGATTGATGGCACCTTTGGTGCTGGTGGTTATACGCGCGCTTTGTTAAAGGCAGGGGCACAGGTGATTGCTCTTGATCGTGATCCTCATGCTATTGGTGCGGGGCAAGCGCTTGTTGATGAATTTTTTCCACGGCTTCGTTTGGTCCATATGGAATTTTCACAACTTGATCGTGTCGTTGAAGAGAAAGTTGATGCGGTTATTTTGGATATTGGTGTCTCTTCAATGCAGCTTGATGAAGCAGAAAGAGGCTTTTCCTTTCAAAAAGATGGTCCATTGGATATGCGAATGGCTCAGACGGGTTTTACAGCCAGCGATGTGGTAAATCATTTAAAGACGAGGGATTTAGCGCGGGTTTTTAAGATATTAGGAGAAGAGCGTTATGCAGGGCGAATTGCACGGATGATTGAAAAGCGTCGTGTTGTTCAGCCTTTCTTGCGGACAGGTGATTTGGCTTATGCTATCGAAGCCTTGGTAGGGCGTAAGCCAGGGGACCGTATTCATCCTGCAACACGTGTGTTTCAGGCTCTTCGTATCTATGTTAATGATGAAATTGGTGAATTAGCACGTGGTTTATTTGCTGCTGAACGCGTTTTAAAAGCAGGAGGCCGTTTAGGGGTTGTCAGTTTTCATTCTCTTGAAGATCGTATGGTCAAAAGATTTTTTTCAGCGCGTTCTGGAGAATGTGTGAGATCACGTTATTTGCCTGAAATAAAGCATTCTCCAGCAACATTTTTTCCTTTGTTTAAAGGGGGAATAACGGCAAATAAAGAGGAGTTACAGCAAAATCCTCGTTCACGTTCTGCAAGATTGCGTATGGGGGTACGAACTGACGCAGAGGCTCTTGGGGAAGATATGAAATTGTTTGGTTTAGCAGAAATTGCCGGTTTTGAAGGTGGCAAGAAATGACAGTTTTCCGTACATTTGATATGATTTTAGTGATGATTATGATTTGTATGGCAGGTTTTACTTATAAGGTAAAGTACGATGTTCAAAAACGAATGAGCGAGGTTCGTCATCTTGAACATGAAATTACTGCAGCAAAAAATACGCTGCGTTTGCTTCATGCAGAATGGGCGGTGATGATAAAGCCTTCACGCATGCAAAAACTTGCGAAACGTTATCAAAAAGAACTTGGGTTAGAGGTTATACAGCCACGTCAAATCGTGGAATTTAAGGATATTCCGGTACCGATACATGATCCAATTGAAAAAGTGATTAAACAAAATATCTTGGAAGATAATCCGGATATTTTGGTCAATAATCGGGCTTCTCAAGTCAAAGGTGTTGTTCAAAAAGGCGCACAGCGATGAAATTGACCTTTTTATTCTCACAGAAGAAAAAGCACTTAAAGAATTCGTTGAATAATCATAATGTTTCTATTCGTAGTTCTTCTTCTAGTCGTCCCCGTTTGCTTTTTTCATTGTTCTGTTTTTTAATTTTATATGGCATTATGGGAGTTTGCTTGATTTCTTACGGACTGGAAGGAGGACAGATCGAAGAAGCAAAAGGGCCAAGCGTTCCTCAATTGACGGCACGGCCTAATATTGTGGATCGGAAGGGTCGTTTATTGGCAACAGATATTAAAACTTATTCTCTTTTTGCTGAGCCACGACGTATTATTGATGTGGATGAAACAATTGAATTACTCTCCACAGTTTTATCTGATCTTAATTGGCAGGAAACCTATAAGCGCTTAAAAAGAAAAACGGCTTTTTCTTGGATACAGCGTGGGTTAACACCCATGCAGAAGGCGCAGATTATGGCTCTTGGTATTCCAGGTATTGGTTTTCGGACTGAAATTCGTCGTTTTTATCCGGATGGGCCTATAACTTCTCATATTCTCGGCATGGTCAATGTAGATAATCAGGGCATTGCAGGTATGGAAAAATATATTGATGATACGGGATTGAGCGCTTTGCGTGCTGCTGGTCTTGCCGTGGAAGAATCATTAAAACAAGTTCAGCTTTCTATTGATGTGCGTGTTCAGGCAATTGTTCATGATGAACTTATTCAAGCTATGAAGCGTTATAAGGCAATTGCTGCAGGCGCTGTTATTTTAAATATACATACAGGGGAAGTTTTGGCTTTGGCATCACTTCCAGATTTTGATCCTGAAAATCCTACTGAAGCATTAAAAAGTGATCGTTTAAATCGAATGACGGCTGGAGCTTTTGAAATGGGATCAATTATTAAAAGTTTTACGACCGCTATGGCTCTTGATTCCGGTCTTTTTCATTTAAACAGTATTATTGATGCTTCAAAACCCATAAAAGCAAGTAGTGGCTATACGATTCATGATTTTCATGGAAAAAGTCGTCCTTTAACATTATGGGAGGTTTTTATTTATTCTTCCAATATTGGTTCTGCTAAAGAGGCGTTAGCGATAGGGATTGATAAACATCGTAGTTTTTTAAAAAAACTGGGGCTTTTGGATCGTCTTACAACAGAGTTGCCTGAAATTGCCCATCCTATCGTCCCCCATCATTGGAAGGATATTAATTCTATGACAATTTCTTTTGGACATGGTATGGCAACAACACCCTTGCAAACAGCCGTTGGGGCTGCTGCTTTAATGAATGGAGGTTGGTTGATTGCACCGACATTTTTAAAACGGACAAAAGAACAAACTTTGCATCATGCCAAACAGGTTTTGCAGGCCAAAACAAGTCAAAATATGCGTTACCTTTATCAATTAAATAGTAATATTGGTTCTGGGCGTAATGCAAAAGTGGAAGGCTATCGGGTGGGCGGAAAAACAGGAACAGCTGAGAAAGTTGAAAATGGAAAATATTCTAAAACAAAAAATTTCAATAGTTTTCTAGCTGCTTTTCCGATTGATGATCCTGCTTATGTTGTTTTAACAATTATTGATGAACCTAAGCCAGAGGACGGAAAAAATTCCGCAACAGCAGGGATGAATGCTGCACCAATGCTTGCTAATATTATTCGTCGCTCAGCGAGTTTTCTTGGTGTAAAGCCCGATTTTAAAAAAGAATATGAGCCTCTTTTAAGTAAAGAGAGTCACTCAAATTTCGTTACACAACGGTAAAATGAAGATAAAGGTGTGTCGTTATGTTGTTTGGAACAGTTTTTACAGAATCTCTTGAAGATCAGAAGCTTTCTTCAATGAAAATAACAGGAATCAGTGCAGATTCTCGGCAAATCTTGCCGGGTTATGTTTTTGTCGCTATTCAAGGAAAACAAGGAGATGGAAGAAACTATATCCATGATGCAATAAAGCGTGGCGCATGCGCTATTGTTACTGATTGTCAGGCTGTTCTTGAGGATTTATCTATTCCTTTTTTACGTGTTGCTAATATTCGTCATAGTCTCGCGTTGGCAGCGGCACGTTTTTACGGTTCTCAGCCTGAAACGGTTGTTGCTGTAACAGGGACAAGTGGTAAAACATCTGTTGTCTCTTTTATTCGGCAAATTTGGACTCATGTTGGATTGTGTGCGGCGAGTATAGGAACAGTTGGTGTTGTTTCACCTCATCGGAATGATTATGGTTCTCTTACAACACCTGATCCGGTTGTCTTGCACCGTCTTCTTTGTGAAATTTCTCATGAAGGTGTGACTCATGCAGCTCTTGAGGCTTCTTCACATGGGCTTGATCAAGCACGTCTTGATGGCGTTCGTTTAACGGCTGGTGCTTTTACCAACTTAGGGCGAGATCACATGGATTATCACAGTTCTGTAGAGGATTATTTACGCGCTAAAATGAGGTTGTTTGATACACTGTTACCTGTCTCTGCTCCTGCTGTGATTTTTGCTGATGATGTCTATTCACAAAAGGTTATTGATGCAGTTAGAAAAGCGCGCCGCCATGTCTTGACAGTTGGTCGTAAGGGGCAATTTATCACAATTAATCGTGTTGAACATCAACGCACAAAACAGTGTATTGAGTGTCGTGTAGAAAATAAGATTTATACATTTGATTTACCTTTAGCTGGAGATTTTCAGGTGGCCAATGCTCTTGTGGCGGCAGGACTGGCCATTGTAACGGGTGTCTCTCCTGATAAGGTCTTTAGTGCGCTTGAAACTTTGCAGGGGGCCCCTGGTCGATTAGAATTTGTTGGAAAAGCAGAAAATAATGCGCCTGTTTATATTGATTATGCCCATAAACCAGAAGCTTTGGAGCAGGTTTTGCTTTCTGTTCGTCCCTTTACGCAAGGGCGTTTACTTGTTGTTTTTGGTTGTGGAGGGGATCGAGATCAAGGAAAAAGAGCTTTGATGGGAAAAATTGCAGCGGATAAAGCAGATATTGTTATTGTAACAGATGATAATCCGCGCACAGAAATGCCAGAAAAAATACGCAAGGATATTTTACAGGCGGTACCAACAGCCATAGAGATAGCAGATCGCGGTGAAGCTATTTCTTATGCGGTAGGGCTTTTGAAAACTGGTGATACACTCATCATTGCTGGAAAAGGTCATGAAGATGGCCAAATTATAGGGCAGACAACGTATCCTTTTTCAGATCGTCTGAAAGTGATAGAAGCTCTAGAGGGCCAAAAGAGATGACAGTTTTATGGAATAGACAAGCACTTGTG
Organism: Bartonella sp. SL317; assembly: GCF_059687655.1. NCBI lineage: Bacteria > Pseudomonadati > Pseudomonadota > Alphaproteobacteria > Hyphomicrobiales > Bartonellaceae > Bartonella > Bartonella sp. SL317. The sequence goes on along the minus strand of NZ_CM185144.1, from coordinate 131,883 downwards.
GCGGCCATTGATGGTATTGTAATAGGAAACCTGCCAGAAACTTTTCCTGGAGTTTCCATTGATAGCCGTACTCTTGCGGAAGGCGATATTTTTTTCTGCATTAAGGGGCATCATCTTGATGGTCATGATTTTGCTGCGCAAGCTTATGCAAGAGGTGCAGGCGTTCTTATCGTTGCGGAACATCGTTTGGCTGATATGGAAAAGATATCGGCTCCACTCATTGTTGTTCCTGATGTTTTGCAAGCCCTAGAAAAACTTGGGAAGGCTGCACGCAAACGTTCAAGAGCTAGAATTATAGCGATAACAGGATCGGTGGGAAAAACAACAACAAAAGAAGCTTTGAAACAAGTACTAACGACGGCTGGAAACGTTCATGCGAATCTTGCTTCTTTCAATAATTGCTGGGGGGTTCCGCTTACGTTAGCGCGGATGCCGATGGAGAGTGATTTTGGTATTTTTGAAATTGGCATGAATCATAAGGATGAAATTCGCCCGTTGGTCAAATTGGTTTGTCCACATGTTGTTCTCATTATGCATATTTGTGCAGGACATATGGGTTTTTTCAAAGATCTTGAAGAAATAGCAGAGGCAAAAGCTGAAATTTTTGAAGGATTGGATGAGGAAGGCATGGCCATTTTAAATGCGGATAGTGCTTTTTTTTCTTATCTTGTTCAAAAAGCAAAGAACTGCGGTGTGAAAAAGGTCTTAAGCTTTGGTGAGAGTGAAAATGCTGATTATCAGGCGCGGGATATACGTCTTTTAACTGATCGTTCTTCTATGATGGTGCACATTGGAGGAGAGGATAGGGAGGTCAAAATTGGTGCTCCTGGACGCCATATTGTGCAAAATAGTTTAGGGGTTATTGCGGCTTGTGATGCTATGGGGGTTGATTTAGAGCCTGTTTTGCTTTCTTTAAGCCATTTTTCTTCTCAAAAGGGGCGGGGCATTTGTTATCGGTTGTCTTTATCGAATGGGGGTGAATTTTATCTCATTGATGAAAGCTATAATGCTAATCCCGCCTCTATGCGGGCTGCTCTTGAGCTTCTCGCAAAAGGACCCGTTGGGGAAGGGGGACGGCGAATTGCTATTTTAGGAGATATGCTCGAGTTAGGGGCGTATAGTGAAAAACTTCATCGTGATTTAATAAAGCCCATACGTCTTTCTGGTGCTAATCCCGTTTTTTTATTTGGTGAGGCGATGAAGTCTTTAGTCAATGATTTATCGGCTGATGTTAAGGTTTATTATGCTGAAAATATTGAGAAAATTTTACCGCTTCTTTTGACAGAAATTTCTCCTGGGGATCTCTTGATGATTAAATCATCCAATAGTCTTTGTTCATCAAATATTGTGACGGCATTACTTGATCGCTATAAAGCGGTTTCTTCCTAGTTTTAAGAGGTTTTTTTCTCCCATGATGCTGTTTTTTTCTTCGTTTAGTGATTGGCTTCCAGGTGTGAATGTTTTCCGTTACATTACTTTTCGCACGATAGCAGCGATGCTGACATCGGGGCTTATTGTGTTTTTGTTTGGACCTAGCATCATTGCGTCTCTTAAATTGCGGCAAGGCAAAGGGCAACCCATTCGTGCCGATGGTCCTCAAACGCATTTTAAAAAGGCTGGAACACCTACAATGGGTGGATTAATGATTTTGACCGGCATTATGGTATCGGCATTTTTGTGGTGTAATTTATCGAATATTTACTTTTGGGTATCGCTCTTGGTTATGCTTTCTTTTGGAGCAATTGGATTTTATGACGATTATCTTAAGGTGACAAAACAAACAGAGAAAGGATTTTCTGGGAAGGCACGGTTAAGCTTGGAGTTTATTGTTGCAGCAATTGCGGCTTTTGTCATCTTGCAAATTGGTTCATCGGGATTCGCTTTGCCTTTTTTAAAAGATTATCTTATTAATTTGGGCTGGTTTTTTATTCCTTTTTCTGCTTTTGTCATTGTCGCGACGGGGAATGCGGTTAATGTGACGGATGGGCTGGATGGGCTTGCTATTGTTCCTGTGATGGTTGCAGCTTTATCTTTTGCTCTGATTGCTTATCTTTGTGGTAATATGAATTTTGCTGATTATCTGCAAATACACTATGTATCGGGAACAGGTGAGCTGGCTGTTTTATTGGGCGCTGTTGTTGGAGCAGGGCTTGGCTTTTTATGGTTTAATGCACCGCCTGCAGCTATTTTTATGGGAGATACCGGCTCGTTGGCTCTTGGGGGATTATTGGGGACTGTTGCGGTTGCTACGAAGCATGAAATTGTTTTGGCTCTTATTGGAGGGCTTTTTGTTGTGGAAGCTTTTTCGGTCGTTATTCAGGTTGGTTATTTCAAATTGACAAGAAAACGCGTGTTTCTTATGGCACCGATCCATCATCATTTTGAGAAAAAAGGCTGGACTGAAAGCCAAGTGGTGATACGCTTTTGGATTATTTCAATTGTTCTTGCTCTCATTGGTCTTTCAACACTTAAATTGCGGTGAGATTTTGATTTCTGTTGCATGTTATAAGGGGAGAAAAGTTGCTCTGTTTGGATTAGGCAAGTCTGGATTAGCAACGGCACAAGCATTGATGCGTGGTGGTGCGGAAGTGATTGCATGGGATGATAATCCTGCAAGCGTGCAAGAAGCTTTTTGGCAAAATATTCCAACAAGAGATCTTCATGATGAGGATTGGTCAGAATTTGTTGCCTTGATTCTCGCCCCTGGTGTTCCTTTAAATTATCCGAAACCCCATTGGGTCGTTGAAAAAGCACGTCAAGAAAATATAGAAATTATCGGTGATATTGAACTGTTTGTTCGTGCACGCCGTCATTTTTTACAGCATTCTGGTTTTTGTGATGAGGATGTTCCTTTTATTGCAATTACGGGGACGAATGGAAAGTCGACAACAACGGCTTTGCTTACCCATTTGTTGGAAAAAATGGGGTATGATGTGCAGATGGGAGGAAATATTGGACAGGCGATATTGACGCTTAAGCCCTTTGTTAAAAAACGTATCTATGTGATTGAATGTTCATCGTTTCAAATTGATCTTACTCCCTCTCTTCAGCCAACCATTGGGCTTTTATTGAATTTGACACCTGATCATATTGATCGCCATGGAAGTTTTGCTTCTTATGTGCAAACCAAAAGGCATCTGATTTCTCAGGCTTCTCAGGCTTTTATTTCAGTTGATGATGCAGCTTGTGAGACTTTGTATCAACAATTGCTTTACGAGGGGCATAAAATTGAGGCCATTTCCAAGGGTCATTTTGTTGAAAATGGTTTTTATGCGGAGGGCACTAAGCTCTTTTCTGTTCATCAAGGACAGCAGCATATGCTTGCAGATCTTGCTTCTATGGCTGCTTTGCGTGGAGGTCATAATGCACAAAATGCTCTTATGGCCTTGGCAACGTTGCAGGCTTTAAAAATAACCGATCCTTGTATAAGCAAGCATTTAGCAAGCTATAAAGGATTGCCCCACCGTATGCAGCAGGTGCGTAAAATGGGAGCGGTTTTGTTTATCAATGATAGCAAGGCGACGAATGCAGATGCAACAGCGCCTGCACTTTGCGCCTTTAATGATATTTTTTGGATTGTTGGGGGATTAGCAAAAAAGGGAGGAATTGAGTCTCTTAAAGAATTTTTTCCTAAAATTCGTAAAGCTTATTTTATTGGGAGTGCAGCGGAAGAGTTTGCTCATATTATTGGATCTTCTTTTCCCTTTTCTATAAGCTTAACTTTGGAAAATGCAGTGCGTGAAGCTGCTATTGATGCCATGGGTTGTAGGGCAAAGGAGGCGGTGGTTCTTTTATCACCTGCTTGTGCAAGTTATGACCAATTTAAAAATTATGAAGTACGGGGAGAAGCATTTATCTCTTTGGTGATGCAGTTACAATAAAAAGAAGGGCCAATTATAAAAAAACACTTTTGCGTTAAGATTCCAGAATCTTTTTTTGTATAATTTAATTTCTAAAGTGTTTGTTAAACAGGTTGGGGAACCTTATCACTTTGAGACAATTTATAAAACGGATAAGGTGGATATAAATGATTACGCGTGCAGATAGGGATCCAATTGCTAATTGGTGGTGGACGATTGATCGCTCTATCTTTGCAGCTTGTTTAATTTTAATGGGGATTGGCATTATGCTGTCTTTTGCTGCTAGTCCCACTATTGCAAAAAAAATCGGAATTGCTGATAGTTTTTATTTTGTTCGATGGCATATCATTTTCAGCATTTCAGCATTTTTTACAATGGTAACCATTTCTTTTTTTTCGCTTCGCAATATTCGTCGCCTATGTGCTCTTTTGCTCATTGTAACGCTGGCTCTTATGGTTGCAACCTTATTTTTGGGTCCTGAATTAAAGGGTGCAAGACGGTGGATTTTGCTCTTTGGTTTTTCTGTACAAGCTTCAGAGTTTATGAAGCCAGCTTTTGTAGTGATGTCTGCTTGGCTTTTTTCAGAACAGATACGGCGAAGGGGAATTGGGGGCTACATGTTAGCGATTGTACTTTATGCCATTTGTTGTGTGCTTCTGGTTTTACAGCCTGATATTGGACAAACACTTTTAATAAGTGCAACATGGGGGGGCTGTTTTTTATTGCCGGTGTCCCTCTTACGGTTATTTTCCTCTTTCTCATTTTGGGTGCTGTAGGAATTATTTTAGCTTATTTTTTTCTCCATCATGTGCGTGAGCGTATCGATGGTTTTTTGACCGGTGAGGGAGATACTTTTCAAGTGGATGTGGGGCGTGAGGCTATTTTAAATGGGGGGTGGTTTGGACAAGGTCCTGGAGAGGGAACAGTAAAACGTATTATTCCTGATAGCCATACAGATTTTGTATTTTCCGTTGCTGCTGAAGAATATGGTATTATCCTTTGTTTATTAATTATGATGCTTTTTGGCTTTATCGTTATGCGTTCATTATATATAGCTATGAATACGCGGGATTCCTTTATGCGTCTTGGTATTACAGGCATAGCCATGATGATTGGTTTTCAATCAGCCATTAATATGGCCGTTAATCTTCACTTAATTCCTCCCAAAGGCATGACATTGCCATTTATTTCTTATGGCGGTTCATCAATGGTGGCGATTGCGTTTTCAATGGGAATTTTGCTCAGTTTAACACGTCGTTGGCCAGAAGCGCGCCTTTCCGCTTTTTCTTCTTCTAGCTTGGATACGTCTTCATGAATGATAAAAAAGTTATTATTTTGGCGGCAGGTGGTACAGGTGGGCATCTTTTTCCTGCTGAAGCACTTGCTGTTGAATTAAGGGGGCGTGGATATGATGTTCATCTGATAACAGATGAAAGAGCGCGACTTTTTGTCCGCAGTTTTGATGAAGAGCATACACATATTGTTTCATCAGCAACATTTACACGACGTCATCCTTTTGCTTTGATAAAAACATTTTGGTCTTTGTTAAGGGGCATGGGACAATCGTTGGTGTTATTTTATAAATTACGTCCTGTTCTTGTAGGTGGTTTTGGGGGGTATCCTAGCTTTCCTCCTCTTTTTATTGCAGCCTTAATGCGGCGTGTAACATTTATTCATGAGCAAAATGCTGTTATGGGGCGTGCTAATCGGGTGTTGGCAATTTTTGTGCGTGCAATCGCTGGTGGTTTGTTGTCGCCGCATGGTGCTTATGCTCATAAAACGTTTTTGACGGGGAATCCTGTGCGTAAGGCTGTGCTGAAGGCAGCAGAAATTCCCTATCAACCTTCTACAGGTGATGAGCCATTTAATTTTTTGATTTTTGGGGGGAGCCAAGGGGCCTCTGTTTTTTCACATATCGTTCCAGAGGCGATTGCTTTACTTGATGATAAAAATCGTAAACGCTTACGAATTGTGCAACAAGTTCGCGGTGAAGCTGGAGGATTGATTAAAACCTATCGTGATATGGGTGTCCAAGCAGAGGTTGCATCTTTCTTTGATGATATGGCTGAACGTATGGCGCGGTCTCATTTTATTTTATCACGTGCTGGGGCATCATCCGTTTGTGAAATTGCGGTGATTGGTCGGCCTGCTTTGCTTATTCCCTATCCCTATGCTTTGGATCATGATCAGGCAGCCAATGCTGCTCTTCTTGCGCGTGTGGGGGGGCAAAAATTGTTTTAGAAAAGGATTTAAGTGCGCAAAAACTTGCTACTCTTTTAACACAAGCTTGTTGCACACCCCATTTATTGGAAAAACAAGCGCTTGCTGCAAAAAAAGTTGGGCAACCTTATGCGCCCTGTTGCCTTGCTGATATGGCTGAAGCCTTAATTGCCGGGCGATTGTTGTCAGATATAAAAGAGGAGCTTTTTGATGAAGATGCCACTTGATATAGGCGTTATCCATTTTATTGGGATCGGGGGGATTGGTATGAGTGGAATTGCGGAGGTTTTTTATAATCTTGGTTATAAAGTTCAAGGGTCCGATCAAGTTGAGAGTGCCAATGTTGAGCGTTTGCGGAAAAAGGGAATTAACGTTCATATTGGTCATTGTGCTGAAAATTTAGGAAATGCAGAGGTTGTTGTTTTTTCTACTGCCGTTAAAAAAACAAATCCTGAGTATATTGCTGCAAAAGAAAGACATTTGCCGCTTGTCAGACGTGCAGAAATGCTGGCGGAACTGATGCGGTTTCGGCGCGCAATTGCGGTGGGTGGTACACATGGTAAAACAACGACCACATCAATGGTTGCAGCGCTTCTTGATGCTGGTCGTTTTGATCCAGTGGTGATTAATGGTGGTATTATTAATGCCTATGGTACGAATTCTCGTACAGGAGAGGGCGATTGGATGATTGTTGAAGCCGATGAAAGCGATGGGACATTTTTGAAGCTGCCTGCTGATATTGCTGTTGTTACCAATATTGATGCTGAGCATTTAGATCATTATGGAAGTTTTGATGCTGTGCGTGAGGCTTTTCGACAATTTGTAGAAAATGTTCCTTTTTATGGTTTTGCTGTTTTGTGCCTTGATCATCCTGAGGTTCAAGCATTGGCAGGCCATATTGATGATCGTTGGGTGATTACTTATGGTGCCAATCCACAAGCGGATGTTCGTTTTTTAAATCTTTTGATGGATGGTCAAAAAACATATTTTGATGTTCTTATCCGTTCACGCAAGACAGGAAGAAAGATTGAGTTGAAAAAACTGCTTTTGCCTATGGCAGGGCAGCATAATGTTGCCAATGCAACAGCAGCGATAGCTATTGCGCATGAGCTTGGCATTTCAAATGAATTGATAAAGAAGGGCTTAGCAGAATTTGGTGGCGTAAAACGGCGTTTTACGCGAACAGGAAGTTGGCGTGGTATTGAAATATTTGATGATTATGGACATCACCCTGTGGAAATAAAGGCTGTTTTGCGTGCGGCACGTGAGAGTGCAAAGGGGCGTGTCATTGCCATTGCACAACCCCATCGTTATTCGCGTTTGTATCATTTATTCGATGATTTTGCTGCTTGTTTTAATGATGCCGATACCGTACTGATTACTCCCGTTTATGCCGCTGGTGAAGAACCTATCGTAGGGTTTGGTTCGCAAGAATTGGTAGAGCATATTAAAATGGCGGGGCATCGTGATGTGCACTTGATCCATAGTCTGGAAGATGTGGTGTCTCTTGTCTCAAAATTTGCTCAGGCAGAAGATTATGTTGTTTTTCTTGGTGCTGGTAATATCACACAATGGGCTTGTGCGTTGCCTCATCGGTTGTCGGGATTTGATGGGGGTGTCGGGACTTGATGGTCATGATAAAGTTTCAGCACATTGATGGTGAGGCGCTACTAGCGCAATTGCAACCGCTGTTGGGTGATATTAGAGGCAAGCTTACTCCTAATGTTGAGATGCGTAAAGTGACATGGTTTCGCACGGGCGGGTTGGCAGAGCTTTTTTATCAACCTGTTGATGAAGAAGATTTGGCGCTCTTTCTTCAAAAATTACCTGAAGCTGTTCCTGTAACCGTTGTCGGTATCGGTTCTAATCTTCTGGTACGTGATGGGGGCATTCCTGGGGTTGTTATTCGTCTTTCGCCCAAAAATTTTGGGCAAGTTCAACAAGTTTCTTCAAAAGGCTTTTTGGTTGGTGCTGGTACGGCAGATAAACATTTAGCTGCTGCCGCTTTAAAGGCAGAAATTGCAGGCTTTCACTTTTATCATGGTATTCCTGGTGGTCTTGGTGGAGCTCTCAAAATGAATGCGGGGGCAAATGGTGTTGAAACCGCAGCGCGTGTTGTTGAGGTTTATGCACTGGATCGTAAAGGACAGCGCCATATCTTAAATTTGAAAGATATGCATTATTCTTATCGCCATTGCGATATTCCTGAAGGTTTGATCTTTACGGCTGCGTTATTAGAAGGAGAACCTAGTCATAAAGATGATATTCGTGCTGCTATGGATGAAGTGGCTCTTCACAGAGAAACAGTGCAACCTATTCGCGAAAAGACAGGGGGATCAACTTTCAAAAACCCTGAAAATAAATCTGCGTGGCGTGTGATTGATGAAGCAGGGTGTCGTGGTTTACGGATTGGGGGTGCTCAAATGAGTGAAATGCACTGTAATTTTATGATTAATACAGGGCAAGCAACAGGATATGATCTTGAAACATTGGGCGAAACAGTGCGTGCACGTGTTTTTGCACATTCATCTCATCTTTTACAATGGGAAATAGAACGAATTGGTCAATTTGAGTGTGGTCGAGAGGTTGCTCCTTTTGATCCATTTCATTGATTTATTGTTCACTAAAAAAGTGTAAATAAAAAATAGAGTCATTTCAAAGAGATAATGAAAAAAATCTATTAAGAATCAATAAATTAACAAAGAGCCTCTTGCATCAGGCCTTTGAGTCTGATTCATTATGCAAAATGCTAGGTTATTGATTCGCAAGGATAAACTTCGTTTTTTTCTGTATGTGGTGTAGATGTGTTTTATATAGACTACATATAGTATTGCGAAAGAGGGTGATTTGTTATGAAAGATAAACATATAGCTGTGTTAATGGGAGGTTTCTCTTCTGAACGCTCTGTAAGTTTATCTTCAGGAACCGCTTGTGCTGATGTTCTTGAGGCGCAGGGGTATCGTGTGAGCCGTGTAGATGTTGATGCGCATATTGCTTCTGTTCTTGAACGGTTGCAGCCCGATATTGCTTTCAATGCATTGCATGGTCCATTTGGTGAGGATGGTCGGATTCAGGGGATTCTTGAATATTTAAAAATTCCTTATACCCATTCTGGTGTGATGGCATCTGCTTTGGCCATGGATAAGGGACGTGCAAAAATTATCGTTGCCAGTGTCGGGGTTGGGGTTGCTCCTTCTCGTATCATGAGCCGCTTCTCTGTTGGAAAAACGCATCCTATGGAACCTCCTTATGTTATTAAACCTGTGTGTGAGGGGTCAAGTTTTGGTGTTGTCATTGTCCAAGAAAATGAAGCTGCACCGCCGCATAATATCGGGGGATCTGAGTGGGGGTATGCCGATGAGGTGATGGTGGAAAAATATATTCCTGGTCGTGAATTGACTTGTGCTGTTTTGGGAAATGCAGTGTTGGATGTGTGTGAAGTTCTTCCCAGTCAATCCTTTTCATTCTACGATTATGACTCAAAATATAAAACAGGTGGTTCTCTCCATATTTGTCCTGCAAAACTTTCACTAAATATTTACCAAAGTGTGCAAAGAATGTCTTTAGCAGCCCATCAGGCGATAGGGTGTCGAGGTGTTAGCCGTTCTGATTTTCGTTTTAATGAGAAAACAGGAGAATTGGTTTGGCTTGAAATTAATACGCAACCCGGTATGACATCGACGTCCCTTCTTCCTGATATTGCAAAAGCAAGCGGTCGTACTTACGGCGATATTGTTCAATGGATGGTGGAGGACGCATCATGTATGCGTTGAATGTTAATAAATCAAATGTCCCGATGGAGGTGCTGTTAGTGCCAGCTCTGCCACGTCTTTATCGTCGTTTTCTTCGGTTTATGTTTGAAGTTGTTTTTGTCAATGTTCATATTCCACGTCATTTCGGCTCTTTTGCTGTTGTATGGTTTTTCTTTCTAACGACTTTTTATGGACTTTCAGTCAGTGGCCAGATGGCTGTGATCGTAAATGCGATCATAGCGGATAGTGGTTTTGTGGTTGTTGATGTTGATATAAGCGGTAATAAGCGCTTGACAAGTAAAGATATTTTTAAAATTTTAGGACTTGATATTGCCCCTTCTATTTTCACTTTTGACGTTGAAAGAGCACGTTCTCTTTTGGAAAAACAGGCTTGGGTTCAATCAGCGAATGTTCAGAAGATTTATCCCAATAGAATGCGTATTTCTATCGTGGAGCGTGAACCTTATGCTATTTGGCAACATGATGGTGTGATGGATATTATTGATCATACAGGGCGTGTTATTGTGCCTTTTAAAGAAGAAACTGTTCGGGATTTGCCTCTTGTGGTTGGGCAGGGTGCACAAAATGCTGCTAAAGCGTTTATTCAAGCATTATCAGTCTATCGGCAAGTATATGATCATGTTCGTGCTTTTGTGCGGGTAGGTGATCGGCGTTGGGATCTTGTTTTAGATAATGGAATGCGCATTATGTTGCCTGAAAATGGGTCTCTTGAAAGGTTTTCCTCTCTTGTTTCGTCCGGTAGAATGCAAGATCTTTTATCGCGCGATATTCTCAGTGTTGATTTACGTCTTTCTGATCGAATTACTGTTTCTTTATCCGATGAAGCGTTGGGGCGTTATGATGCTGGTGTTGCAGAAGAAGAGCGTATTTTAAAGGCACGAAAGGTAGGAAACCCATGATGTTGCTTAGATCACATCATCGGGGGGGGCGTAAAACACGTTTTTTAACGGTTCTTGATGTCGGCTCAAGTAAGGTTGTTTGTCTTATTGCCTGTTTGCGTCCTTTAAAGCATGCGCACTATTTACATGGTCGTACACATTCTGTGGAAATTTTAGGCTTTGGAGTACAGCGTTCATGTGGGATTAAATCTGGTGTTGTCATGGATCTGTTTGCAGCAGAACAATCAATACGCTTGGCTGTTGATGCGGCAGAAAAAATGGCTGGTTTGGTGGTGGATTCAGTAATTGTGAATTTTTCCTCAAGTCGATTACAAAGTGCTTTAATTCATGGAAAAGTCCATTTGAATGGTCGTGAAGTTACCAAGCGTGATATGCGTATGGCCTTTTCAGATGTTTCGCGTAAAGCTTTTGATGCTGAACGTCATATTATGCACTCAGTTCCAGTTTCTTATGTCTTGGATGGGGATAAAGGAATTTCTGATCCTATTGGCATGGCAGGGGAAACATTTGGGGCCGATGTGCATGTGGTAACAGCAGAAACAGCCTCTTTGCGTAATTTGGAAACATGTATTAATCGCGCACATTTGAGTGTTGAAGCGATGGTTGCTACTCCCTTTGCAAGTGGTCTTGCTGCCTTGATGAACGATGAGGCGCATTTAGGGGCTGCATGTATTGATTTTGGTGGTGGAACAACGACATGTTCAGTGTTTTTTGAGGGAAAATTTGTTTATGCGGATGCGCTTGCTGTTGGGGGGCATCATGTTACTCTTGATGTTGCGCGCGGATTTTCTATGTCTCTAACAGAAGCAGAACGTTTAAAAGTCGTTTATGGTTCAGCACTTTTAACAAGTGCTGATGAGCGGCAAATGATTAATGTAGCGGAAATTGGAAGTGAACAACGTGAAACGCAATATCCTCGCGCGGTTCTTGGACGCATCATTCGTGCACGTGTTGAAGAAATTTTAGAAATGGTTCGTGATTGTTTAAATCGTTCAGGTTTTGGTCATATCATTGGTAAGCGTGTTATTTTGACTGGGGGAGCAAGCCAGTTAACAGGATTGTCAGAGGTGGCACGTACTATATTAGGAAGAAATGTTCGTATCGGGCGGCCTTTAGGGATTTCGAGGCTTCCTTCTCTTGCAAAAGGGGCGGCGTTTACATCTGCTGTTGGGTTGTTAATTTATCCGCAATTGGTGGGTTTTGAAGAAAAAACAATGCAGGCGGCAGGAAATCATTTATCGGTGGGCACGCGTGGGTATTTTCAGCGTGTTGGTCAGTGGTTGCGTGAGAGTTTTTAGTTAAGTCTAGTTGGATAAATTGCATCGCTTTGGCTTGCGGTGTCTTATGAGAAGGAAAAGAAAATGACGATTAATCTGCATCGGCCAGATATCGCGGAATTGAAGCCACGCATTACCGTTTTTGGTGTTGGAGGTGGTGGCGGAAATGCCGTGAATAATATGATTAATGCTGGTCTTCAGGGCGTTGACTTTGTTGTTGCAAATACGGATGCACAGGCTTTGGCTATGTCAAAGGCTGAACGTGTTATCCAGCTTGGAGCAGCTGTAACAGAAGGTTTGGGTGCTGGGGCTTTACCGGAAGTTGGGCAAGCCGCTGCAGAGGAATGTATTGATGAAATTATTGATCATCTTGCAGACTCTCATATGGTTTTTATTACTGCTGGTATGGGGGGAGGAACTGGAACAGGGGCCGCTCCCGTTGTTGCTCGCGCAGCGCGTGAAAAAGGTATTTTGACCGTTGGTGTTGTGACAAAGCCATTTCAGTTTGAAGGGGCACGTCGTATGAAAACGGCAGAGGCTGGTATTGAAGAATTACAAAAGTCTGTCGATACATTGATTGTTATTCCCAATCAAAATCTTTTCCGTATTGCAAATGATAAGACAACATTTGCTGATGCTTTTGCTATGGCTGACCAAGTGCTTTATTCTGGTGTTGCTTCCATTACGGATTTGATGATTAAAGAAGGGTTAATTAACCTCGATTTTGCTGATGTTCGTTCTGTTATGCACGAAATGGGTCGAGCCATGATGGGAACGGGGGAGGCATCTGGTGAGGGGCGTGCTTTGGCTGCTGCTGAAGCGGCTATTGCGAACCCGTTGTTAGATGATACCTCTATGCGTGGGGCGCGTGGTTTATTGATTTCTATTACGGGCGGTCGCGATATGACTCTCTTTGAGGTTGATGAAGCTGCTAATCGTATTCGTGAAGAAGTGGATGCTGATGCGAATGTGATCTTTGGAGCCATTGATGATGAGTCATTAGAGGGTGTTATTCGTGTTTCTGTGGTTGCTACCGGTATTGATCGTGAGGTTAGTGATGTTGTTCCGTCCTCTCAGCCTCAGATTCAAAGGCCGACTTCTTCAATGCGTAAGAATGACTCTGGAACGCCACACAGTTCTTTTCATGTTCAGTCATCGCCCTTGCGTTCTGAGTCAATGGTAGAAGTCATCGAATCACTTGAAATAGAAAAGGGGAAACCAACAGGAGAACAATTTCGTCCCAAAAGTCAAATTTTTGCACAGCCTGCAGAAGCAATGACGACACGAAGTGCGGCGAAAGCTGTTGCTTATGGTTCCAATACTATGCAGGATCAGATATCAAATAGTCCACGTATGCAAGTAAGTCGTTCTACTCAACAAACTATGGCAGCTCCCGTGAGTATGGAGGCAACAGCGCATGTTCTTGATGAGATGACAGGGGTTGTGAGGCAAAAAGAAAAGCCAGTGCAACAAAAACAAGTACAACAGATGCAAACACGTGCTCCAATGCGTATGCCGGAGTTAAAAGATTTTCCTTCTGTTGCTCATGGACAAAGTCAAAGAACATCTACCACTGATCAAGGTCCTCGTAACCTTTGGCAGCGTTTGAAGCAGAGTTTGACACATCGTGAGGAAGCAGAACCGGAAGCAAGGCTAGAGCCTGCTGTAAGATCGTCTCAGCAGCAAGAGTCTCATGTTTACAGTAAAAACTCTCAGGCGCTTTCTCAAGATGCTTCTGTTTATGTTCCTCGTCGTTCTGGTGAGTTGCATCCTCAGGTTCCACAAGATCAGCGTACTTTTATTAGTGAAGAAGATCAGTTGGAAATACCAGCATTTTTACGTCGTCAAGCCAATTAATTGATAAAGAATGAAGCAAAGTAAGGAATTTTATTACTTATTTTATGATGAATTAAGAATTATACAGTGAAATATACTGCTATTTTTTGATAAAATACTTTGTTTTTAAAAAAAAGCCGCTTATCGTTAAGCGGTTTTTTATTATTTGCTATGAATATTTTTTTATGGTTTTATAACGCGTTTCAAAAGATGTAAGAGTAATTCAATAAAATGATATGATGAATTTAGTGCCAAAATATCAGTCTACTCTTAAAAAAGCAGTGATATTTAAGGGGATTGGCGTTCACAGTGGCTGTTTGTCGGTGATCAGGGTTTGTCCAGCGGATGTTGGATGTGGTATTCTTTTTAAGCGTTGTGGATTAGACGGAACAGAGAAAATATTTAAAGCCCATGCATCGCAAATGGGAGAAACTGAGTTATCAACGATGCTTGGAGAGGGCGATGTAAGGGTTGAAACAATCGAACATTTGATGGCTGCCATTGCTGCTTATAATTTGGATAATCTTATTATTGAAGTATCTCATAATGAGATTCCTATTTTAGATGGTTCCGCATGGCAATACTGCCAAGCTTTTGAAGAGGCTGGCATTGTCCAGCAAAATGCATACCGTTCTTATTTCATTATAAAAAAACCGTTGCGTGTTGAAGGAGCGCATGGTTTTGCAGAGCTTTTACCCTTTGATGGGCGTCGTTTTGATATAACGATCTCTTTTCCTTCTTCTGCTATTGGTAGACAACATTTCAGTTTTGATTTTACTACACAAGGGTTTCGAGATGATTTGTCGCGTGCGCGAACTTTTGGTTTTATCAAAGATGTGGAAAAATTACGGCTTTCTGGAAAGGCGAGAGGCGCTTCTTTAGAAAATTCTCTTGTTATTGGCCTTAATGACGAAATTTTAAATCCCGATGGTCCTTATTGGGAGAATGAATATGTTCGGCATAAGATGCTTGATGCGATTGGTGATACTGCTTTGCTGGGGGCCCCTTTTATTGGATTATTTCGTTCGTATTGTAGTGGACATAAAATTAATGCACAATTGGTCAAAGCTGTTTTGGCAGACGAATCATATTACGAAAAAAGCTCTTTAGAGAAAGAGTAAAACAAAATTGATAGGATTGTTTATCATTTATTTGATTTTTAAGGGGATGATTGACCTAAGCTGCTAAATTAGTTATGTGGATTTTAAAGTGATATGGTATAAAAAACCTTAATAAATTGTTTTTGCGACAAGGTGATATTCTGTGGAGGCCGGAAAACTATGAAAAAAGCTCATCTGTGCATTGGAAATATGGCATATAGAAAATCTGACATTGTACGCAAGATATTGGGGGTAGTTCTTTTAGGAAGTACTTGTATGTTAGCAGGATGTCTCTTTAAAGAGAAAAATACCCTCGATCCATCTGCTTATGTTCTAAAAATAGATCCACCGGATGTTCTCTATAATCAGGGACTGGCTAGCCTTGAAAGTGGGCGGCTTGCGGATGCCGCGAAGAAGTTCTTGAAGATTGAAAAACAGTATGCTTATACAGATTGGGGCCGTAAATCTTTAGTCATGGGGGCTTTTACAAATTATCGACTCGGCAAGTATGATGATTCAATTAGTATGGCTCAACGCTATATTACTCTTTATCCAGGGTCGACTGATTCAGCTTATGCGTACTATATTATTGGTCTTTCTTCTTTCCGCCGGATTCCTGATGTTACACGCGATCAACGGGATACGAAACGCGCTATTGCTGCGATGCAGCTTCTTATAGAGCGTTATCCAAATTCTGAATATGTCAAGGATGCTAAGGATAAAATACGTTTCGGGCGCGAACAGCTGGCTGGTAAAGAAATGCAGATTGGCCGTTATTATGAAGAGGGACGGCGCTATCTTGCTGCAAGTAGACGGTTTCGTACCGTCGTTGAAGAATATTCCGATACCAATCAAATTGAGGAAGCGCTTTTTCGCTTAACGGAAGTTAATCTTGCTCTTGGTTTAACGGCGGAAGCACAGACGGCAGCCGCCATTTTAGGACGTAACTATCCAAAAAGTCAGTGGTATAAGTTTTCTTATAATCTCTTGCAGAAGAATAAAATATCACCACATGAGCATAAGTCTTCTTGGATCTCAAATGCTTTAGCTGGTGATAAGAAGAGGGCTCGTTGATTCTCTCATGCTGGTACAGCTTTCGATTCATAATATTGTTTTGATCGAAACGCTCGATATTCATTTTACAGCGGGATTGACAGTTTTAACTGGAGAAACAGGGGCGGGAAAGTCCATTTTACTTGATGCTTTGTCACTGGCTCTGGGGGGGCGGGGTGATGCTTCGCTTGTGCGTCATGGTGTAACCCAAGGGCAGGTTACGGCTGTTTTTGATGTTCCTGTTTCACACCCTGCGCGTCAGCTTATTCGTGAGAATGGCCTTGATGATGAGGGTGATATTATTTTACGACGTGTGCAGTCAAGTGATGGACGGAGTCGTGTCTTTATCAATGATCAAGTGTCTAGTGTTTCCTTAATGCGGAGTGTTGGTCGTCACTTGGTCGAAATTCATGGACAACATGATGATCGTGCGCTTGTTGATGTTGCGACACATCGGCAATTATTAGATGCCTTTGGTGGGCTTGAAGATGACGTGGAAGATTTGCGCCAATGTTATCGAATATGGCGTGAATGTGAGGAACGTTTGCAACAACAGCGTCTTAAGGTAGAAAATGCAACGCGCGAGATGGATTATCTTCGTGCGTGTGTAGAAGAGCTTGAAAAACTTGATTTTCAAGTGGGAGAAGAGGAGGCTCTTTCTCTTCGTCGTGCTGATATGCTTAAATTAGAAAAAATAGCGACGGATATTAAAGAAGCCGATGATCTTTTAAGTGGTCAAAAATCACCAATTCCAGTGTTGTCTAATTTGGTGAGGCGCTTGGAACGGAAAATTCCTGAAGCACAAGAGCTCATTGCACCGGTGGTGAAATCACTTGATGAGGCATTGCATGCCCTTGCAACCACACAAGAAGGCATTGAGGCGGCAATACGCGCATTGGATTTTGAACCGGATGAATTGGAACGGATAGAAGAACGTCTTTTTGCTCTTCGTGGTTTTGCACGTAAATATCAAGTTTCTGCAGATGGGTTGGTGCAATTACGCGATAAAATGGATGCTGAACTTACTGATTTTGAAGAGGCTCAGAACACATTAACGCGTTTTGAAGATGAGGCAGGGCAGGCAAAGAAAGATTATGATACATTAGCACAAGCTTTAACAATAAAGCGTCGAGAAATAGCAAAGCATTTATCTGAAAGCGTGATGGCTGAGTTACCGGCATTGAAATTAGAAAAGGCGGAATTTATTGTTGAAATGCAGACAGATGTTGAAAGGCGAAGTGCAGAGGGGTGTGATCGTATTGAATATTGGGTGCGAACAAATCCTGGAACGCGTGCTGGGCCGATGTTTAGTGTGGCTTCTGGCGGTGAGTTGTCTCGTTTTTTATTAGCATTAAAAGTTGTTTTATCGGATCGAGGATCGGCTCCCACATTGATTTTTGATGAAATTGATACAGGCGCTGGGGGCGCTGTTGCGGCGGCTATTGGGCAACGGTTGCAACGGTTGTCGGAAAGGATTCAGGTTTTTGCTATTACGCATGCCCCCCAGGTCGCGTCAAAAGCGCATAGCCATTTTCTTATTTCAAAGATTGAAAGTGATGATGAAGGGCGCTTTGTGACTGTTCTTCATAAAATGGAAGAACAGGAACGTGCAGAAGAAATCGCTCGTATGTTGGCAGGGGAACAGATTACTGAAGAAGCGCGTGCAGCGGCTCAAAAGCTTTTGGCATAAAGGTCATTGATGAACGATAAAAATATTGGAAACTTGTTTTCATTGAGATTTACTTTATGAAAAAGAGTGGAGATCCTTAGGGCAGTAGTTTGTAATTTGGAATAGATTTTATGAACAAGGGTGAAGTTAAAAAACTTACTGCTCTTGAAGCAGAAAGTGAATTAGAGTGGTTGGCAAAAGAGATTTCACGTCATGATGTGCTTTATAATCGTGATGATCAACCTGAAATTTCTGATGCAGAATATGATGCTTTGCGCCGCCGTAATGCAGAAATTGAAGCTCTTTTTCCTGAACTCATTCGTATAGATTCTCCTTCACATAAAGTTGGAGCACCGGTTTCAGAAAAATTTGAAAAATCTGTTCATGCACAGCCTATGCTTTCCCTTGATAATGCATTTAGCTTTGAAGATGTCAGCGAATTTGTTGAGCGTATTCATCGTTTTTTACGCATTCCAGAAACACAAATGTTGGAAATAACAGCAGAGCCCAAAATTGATGGTTTATCATTGTCTTTGCGCTATGAGGAGGGGCGGCTTGTGCGTGCGGCAACGCGGGGCGATGGAACTGTCGGTGAAAATGTGACAGCGAATGCTCGAACAATTGCTGCTATTCCGCACGTTTTGCAAGGTGATTTTCCGGATATCATTGAGGTTCGCGGTGAAGTTTATATGGGGAGGAAGGATTTCCAAGCATTGAATATCAGCCAACAAGAGAAGGGTAAGTTAACCTTTGCCAATCCTCGAAATGCGGCGGCTGGTTCACTCCGTCAGCTTGATTCACGGATAACGGCCAGCAGAAAGCTGCAATTTTTTGCCTATGCTTGCGGTGAGGTGAGTGAAATATTTGCACAAAGTCAAATGGAGATGATGAAAAAGCTCAAAGAATATGGCTTTATTATCAATCCATTAACAAAAGTCTTTAAGACAATCGAGGAAATTATTTCCTATTATCGTGATATTGAAGAACGCCGTCATGTCTTAAACTATGATATTGATGGTATTGTTTATAAGGTTAATGATTTGATGCTCCAAAAGCGCTTGGGGTTTGTTTCTCGTTCGCCGCGTTGGGCAATAGCGCATAAATTTCCAGCAGAAAAAGCAATAGCGCTTTTAGAAGATATTGATATTCAAGTGGGACGCACAGGGGCTTTGACGCCGGTTGCGCGCCTTACGCCTATTACTGTTGGTGGGGTAGTGGTGACCAATGCTAGTTTGCATAATGAAGATTATATTAAGGGAATTGGTCATAAAGGAGAGCCCATTCGTGAAGGACGCGATATCCGCGTAGGAGATAGCGTGATTATACAACGTGCTGGTGATGTGATTCCTCAAGTTGTTGATGTTATCATTGAAAAGCGCCCCCAAAATGCGGCTGTTTTTATTTTTCCCCATTTGTGTCCAGCGTGTGGGAGTCATGCTGTTCGTGAAGATGGAGAAGCGGTGCGTCGCTGTACAGGGGGGCTTATTTGTCCTGCACAGGCGATTGAGCGTATTCGTCATTTTGTTGCACGCAATGCTTTTGATATTGAGGGCTTGGGCAAAAAACAGGTAGAGTTTTTTTTCCATGCGCAAGATGAGGCGCTTTGTATTCGTACACCAGCTGATATTTTTACTTTAGAGCGGCGCCAACAAAAATCTTTGATACGTTTGGAAAATATGGAAGGTTTTGGTACTGTTTCAGTGCGGAAATTGTATGATGCTATTAATGCACGCCGAGAAATTCCTTTAAGTCGTTTTTTGTTTGCATTGGGGGTTCGTCATGTTGGTGAGGTTAATGCACGCCGTCTTGCACGAACTTATCAAACTTATACAGCTTTTGAAACTGCGGCGATGGAAGCACTTATACCATGTGAGAGAGAAAATAAAGAAGGCAATGAAGCTTGGCTGGAGTTGATTAATATCGAAGGAATTGGACCACAGGTCGGCAGTGCAATTGTTGATTTTTATCAAGAAGCTCATAACCGTGAGGTTTTATCTGTTTTGCTTGAAGAAGTAACTCCTCTCGATGAGGGGCCTGTTTTGATAGATTCTTCACCAATAGCGGGGAAGATCATTGTTTTTACAGGAACTTTGACGCGCATGTCACGTGATGAAGCAAAAGCATTGGCTGAGAGACTAGGGGCTAAAACGTCGGGTTCACTTTCTAAAAAAACAGATCTTCTTGTTGCAGGAGATGGAGCAGGATCAAAATTGACAAAAGCGCAGGAATTAGGTGTTGAGGTGATCGATGAAGAAGCTTGGCTACAGCTGATTGAAGGATAAGAGTGCTTTTCTCAAGCAGACGAATACGTTGTTTTTCTTTATTACGTACATTTATTGATCTTAAAAACAAATATATAATGCCCATATAAAGTCTTATAATTTTTAGTATTGTAAAATATTCCTTCTTAGGACAGTGATGTAATGAATAAATTTATTACTTTTTGTAGAGGGAAGGTTTTACTTTTTTAACAGTAATATGCTATAAATCTTAATAACGCATTTTGATTGCTCTTATGAAGAAGATATAAACTCTCTCATAGCACAATAAGAGATGTGACCGACTAATTGTTTACTCTTTACGTGAGGAACTAATAAAAAAACGACACTAGATAGTTATATATAATAAATAACAATGGTATTTCATTATGTATCGTGATTTTTATCTATATTTATCAGGCATCATGATATGATATACTTGTCCAATTTCATTACAAAATTTTGGATATTCTGTAATGCGTCTAGCGTCGTAATTTTTCTCCTGGCCTCCCTTATCTCTTTCAAATTTCTCGGCATTTGAAATCTCATTTATGAGAGCAAGTATAGTGTATGAGAATATTTCAGAATCAAATACCATTTGTGCATATTTAAACATTGGATCTGTAGAATTCATGACTAAATTTTTTTCCCAAATAAAATCACTTTCTTTCCAATTATATTGAGAACGTAACTTCTGTATGTACGTGGGCAGAGATAGCGCTGGAAGCTTTTCATTATAAACACCTTTCAATAAATCTACAAGGCATGCACACCAAACAACTTTTGTATGAATATATTTCACGTTTTCTGGGACAAGCACTATCATATCATGATTTAAAACATGATATACACCATAACTTTTAGCATCTAGATATAGTTTTGCTCGTTTTAGGTATTCGTCATATACACCATAGTGATATTGTTCAGTTACATATTTTTCGTAAAGTTGGTTGTATTCATTTTCAGTAATAACTCGACTTTTAGAAAATGCAGCAATAGGAACTCGTCTAAATTGATTAATTTCCGTCAATATAGAAGGTCCAATATAGTATCCCAATAATCATATTACGGAAAAAAATAAAATTATACGTATTAGGATAATCACTTTAATGGTAAATAAGGATATAGTTTATTAAGATCTATCTTTAGAGTTTTTTATCACGGTAAGTCATAAAATCTATACTTTATTCTATCTCTTTCAAAGTATTTGTGGTTTTTGTAAAGAGCTCTAAAGATTTTTCACTTCTATAGCTATCTTGTGTTGTGCAGTTTTTGAGAGCTTCTCTATAAAATAACATGATGTCTGACTGTTGCTAATAAAGAAAATTCTTTAAAAGGTAATGTTATAATTATTCTACTTCCTTTAAATTCTAACGACTTAAATCCTCCCTTATAGCAGATTTTGTTTATTTGTATCAATATGTATTATAATGATTCACCACTATCGAACATTATTCAAGAATTGCAAAATGATATATTGTTGACTCATAAGGTAAACCGAAAAGGTGAAAACTATAAATCAATATGCATAAATTTTGAATCCAAACGCTGTAATACGCTGATTATAATTGATATGAAAAAAATGATGCCGAGGGTTACAATTAATATAATGAAATTTACCTTGTTAAGAAAAATAAGGTTATAATTTGTTTGGAGATAATGGAAGAAAAGTTGATCATTATAGCCTGTTACAAGTGGATTCCATTCTGTTTTAGAGTGTTTACTGTATCAAAAAAACTTGAAGCATGTCGAAAGAATATTTTTTGCATTTTCTGATGGTAAAGACACATTCTTCTCTTAAAAAGAAAGAAAGGGTGTTATTTTATAAAAATAGCTTAGAAGGTATGTGTACTATTTTGCCTCATTTTAAAGAGGCAGTGTTGCCTCTTTTGTCCATTTTTTATCTTCTTCATTAAGGTAAGGGGCATTCATCTGATAAACACGCGCATGATAATCATTGAGCCATTGTTGTTCTTCTTGTGTCAAAAGCTCTGGAAGAATGAGTCTTCTATCAATAGGGCAATGGGTAAGCGTTTCAAACGAAAGCATTTCTATGTCTCCACCAGCAATTTTTTGTGCTGGTTTTACGATTATCAAATTTTCAAGACGAATACCAAAAGCGCCTTCGCGATAATATCCAGGCTCATTGGAAAGAATCATCCCAGGGATCAGTTCTTGGCATCCTCTGCGTGAAATATTTTGTGGGCCTTCATGAACAGAAAGATAAGAACCAACGCCATGACCTGTGCCATGGGCATAATCAAAACCGGTTTTCCATAAGGCAATGCGTGCAAGAGCATCAATGTCTTGTCCGCGTGTGCCTTTTGGAAAACGTGCAGTTGAAAGAGCAATCATGCCTTTGAGGACAAGCGTGAAACAGCGTTTTTCTTCTTCTCCAATATTTCCAATGGCTACTGTGCGTGTGACATCTGTCGTGCCATCACGATATTGTCCACCTGAGTCCACAAGATAAAGCTCTCCAGCTTTGAGTTGTTTATTGGTTTCATTCGTTACACGGTAATGAACAATGGCACCATTGGCTCCTGCTGCTGAGATTGTATCAAAAGAAAGATCTTCAAGTTTTTCTCCCATTTCTTCTGCTGTGTGTATGCGAAATTCTTCTAATTTTTGAGCGGCAGAAATCTCATTTATCGTGCCTACTGTTTGTCTATCTAACCAAGCAAAAAAACGGGTAAGAGCAACACCATCGCGCAGATGCGCTCCCCGTGCCCCTTCTAATTCTGTGGTATTCTTAATGGCACGCGGTAGAGCAGCAGGGTCGGTCAGTGTAATGAAAGAGCTCTTTTCTTCTTCAATGACAATCCGTAATTTTTCGCATGTTAGCTGTGGATCTAAGGCAAAAATTGTTCCTTTTTGCACATATTCTTTGACTTTTGAAAGAAGTTGTTCTGGTTCATATAATTTTGCATAACGTTCTAGATATTGTTTTTGTTCTTCACCAAGTTTTTTATTGTCAATGAATAAGACTGGGGTTTCGTTGAGTGGAATGAGAGCAAAGCAAAGAGAAAAAGGTGTATTGGAAATATCATGGCCTCGTATATTGAATATCCATGCAATAGAGGAGGGATCTGTGAAAATAAAAGCATTTGCACGGGCTTGCTGTATACTTTTGCGAATTAAAGCGAGTTTTTCATCCGTATCGCATCCAGCATATTTGAGTGGATGAATGGATAAGGTAGATTGTGGTGGTTGTGGTTGATCATGCCAAATAAGGTCAATAGGATTTTGTTGAACTTCTACAAGTTTTCCGCCAGCTTTTATCTCTAAAGATTTCTTTAAGGTTGCTGTAGCGGCGATTGTGTGGAGCCATGGGTCAAAACCAATAGAAAGTTTTTGTCCATTTTTTTCAAGCCATTGCGAGGGGGGCAGGTTACGAGATCTTCATAGTTAAAGATATGAGGATCAGTTTGTTGGCGAACTTGGAGTTTATAGCGTCCATCTGTAAAAATAAGGGCTTTGTTTTTTAAAATAAGTGCGATCCCTGCGGATCCAGTAAAGCCTGTAAGCCAGCTTAAGCGTTGTGCATGAGGTGGAACATATTCCCCTTGATGTTCATCGTTGCGTGGAACAAGAAAACCATCGAGCCCAAGGCGATCGAGCTCTTTACGAAGGCAAGAAATGCGTTCAAGAGCATGTGCGGGATTTGTTGTTGCTTCAAAAGATTGATACATAGCAACGTCCTTTTCTTTTTATTTCAGATGTATCGTAACCCAGTCGTGCCGATGGTACGTTTCAATATGTTTGAGTCCGTGTTTTATATAAGTGTCTAAAACATGAGGATGCTGTTCTTCAAGAATTCCAGAGAGGATAAGTGATCCCCCTTTTTGAAGAACTTGAACCATTTCTGTTGCAAGTTCAATGAGCGGATTGGCAAGAATATTGGCAACAATGAGATCAAAAGGAGCCCGTTTTGCAATTTGATTATGGGTAAAACCTGTTGCTGTAACAGCTGTAATATATTCTTTTACACCATTAAGCATGATATTATGTTGTGCAACTTTAATAGCAACGGGATCAATATCGGATGCCAGAATAGAAATGGGCTTGAGCTTAGCTATGCCAATAGCTAAGATCCCACTGCCCGTTCCAAGATCAAGAGCATTTTGTGGATTTTCGTGTTTCATGACTTTGGCAATCATTTCCAAACAACCAACTGTTGTTCCATGATGTCCAGTACCAAAAGCTTGATTTGCGTCAATTTCAATGGGAAGAACATTTGCTGGAATGGCGTCTCGATTATGACTTCCATGAAGGAAAAAAGGACCTGCATGTATTGGTTTTAGTCCTTCTAGACTTTTTTTTACCCAGTCAATATTGGGTAAAACTTCTCTATTAATTTTATCAGAATCGATAGAAAGGATGTTTGCAAAACGCCTCGCAATGCGTTCTTGATTATCTTGATCGACATATAGAGATAGCTCATAGAGAGCACTTTTTTCGTCTATCTCTGTAAGAGCTAGGGGATAGCCTTCTTCCTCAAAAGCGATTTCTAAAAGGGGATAAAGCTTTTCTGCTTTATTTTTTAAAGCAGTATAATAAAGGCGAATTTGCTGCGACATCCTATTCTTTCTTTTGATCGGCTTTTTTAGTTTGAGATGAGCTTTTTTAGCCGTTCAATGGCGATTTCATCTTTTAATTCACTATCGCTTTCTTTCGTATCATAACGAATAACACCTGCTAACTTTCCACCTTTTTTGAGTAAAAAAATCGCTGCTGTATGGTTGTAAGTATAGTTTCCATCCGTTCCAGACACTTTTTCAGCAATGATATTGAAAGAATTGACCATTTTATGAACTTTTTCAGGATCTCCGCTAATGCCAACAATCTTATTAGAAAAATTACTGAGATATTCATGAAGTACTTCAGGGGTATCACGTTCAGGATCAACGGTCACGAACCATTTTCCTAATTTATTACTCTGAGGACCAAGAGCTGTAAGCCATCGATCAAGATTCATCAATGTTGTAGGACAGACTTCAGGGCACATCGTAAAACCGAAGAAAATAATTGAAGGTTTACTGCGAACATCCGCTTGCGTAACAGTTTGTCCATCTGAATCAGTGAGCGTGAATTCATCACCCAAAGGTTTGTTGATTAACGTATCATAAGTAAAAATTCCCGCAAGAAATATAACTGTTAGCCCTAAGATGCGGATTACATTTTTCATAACTTGTCTCTCTTAAAAGTACCCAAAAATTCTAGCATTGGCAGGTTTATATTGCAATGTTTGTTTCATGGTTGATTTTATGGGAGTGGTTGGTATGTCTTTCCATATCTCTTGATGAAACAGTTGATGGAAGGCCATATGAATATTGAGAATGATCTTCGATTCCATGAAAGTAAACCGCGTATTCATACGACGGCACGATTGCATGGTTGTAAATTGGGGCGCTATGTGGAAATTAATGAACGGGTTATTTTACGGGATGTAACTGTTGGGGATTTTTCTTATTTAGAACGTAACAGTGAGGCTATTTATAGCGATATTGGTCGTTTTTGTTCTATTGCATCTCATGTGCGGATAAATGCATTGGAGCATCCCATGGAGCGCGTTTCAACACATAAAATAACCTATCGTCCAAATGAATATTTTCGTTATAGGGCGCTCGATGGTTCTTTTCGAGAAAGGCGTTGTGCAAAACGTGTTATTATTGGGCATGATGTATGGATTGGGCATGGAGTGGTTATTATGCCTGGGGTAACAGTGGGTCATGGGGCGATTATTGGAGCTAATGCTGTTATAACGAAAGATGTTATGCCTTATACGATTGTTGTTGGGGTTCCCGCTCAGAAGTTGCGGATGCGTTTTCCCGATCATGTGATCAAAGATCTTTTAGCTATGGCTTGGTGGGATTGGCCGCTGGATAAAATTTACAATGCAGTGCCTGATATGCAAAATTTATCCATTGAAGCTTTTGTTAGAAAATGGAAGTAAGTTTCAGAATAAAATCAAGTGGTTTTTTGAAAAAACGGATCGTCGTTTGTTTTTGTTAAGCTTTGTCGACAAAATTATCCAATACACGTTTTTCTCCCGCTTTTTCAAACATTATTGTCAATTTATGATCATCTATTGCGGTAATGTAACCATAACCAAATTTTATATGAAAAATTCGATCATTGACAGAAAAATTTGATGCTGCATGGGAAATTGATTGAGCGATAACTTTCCCTTCGATATTCTTGTTTTTTTGTGCACGCTTTTGTCTTGGTGCTGCGTAGTCATTATAAAAAGCATCATGATATTGAAAAGAGGATTGTCCATAACCACCATAAGATGTTTCCATAGCTATGGCTTCTACATGTTCTGCTGGTAATTCATCGAGAAAACGGGAGGGAAGAGCAGATTGCCAAAGTCCGTGAACTCTGCGGTTGGATACAAACCATATATGTAGATATTTTTTTGCTCTTGTAAGTCCTACATAAGCAAGGCGCCGTTCTTCTTCTAAGCCTGAACGTCCCCCTTCATCTAATGAGCGTTGATGGGGAAAGAGTCCTTCTTCCCAACCTGGAAGAAAAACGGTTTCAAATTCAAGCCCTTTGGCAGAATGAAGTGTCATGATGTTGACGGCATCCATGCTTTCATTATTGTCCGTTTCCATTACGAGTGAAACATGTTCTAAAAAGTTTTGAAGACTTTCAAATTGTTCTATGGAACGGATCATTTCTTTAAGATTTTCTAGACGTGTAGGAGCCTCTGGTGAGCGATCTTCTAACCACATGGTTGTGTAACCGGAATCATCAAGAATGATTTCGGCAAGTTCCCTGTGGGGCGTGTCTTGGAGCATATTTTGCCAGCGACGGAAGTTTTCAATAAGGCTTCGTAAGGAACTGCGTGCCTTAGGCTTTAATTCGTCTGTTTCAATAATGTCAGAGGCGGCAGCAAAGAGAGAAACAGCGCGTGCTCGCGCACTTTCATAAAGGATGCGTAAGGTTGCATCGCCTATGCTGCGTTTAGGTGTATTGATAATACGTTCAAAAGCTAAATCATCAGCGGGTTGGACAACAACACGTAAATAAGCCATGGCATCCCGTATTTCCATGCGCTCATAAAAACGAGGTCCCCCAATGACTCGGTAGTTAAGGCCAAGTGTTACAAAGCGATCTTCAAATTCACGCATTTGAAATGATGCGCGTACCAAGATAGCCATATTATTTAATGCATGACCGGTTTGTTGAGCGCGTTCGATTTCTTCTCCGATTGCTCGCGCTTCTTCTGTTGAATCCCATGCTGAATGAATTTTTACTTTTTCTTCTTCACTCTTTATTTGAGCGGAAAAAAGCACTTTCCCCAGCCGTTCTTCATTATGAGCAATCAGATGCGAGGCGGCTTTCAGAATATGGGATGTTGAGCGGTAATTGCGCTCTAAGCGAATAATTTTGGCAGAAGGAAAATCTTTTTCAAACCGTAATATGTTTTCGACTTTCGCACCACGCCATCCATAAATGGATTGATCATCATCGCCAACACAACAAAGATTAACATTTTGTCCTTGAGGATGTTGTGCCAAAAGGCGAAGCCAAAGATATTGTGCTGTATTTGTATCTTGATATTCATCGACAAGAATATAGCGAAATTGAGAATGATATTCGCGAAGAATATCTGGATTGCGTTGGAGGATAGAGATAGAATGAAGGAGAAGATCACCAAAATCACAAGCATTAAGATCTTTTAATCGATTTTGATAACTATGATAAAGTTCGCGTCCCATGCCGTTTCCAAAGGAATGTGCCTCACTTTTTGAAATATATTCTGGTGAAAGTCCTTGATTTTTCCAAGAATCAATCATCATGGCAAGGTTTCGTGCAGGCCAACGCTTATCGTCTAAGCCTTCAGCCTGAATGAGCTGTTTTAAAAGGCGAAGAACATCATCGCTATCAAGAATTGTAAAGTTTCTTTTTAAATCAACAAGCTCTGCGTGGCGGCGTAAAATTTTAGCACCAGTGGAATGAAAAGTTCCAAGCCAAGGCATCCCTTCAACAACTTCACCAATAAGTTCACCAATACGTGTTTTCATTTCACGGGCTGCTTTGTTGGTGAAAGTGACAGCAAGGATTTGTTGAGGAGAGGCAAGTCCAGAGCGCAGAATGTGAGAAATACGGGTTGTTAAAACGCGTGTTTTTCCAGTACCAGCACCTGCAAGAACTAGAAGAGGCCCCTCAGTATTCATGACAGCTTGTTGTTGTTCTGGATTGAGCTGTTCTAAATAGTCTATGTTATGTGATTTTTTTTCTTTTAGAACATGGGAAGAAATCCCAGAGTTTTTTTCATCATGGGATGGGGGAGCATCTTCTTCAAAGAAAGGTATGTTATCGGAAAAATTATTCATTATACCTTTTTTTTAATCTTTTTTTCATGAAAGTGCTAGATTTAAAAAACTTTTCTTTTACAAATCGCAACAGTTTTCATTGAACGAGAGATGTTAAAATAAAAGATCAGGACTAAAGACGCTGAGCGAGAATGCTTTGAAGAGCATAAACGCGCAATGAGGCTGAAAGGTTAACTTGTTGCGGTCTTTTACTATCGATATCGGTAATAATAAAGGCTAAAGATTGTCCTTTTTTGCGGGCTATATCTTTTAAAATATCTAAAAATGGTGGTTCTAAAGAAACGCTTGTTGCGTGTCCATCAACACGAACTGATATCTTTCTTGGAATAACTTTTGACCAATCGATAGAATTATTTTCGTGCATCTTTCCCCCTTTCTTCGTCGTTTTTTAAACGATTTTGATCAAGAAATTTTTGCGTTTTTAAAGATTTTTTTTGCTCAAAAAGTTTTTCAGTTTTTGTTCGTCCAAAACGATAACGGTTTTCTTCAGCATGAAGGGCTTTTTCTGCACGCTTTTTTTGTTTTTGAAATTGACGGAGGTTAATCGGTTTGGTCATGAAAAAATTATTTTTTCCGAAAAGAATCTAAAGAGACAACATCAGCACTCTGTTTAGTATCGTTATTTGAAGGTTCTTTATTGGTCGTGCAACTTTGTTCTTTTGTGAGCGTATTTTCTTTTTTTTGTTTGTCTGATAGAGCAATGGGGGTAGATGGAATATTTTCTGCATTTTCGCTTTCTGTAGATTCTGCAGAGGGAAGTTTTGAAGGCAGATCAAATGCTGCTTCAAATGCTGCTACAGGATCGTAAAAGACTTGAATGGAAGTAAAAGGAATAACGAGTTTTTCGGTAATTTCCTTGAAAGAGAGGGTCACTTCGAAGGCTGTTTCTGAAACACTGAGATCTCTAAACTGATGCTGCAAAACGATGGTCATTTGTTCAGGATAGCGACTTTTTAGCCGAGAAGAAATTTTAACGCCTGCGGCATTTGTAAAAAAAGTTATAAAAAAATGATGATTTCCCGGAAGACCTGCTTTGGCAACTTCCGATAAAACTTTACGGATAACTCCACGAAGCGCATCCTGAACGAGAATATCGTAACGGATTTGATCTTTAACCATTGAAGTTTATTCCTTTTATTTTACTTAGCAGAATGGGTCATATTGATCTTGTATTAAGAGAATGTATTTAAAATTAGCAGTGTTTTGTCTACGAAGCCCTCATTTGAATCGAAAAAACACGAAGAATAATGTCTGATAATGTCTGAAAGATCAATCAATAACATTAAAAAGTGAAGGCTTCTGTTGCCAGGTGCCTTCGAACCCCGCTTAAACCTGCGACGGTTTAAGAGTCAACTTGAAACATTCACACCACCTTAAGCGGCGAGACGTGCTTCCGCATAGTTGTCATTTGCAACTACTCATTTAGCCCGATAACGGTGGTACAATGCCGAGTAAAAGAGCGATCTTTACACCCTTGTCGATCCTATTTCGCCCCCACCAAAATATAATTTTGGTTTCTTATATTTTGGTGGAGGCGCCGGGTACCGCCCCCGGGTCCAATAGGTTTATTTCACCGTCCATTTATTACCATAGCTGAAAAGTCAGCCTCTTAAATATAGATGAAGAACAGTCTTAGGAAAAGGGGGGGTTGTTAATATTTTTAATCCTCTAATTATTTATGGAGCTATGTGATGCGGCGGTGAAGTATAGCCGCTCATTTTTGGAGAGGAGATGATGCAAAATGAAAAATAATCTAGCAGATATTAAAATATATGATTCAAACCCTGATGAGGCTGCAGTTGAGCGACTTAGCCATCGTTTAGCTTTGGTGATGCAAAAGCAAGATGCAGCGCTCGTTGCGACATCGGATCCAAAAGAGTTGGAACGTGTTGAAAAATGGGTTAAAGATGTTTTAGAAGTTGATGAGCAGAGTGCTAAAATGGCTGTTGCACAAGTTTCTCAGATGATGGTTGGGGAACGTAGAAAAAGTCGTATGACTTTTTATTACTTAGTTGCTAAGCAACTCAATGCACTTCATAAAATTTAAATGATATTAAATTTGTGATCATGATAAAAAAGCCCAAAAAATTGGGCTTTTTTTATTTATAGAGGGCGTTAACCTTTTTCATTGTCTTGGAGGTATCCTCCGTTACGCATACTCGGGACAAAGAGAAGCGCAATAAATGCCATGATCATCACGACGGTTATGTAAAAATAAAAGAGTGATTCATGACCGTACTTTTTTAATCCAAGCGCGACGTATTCAGCAGAACCACCAAATAAAGCGTTACCAATGGCATGAGAGATGTTAACGCCTAATGCACGTACGGAAGAGGGAAACATGGCTGATTTTACAACACCAGATATGGATGTATACATGCCCATAATAAAGAGCAAGCCAATAATGACGGAGAAGGCAACCCATACGCTATGGGTGTTACCGATTATCCAGAGTCCAGGAAATGTAAAGATGGCAGAGAGTATACTCCAAATGATAAGTAAAGTTTTTGTGCCAATTTTATCGGCAATGATACCTGCTATGGGCTGGAACAGGATAAAAATAAACAGTACCGCTGTCATAATCGTTGTTGCGGTATGTTTATCAAAGCCTGTGGTTGTGATCAGATATTTTTGCATATAAGTCGTAAAGGTATAAAATGTGAGCGATCCGCCTGATGCAAAGCAGGCAATTACCACAACGGCTTTTGTATGTTTAGTGAGAAGTTCTTTAAGACTACCAGAGTGTTTGTGAGAGCGGCTTTCTTTTGTGGTTGTTTCGTGGAGCGAACGACGTAGATAAATCGCAACGAGTGCTCCCACGCCCCCAATGACAAAAGGGATACGCCATCCCCATGCTTTTAACTGATCTTCAGTAAGGTAAATGGCTAAAATAAATATAATGAAACTGGCAAGAAGCTGACCAGTAATAAGGGTGGCTGATTGGAAAGAAGCAAACAGCCCACGATGTTTTTTGAGAGCAACTTCGCTTATATAAGTTGCTGCTGTACCATATTCTCCCCCCGCTGAAAGTCCTTGTACCATTCGCGCTAAGAGTAAAAGGATTGCTGATGTTATTCCTAGGGTTTCATAGGTGGGAAGTATGGCGATGAAAAAAGAGCCTCCACACATCATAAAAATGGATACAAGCATTGAGCGTTTACGTCCATAACGATCGGCAATAAATCCTAAAAGCCAAGCGCCAATAGGCCGCATAAGAAAGCCAATAAAAAAGACCCCTGCAGTTTTTAACAGTGGTGTAATTGTATCGCCATCTGAAGGAAAAAATTGTGATGCAAAATAAATCGACGCAAATGCATAAACATAAAAATCAAACCATTCTACGAGATTTCCAGATGCGCTTGCTATAATAGCAAAAATACGCTTTCTTGCATCATGCGATGCTGAAATTGTTTCATTTGTCATGAGTGTTCCCCTTTTAAATTTATAGTTTATATTTTTTAAACTTAATTTTTTGTGATTTCCAGAAAAATTCACTTGTATAATGCTTATTTTGATAAAAACTATTTTAAATAACGTACTCTGCTTAATTTTTACTATTTATTATTTTGTATAAATAAGTAATTTTATTACTTTTAATAATTAAACATACTAAAAACGAAGTAAATAAATATAAATTTATAATAATATTTTTATATAAAATAGTATTAATTAATAATATAATACTATTATTTTACTTTTCTGTAACAGTGTATAATTTATTTAATTTATCTGTTTCATAACAGGTATTTTTATATTTTTTAGTGACTTCATTCATTAGAAAAAAATATTTATAAGTTTCAAGAAGGCATTGCGAGGAAGCTTAATTTATGAAAGTGACATGTCAAAGTTATAGAAAGTATCTGATAACTTTTTATTATGGGGAGTAAGCTGAGAAAATGGATGTCATAATATAAAAATGGGCTTTTTATGTGCTAATGATAAAAAAGCCCCGTTTATTGGGGCTTTTTTACATTTTATGGAATATTAATGGGTCTCATCTTGAAGATATCCTCCTTTATTTATATCCGGCATCAAAAGAATCGCGATAAGCGCAATGATCATCATGCCGATTATGTAGAAAGGAAATACAGATTCATAACCAATTTTTTTTAATCCAAATGCAACGTATTCAGCAGAACCACCAAATAGCGCATTGGAAATTGCATAGGACAACCCAACACCCATTGCACGGATTGAGGCTGGAAATACTCCTGCTTTTATGATCCCTGCGATGGATGTGTAAAAACTCATGATACAAAGCATTCCAACAATAATGAAGAATGCAACCCATACATTATCTGTATTCCCAATGGCTGTTAATACAGGAACTGTACAGATGATGGATAAGATTCCCCAAAGAACAAGTGAAGTTTTTGTGCCAATTTTATCCGCTAGAAAACCAAATAGAGGTTGAAGCAATATGAAGATAAAGAGTGCAGCTGTCATGATTGTTGTTGCAGTTTGCTTATCAAAACCAGTGGTTGTGATCAGATATTTTTGCATATAAGTGGTATAAGTATAAAATGAGAGAGAACCTCCCGCTGTAAAGCCCATAACCAAAAACAAAGCTTTTTTGTGATTGCGAAAAAGTTCTTTAAGGCTACCAGCTTGTTTTTGAGAGCGGCTTTCTTTTGTGGTTGTTTCATGAAGCGAACGACGTAGATAAAGTGCAATGATTGCTCCCACGCCACCAATGACAAAAGGAATACGCCATCCCCACGTTTTTAATTGATCTTCTGTCAGATAAAGTGCCAAAATAAATATAACAAAACTGGCAAGAAGTTGACCGGTGATAAGTGTTGCATATTGGAAAGAAGCGAAGAATCCACGGTGATTTTTTAGAGCAACTTCGCTCATATAAGTTGCAACCGTTCCATATTCACCCCCCGCTGAAAGCCCTTGTAACATTCGAACTAAAAGTAGAAGAACGGCTGCTGTTGTTCCAATCATTTCATAGGTGGGGAGGAGGGCGATGAGAAAAGAGCCACCACACATCATAAAAATAGAAATGAGCATCGAGCGTTTACGTCCATAGCGGTCTGCAATGAAACCAAAGAGCAAACTTCCAATGGGGCGCATAAGGAAGCCAATAAAAAAGACCCCTGCAGTTTTTAGCAGTTGTGTAATAAGATCATGATCTGAAGGAAAAAATTGTGACGCGAAATAAATAGATGTAAATGAGTAAACATAAAAATCATACCATTCTATGAGATTTCCTGATGCACTAGAGATGATAGAAAAAACACGTTTCCTTGTATCATGTGGTGCTAATGTTGTTTGATTTTTCATTAAAGTCTCCCCTTTTACATCGATCAGTTTTTCTCTTTAAAGTTGTTTACGATGTATATCATCAAAATACAATTGTATCATGATAATTTCTTAAAAAAATGCTTTAAGATGATGTATTGGCGTTATTTGGAATTATATTATCATTTGTTTTTGTATTTTTATTTTCTCGTAGAATAAAAGTTGTGTCCTTATATCTAAAGGGGAGAGGACATTAAAAAGTCGATCAAGATATCTCTAATCTTGGTGAGAAAAATTCTAAAATGGTTATTTTGATCGTTATAGGCTTAATGCTGAAAGATCATAGAAGAGATGATTTTTACGCGTAGAAAGCCAAAAATAAAGATCCTTCACACAGCTTAAGCAATATAAAAAAGGTTTTTATGTCCTTACTCATTATTGTCTTGTCATAAAATATAATCCTTTAGAATGGCCATGTAAGGTTTTACGTATGCGGTATTTTTATTAGATATCGTGATAAATATTGAGGATAGAGCTGGCCCATAGAACCTTATGAAGTAAACCGCATAAAAAGATTAATAGCGATAGACAGTTTAGGGAGAGATAAGCTGTTTACAAGATCAACGCGGGGGCAGGCCCTTCATTATTATTAAGATGTGATTATTAATGTGCGGCGTGGAGATTGAAAAAAGCCCAATTTTTTTTGGGCTTTTTTATTCAGCCAGTCACTTTAATGAAGTTCATCTTTATCGAGATATCCTCCTTTATCGATATCGGGCATAAGGAGAATAGAGATGAGGGCAATGATCATCATTCCAACGATGTAAAAAAAGAAAACGGATTCGTATCCTATATTTTTTAGTCCAAGCGCTACATATTCAGCAGAACCACCAAAGAGTGCATTGCCAATGGCAAACGCAAATCCAACACCAATTGCTCGGATTGAAGCAGGGAACAATTCTGCTTTTATGATACCGGCGATGGAGGTATAAAAACTCATAACACAGAGCATTCCAATAATGATGAAGAGTGCACTCCATGGGTTATGGGCATTTCCAATCATTTTAAGAGCAGGAATGGTACAGATAATGGATAAAATTCCCCAACTGATGAGTGAAAATCGTGCGCCAACTTTGTCGGCGAAGGTACCTAAAAGGGGTTGGAATAACACAAAAACAAAGAGGGCGGCAGTCATGATTGTTGTTGCTGTTTGTTTATCAAAGCCGGTGGTTGTGATCAGATATTTTTGCATATAAGTGGTGTATGTATAAAATGTGAGAGATCCGCCAGCTGTAAAGCCAACAACCAAAAAGAAAGCTTTTTTATGATTACGAAAAAGCTCTTTAAGACTACCAGCGTGTTGTTCAGAGCGGCTTTTGTGGGTTGTTGTTTCATGGAGAAGACTACGCAGATAAAGTGCAACAATTGCTCCTACGCCACCAATGGCAAAAGGAATACGCCATCCCCATGCTTTTAACTGATCTTCAGTAAGATACATGGCTAAAATAAATATCATAAAACTCGCAATAAGTTGACCAGAGATCGTTGTTGCATATTGAAAAGAAGCAAAGAGCCCACGACGATCTTTGGGGGCAACTTCGCTCATATAAGTTGCGGCTGTACCATATTCACCGCCAACCGAAAGTCCTTGAAACATACGGACTAAAAGAAGAAGGAATGCTGCTGTTATGCCTAAGGTTTGGTAAGTAGGAAGTATGGCAATGAGAAAAGAACCTCCACACATCATAAAAACAGAAATAAGCATTGAGCGTTTACGACCATAGCGGTCAGCAATGAAGCCAAAGAGCCATGCTCCAATGGGGCGCATAAGAAAGCCAATAAAAAAGATTCCTGCAGTTTTTAATAGTTGTGTAACAATATCTTCATCTTCAGGAAAAAATTGTGAGGCAAAATAAACTGATGCAAAGGAATAAGCGTAAAAGTCATACCATTCTACCAGATTTCCTGAGGCACTGGATATGATAGCAAAAATACGTTTCCTTGTATCATGAGGCTCTAAAGTTGTTTGGTTATTCATGAAGCATTCCCCTTTTTAATTAATAAATTTTTTCTTAAACGCTGTTTTACGGTGTGTATTATAAAAACGCGATTGTATCATGATAATTTTTTAATAAAATACTTTAAGATAATTTATAGTATTTTTAGTTTTTTCAAGGCTTTTATTGGGTATCTAAAAAGAATAAATAATATTACTATATAGTATATTTATAGTATCATTATATAAATAAAGTAAAATTGAATCGAATTGTGGTGAGGGATGAATTAATTTCTACTGCTGGCCATTCGTAAATGGGCTTTTATTTCATGCTTATATCCTTAGTTCAGAAGCTAAAAACTTGAAAGGGTAAAAGAATGCGTTTGTGCACTTAAAGTTCAGAGGGCACTGTAAGGATTTCTCTGGAGCGATCAATGCTTTTAGGTATATGGGATATTGCGTAAATCATACGCTTTTGGCAATCTTTTAAGGAAATATTATTTTTTGTTTTATTGTGAATTATGGACATATGAACGTGTTTATGAAGATAGAATGCTCTTTAGTTTATAAGCTTGATATTGTTTCGTAAAATAACATTAGTGGCTATTTATATACTATATGTGAGGTTGGTATGTGCGTAAAAATACTTTTTATGAGCTCTTTTTAAGGGGCAAGGGGGAGGGCGACATTGAGGTCTAGAAAATAATATTATGATAGCCGCTAGCATTTTGATTAAGCGTGAAAGTGGTGGTCAACAATGTTACGACAGCTCTTGAGCCATTAAGGCGGTTCAAAGGGAGCATTTTTAGCTCTTTCTTGTACCGTTTTTATCCACATCGCTTTGTCTCCTTTTAACGTACAAGCGAATGGTTTTGATTGATTCAATATAAACAAGTTTGAAAAAGAGAGGAGCCTGCCGGCATTAGAAACTCTCATTTAAGTTGAATAACCATAGATTATTATAAATCAATCTATTGATTAATATTTATAATTTATGGCACTTTTATTTATGTCATTCATAAGCGTTATCGTAAAATTGATTTGGGGATATTGAGAAAACTTTAAAAAGTGCAGAGATTCATAATATAATGGGGTTTTCTACTTTTTCGTGGGGCCTTTGTTTTGCATGGGAATCCCATTAAAGAAGGTATTAAACAAAAGCATGAGACAATGTGTCATTTACTCTTGATAAAATTTCTTGAAAGATAATCGTTTTTCTTCGATTTTGATTGGAAATGAGAATATTAAAATAAATCAAACGTTTTTATTTCTAGCGAACAAAATTCAGCAAAAGAAGTATTTATTATAGAATAATATGAAGTCGTTTATTTTTATAAGCGGTTTATGTGGGAGAAAAAATTTCTTCTTTGGAGTGTTTGACAGGGATAAAAAGTTTTAAGCTTTAAATTTTCTAGAGGACAGATATAAAAAAGCCCAGTATTTTGGGCTTTTTTATTAATATCAAAAATTAATGAATATCATCTCCTTGTAAATACCCCTTTTTACGCGCATCGGGCATGAAGCAGATTGCGATAAAGGCAATAATCATCATGCCGACTATGTAAAAATGGAATATAGATTCATATCCATGCTTTTTAAACTCGAGTGCTACAGTTTCAGCAGAGCCGCCAAAGATTGCATTGGCAATAGCATAAGAAAGCCCAACTCCCATGGCGCGTACTGAAGCAGGAAACATTTCTGCTTTTACGATACCGGAGACAGATGTATAAAAACTCAAAATACACAGCATTCCAATAATGATTAAGAGCGCAATCCAAGTATCATTGGTGCTACCAATTATTCTCAGTCCTGGCACGATAAAGATGATGGAGAGGCTGCTCCAAATAAGCAGTGAAGTTTTAGTGCCAATTTTATCTGCTAGAGAACCAAAGAGAGGTTGGAGTAACATAAAAACAAAGAGTGCAGCCGTCATTATTGTCGTTGCAGTGGGTTTATCAAATCCGGTGGTTGTGATCAGATATTTTTGCATATAAGTTGTGCTGGTATAAAATATAAGTGATCCTCCAGCTGTAAAACCGACCACCAAAAAGAACGCTTTTCCATGATTGCGTAGAAGCTCTTTAAGACTACCTGTGTGTTTTTGAGAGCGGCTTTCCTTTGTGGTTGTTTCATGAAGAGAACGACGCAGATAAATTGCAACAATGGCGCCACATCCACCAATCACAAAAGGAATACGCCATCCCCACGCCTTTAACTGGTCTTCTGTGAGATAGAAGGCAAGAACAAACATAACCAAACTTGCAAGAAGCTGACCGCCAATAAGTGTTGCATATTGGAAGGAGCTAAAGAAGCCACGACGTTTTTTAAGAGCAATTTCACTCATATAAGTTGCTGTTGTCCCATATTCACCGCCAACGGAAAGCCCTTGGATCATACGAAGCAAAATGAGTAAAACGGCTGCTGTTGCTCCAATTGTTTCATAAGTGGGAAGCAGGGCAATAAGGAAAGAGCCTCCACACATCATAAAAACAGAAATAAGTAAAGAGCGTTTACGTCCATAACGATCGGCAATATAACCAAAGAGCCAACCACCAATTGGACGCATCAAAAAGCCAATAAAAAAGACAATGGAAGATTTTAAAAGTTCGGTAACAACATCTCCATCAGAAGGAAAAAACTGTGAGGCAAAGTAAATAGATGTAAAAGAATAAACATAAAAATCATACCATTCTACCAGATTGCCTGATGCACTCGATATGATAGAAAGAACACGTTTTCTTGTATCATGCGGTGCTAAAGATTCTTGTTTTTCCATAGTTAATCCCTTCTATTTCACGTTCATCTATCTTTGTTCATTATTCCTCTATGTTATTTTATTAAGAATCTGTCTATAGTATTTTATCTTTTGTATCAAAAATTTAGTCAGATCATGATAATTTCTTGTGTAAGATGTTTTTTTTTAAAAATTGAATTCTGTTTATAGGGATTTTACAGTTTTTATTTTCTATAATGAAAAGAATCGGACATAATAACTCTATGAAATCATATCTGGATCTTTTATCCCACGTTTTAAATCATGGTATTGATCGTAAAGATCGAACGGGTGTTGGAACGCGATCTGTTTTTGGATATCAAATGCGCTTTGATTTACAAGCGGGATTTCCGTTGTTGACGACAAAAAAACTCCATCTACGTTCAATTATTTATGAGCTTTTGTGGTTTCTTAAAGGCGATACAAATATTGCATGGTTGAAAGAACATGGTGTATCGATTTGGGATGAATGGGCCGATGAACAAGGAAATCTTGGTCCTGTTTATGGTTATCAATGGCGTTCCTGGCCTGCTCCTGATGGACGCCATATTGATCAAATGAGCAATCTTTTAACAATGATTAAGGAAAAACCAGATTCTCGTCGCTTGATTGTATCAGCTTGGAACCCCGCATTAATAGAGGAAATGGCTTTGCCTCCGTGCCATTGTCTTTTTCAATTTTACATCGCTGAAGGAAAATTATCCTGTCAGCTTTATCAGCGTTCAGCAGATATTTTTTTAGGGGTCCCATTCAATATTGCGTCTTACGCATTGTTAACGATGATGATTGCGCAGGTCAGTGGCCTTAAAGTTGGTGATTTTATTCATACTTTGGGGGATGCTCATCTTTATTCTAATCATTTTGAACAGGCAAAACATCAATTGTCTCGTGTTCCTAATGCTCTGCCATGTATGCGCATAAATCCAGCCGTAACAGATCTTTTTTCTTTTCAATTTGAGGACTTTGAATTGCTTAATTATGAAGCACACCCCCATATTAAAGCGCCGGTAGCAATATGACGATTTCCATTTGTTTAATTGCTGCTGTTGCAGAAAACGGTGTTATTGGTCGTGAAGGTGCAATGCCTTGGCATTTATCAACAGATTTGCAACGCTTTAAAGCATTGACGTTGGGTAAGCCCATTATTATGGGACGAAAAACTTGGGATTCTATTGGGAGACCTTTACCAGGACGTACAAATATTATCATTACACGTGATCGTACTTTTAGCGCTGAAGGGGCGGTTGTGGTCCATTCTTTATCGCAGGCTTGTTCTCTTGCAAAAAGCGTTGCGGCTCAAAATGATATAGAGGAGATTTTTATTATTGGTGGGGGTGAAATTTTTCAACAAGGATTCAGTTTGGCTGATAAAATATTCCTTACAAAAGTTTTAGCATCTATAGAAGGTGATAGTTTTTTTCCTGTTTTTGACAAAGAAAAGTGGACTATTGTACAAACACAAGATATTCCCAAAGGAGATAAAGATAGTCATCCAACACATTTTGTTGTTTATGAGCGGAAATAATGTTTTGTAATGTGAAGTGAAAAGGGTTTATCGGTTGCATAATTAAGATAAGGATCCTATGAGTTCTCAGTAAATTCTTGATATTTGAATGAATAGTAGTCAGTTAAAGAGGTGGTAATGCCCTGGACAAATCAAAATGGTGGTGGCCCGTGGAGTGGCGATAAAAACAAGAAAAGTGGTGACAGAAAAACATCGCCTAAGAGTCTTTTTGGTTCTGGTGGACATAATGGCGGTGACAACGGTCCCAATTTTGATGATATTTTGCGTAAAGGACAAGATCAGTTTAAACAATTTAGTAGGGGAGGGATTTTTATTTTGTTTCTTCTGCTTGCTGTATGTTTTTTTCTCTATCAGTCACTTTATATCGTCCAACAAAATGAGCAAGCCGTAGAATTGCGTTTCGGTGTGCCTAAGGAAGGCGTTATCGGTGATGGATTGCACTTTCACTTTTGGCCAATTGAGACCTATATGAAAGTGCCTTTAACGGAAAAAACAATTGCAATTGGTGGGCATCCTGGACAGAGACAACAAAGCGAAGGTTTAATGTTGTCGAGTGATCAAAATATTGTGAATGTCAATTTTTCTGTTTACTATCGCATTTCACATCCAGGACAATTTTTATTCAATGTGAATGATCAAGAAGGAACCGTTCGTCAGGTTGCTGAAAGTGCAATGCGAGAGGTTATTGGTTCAAGACCTGTTGATGATGTTTTACGCGATAAAAAGGAAGAAGTTGCTGATGATGTAAGAAAGATTACTCAGTTGACTGTCGATAAATATCAACTCGGTGTCGAAATAAGCCGTGTATCGATCAGTGAAGCGGCTCCTCCTACTAAAGTTGCCGCGGCGTTTAATTCTGTTCAGCAAGCAGAACAGGAACGTGGACGAATGATTGAAGAAGGAAATCGTGTGCGTTTTACGAAGATTGGTTTAGCCAATGGTGAAGCTTCACGTACACGGGAAATCGCGAAGGGTGAAAAAGCACAAATGGTTGAAGAGGCAACAGGGCGTGCTGAACGTTTTCAGTC
The DNA here is from genome assembly GCF_059687655.1 of Bartonella sp. SL317. NCBI lineage: Bacteria > Pseudomonadati > Pseudomonadota > Alphaproteobacteria > Hyphomicrobiales > Bartonellaceae > Bartonella > Bartonella sp. SL317. Next base: position 91,021 of record NZ_CM185144.1, on the reverse strand, counting down.
CATAGCTCGTGAGGCTGCTATTTCACCAGAGGCTGCACGTTATCGTCTTTATATGGAGACGATGGGGCGTGTTTTTTCTTCACCCAATAAATTGATTCTCGATCAAATTAATTCTCCTGCGGTGCCTTATCTTCCCTTGAATGAATTGTTGCATAATAATTTATCAGAAAAAGCAAAAATAAAATCAGCACGTTCTGTATCGCTCTTAGATTCTCAAATTTCTGGAGGACGTTAATAATGCAGCAGTCCCGTTTTTTATTTATTTTTAGTACCATAATAATTTTTTTACTCATTTTGTGGATGTCACTTTTTGTTGTCTATCCTCGTCAACAAGTGGCGATTAAACGTTTTGGACAAATCGTTAAGGTCGAGTCTAATCCTGGAATTTATTTTAAAATGCCCTTTGTCGATAAGATGATTGTGGTGGATAATCGGCTGTTGCGTTACGATGTTCCTACGCAATCTGTGCAAGTTCGTGGGGGAGCTTATTATGAAGTGGATGCGTTCTTTATTTATCGCATTACGGATCCTAAATTGTTTTTACAGCGTATTGCTTCAGGGCGCCCACAGATTGCAGCACGTGAAAATCTTGCTCCACGCTTTATTGATGCTCTGCGGGCTGTTTATGGTAAACGAGAATTTAAAGCTGCCTTATCAGATGAACGAGGCGCAATGATGGCTGAGGTCCAAAGGCAATTTTCTATAGATGCAGGCTCGCTGGGTATTAAGATTGTTGATGTGCGTATTCGGAAAACCGATTTAACCGATGCTGTTTCAGAAGATGTTTATCGGCAAATGGCTGCAGAACGGGAAGCGGTGGCGGAAAATATTCGCGCTCGTGGTCAACAAGAGCGGGATCGTATTGTGGCGGAGGCCAATCGTGAATATGAAGAAATTGTCGCGGCTGCAAAGCGTGATGCTGAAATTACGCGCGGTGAAGGACAGGCTGAAAGTATTCGCATTTTATTAAAGGCACGGGAAGCTAATCCATCTTTTTACGATTTTTGGTTAGCGATGGAACAGTATAAAAATTTAGAGAAAATACCGATGGTTATCTCACCAAATGAGGATTTCTTTCTTTATTTTCGCAATCCCTTGCAAGCAAAGAAAAAAACTTCATCTCCTTTATCAAAAATGAGTCCTAGTTTGAGTAAAGCTGATTCAAAATCTGGTGGAGAATAGATGAAACAGTGTATGGAGGATACTCGTATGAGAAGTATGCCCTATAGTTGCTTGTTTTATGATGAATGTGAGAGAATGTGAAGCCATACTAATTTTTGTATGATAAATTGAGTAAGGTTTTTTGCAACTTTGGTTTAAGGGCCCGTCATGGGTAAAAGTATCGTGAGTAGAAATACGTTTTTAAAGTCTTTTATCACAAGAGTTATTTTTTGTGTGATTTTGTTTTTATCAGGCTTCGTGCGTTTCTCTTGGGGCGCAGAGATAAACAAGACACTCCTTTCTGTTCCTGATTTAGCTTCTGAGCTTTTGAAGACGGTTGTGAATATTTCTACGGCACAGACTGTTGAAGGAACAGAACAGGATGAAAATACTTCGGTACCCGTTATTCCCAAAGATTCATTGCTGGAGGAATATTTTAATGATTTTTTTACGCCCAAAGATGGGGACAAAAATAGTCAATTTCAAAAGGTGCGTTCTTTGGGGTCTGGTTTTGTAATTGATGCCCAAAAAGGAATTATTGTTACAAATTATCATGTTATTGTTGATGCTGATGATATTGAAGTGAATTTCACGGATGGTACAAAACTCAAGGCAAAGCTCCTTGGCAAGGATAGCAAAACAGATTTAGCGTTGCTTCAAGTGGATGCGGGAATTAAAAAATTAAAAGCTGTACGTTTTGGTGATTCAGAAAAAGCGCGTATTGGTGATTGGGTTATGGCTATTGGTAATCCTTACGGTTTTGGTGGGAGTGTGACGGTTGGTATTATTTCTGCCCGTAACCGTGATCTTAATGCTGGTCCCTATGATAATTTTATTCAAACAGATGCAGCGATTAATCGAGGCAATTCTGGTGGTCCATTATTTGATAGAAATGGTGAAGTTATTGGCATTAACACAGCAATTGTTTCTCCTTCTGGTGGATCTATCGGTATTGGGTTTGCTATTCCATCGGATATGGCTCTTTCTGTTATTAATCAATTGCGTGAGTTTGGAGAAATAAGGCGTGGTTGGTTGGCTATTCGTATTCAGCCGGTGACAGAGGATATTGCTAAAAGTTTAAAGCTGGATAATGCTGTAGGGGCATTAGTGGCTGGTAAAATAGAACAGACAGAAGAAAATAGTGTCGATAATAGTCAGTTGCAAACAGGAGATGTCATTCTTTCTTTTGGAAATTCTAAGATTAAGCATGCTCGTGATTTGCCTCGTTTAGTTGCGGAGAGTGTGGAAGGAAAAGTGGTTGATGTTACTGTTTTACGCAATGGGCAAGAAAAGACAGTAAAAGTTAGACTTGGACGTTTGATTGAGACCGATGCTAATGAAGATACAGAAGAAGAAGTTGATGATCAAAAAAATGATGATCCATCGAAAAGCGTGACAATGCAAGTGATGGGAATGACGTTATCTGAATTGACAGAGGATTTGCGTCATCGTTATTCGATTTCAGATAAAATTCAAGGATTAGTGGTGACATCGGTTACACAAAATAGTGCCGCGGATAAAAAACGTATTCGCGTTGGTGAAGTGATTGTTGATATCAATCAGAGTGCTATTACAAAAATTGATGAGGCTAAAAAACGTTTTCATAAATTACGTGAAGCTGGACGCAAAAATGCTCTCTTCATTGTAGCACGCCCCGATGGAGAGTTACGGTTTGTAACGATCCCAATGGATTGAAGCCTTATGGATTGATGTTGGGGGAATTTGTTTCTGATCAGTTTTAATATATGGGAACTTAGGTGTTCAGCCAAGTGAGATTTCGTATTTTTTAGCCCATTTTGTGATGGAGCGTATGGGTTATATACAAAAATCCATTGGATGGTTTCATTTTTTCGCTGAATAAAAGTACAAGTTGACAGTGATATTTGTTGGTTTTCAATATTACAACAGCCTTTGCTGTGAAATATTATATGAAAAGTATTTTCCTTCTTTCTTAAGGTAATTTTTGTCCCTACTTGTGATGCACGTGAATGGTACTGATGTGATGCTTTATGAGAAAAAATAAGATAATCTTGTGATATTGAAGGCTCGTATTCAAATTGTAAAACACCCAACTATTTATAAATAAAATGCTCAATTATTATACATAATGTTTTATCCAGTAAGATTTTCAGCGCTTTGTGATTATACTTTGTGTGTTGTAAAAGATGTTTTTTACTTCAGTTTAAAAAACATTTCATATAAAAATCACATTAGAAGCAATTAGTTATTGATATATTTATATTTTTCTTTATGATGGATAAAAAAATAGTGATAAAAAAAGAAAGTGTAAGCAAGAAAGGTTCTGAGGCTCTTAGTTAATAAGCCAGAGTAATATGCTATTTTTATAGGAAAAAATACATCTGTTTGATTGTATAGGTTAAGCTCGATACTATTATTCATAAATGATCATCAACAACCTGTATTAAATGGTCTAACGGACAGAATATTTATGGCTGTAATTTGTTATTGAAGTATGGTAGCAAGGAATGTTTGAAAAATTCCTTTGATGTTGTTATTAACCTCCATTTTTTTATAGTTTTTAGAAGGGTTTTCTTTATCTTGAGGGAGCAGCCTTGTTCGTATTTTTGTTTAAAGTTTTTACTTTATGATAATAGGGAAGAAAATACAGAAGCTTTGGGGGCTTTCATGCATATTGCAATAAATTGCTGATTGGGAGAGATTACTCTTCATGGCAGAAAGAACAATTACATTAATAGCAGGACCAACGGCAAGTGGAAAATCAGCACTTGCATTGCAAATGGCTCAAGAAAAAGATGCTTTCATTATTAATACTGATTCAATGCAGGTTTATGATGTTTTAAATATTTTAACGGCACGGCCAAGCGAGGCTGAGACCGCGATTGTGCCTCATTACCTTTATGGTCATGTGAGTCCTACTTTGAATTATTCAGTTGGTCAATGGTTGTGTGATGTTGAAAAGCTGTTGGCTACTTGTACGTCGAGATCAGTTATTTTTGTTGGTGGAACAGGACTTTATTTTCGTGCTCTTTTGGAGGGAATTTCGCCAATCCCTCATGTTTCAGATGTTGTGCGGCAAAAATGGCGTTTGCTACTTGATAAAGAGGGGACAGCAAGCCTTTATCGTCAGTTGTTGCATATTGATGCTGTTGTTGCTGAAAAAATTTCGTCGCAAGATGGACAGCGTATTGTCCGTGCTTTGGAAGTTTACGATGCAACTGGTGAGACGCTCAGTTGCTGGCAGAAGCAAAAAACAACGCCTCTTATTGCAGCAAATTGTGCCGAAAAAATTCTTCTCATGCCACCTCGCTCACTGCTTTATGAACGTATTCATAAACGTTTGGACACGATGATTGAAAGAGGCGCTTTAGAAGAGGTAAGGGCTATGAAGAAACTTACGCTTTCCCCTTCGTTACCAGCGATGAAAGCGATTGGTATACCTGAATTTATGGCTTATTTGGATGGACATAGAAGCTTTGAAAATGCTCTAGAGGCGGTGAAAACACAAACGAGGAGATACGCAAAAAGACAAATGACATGGTTTCGTCATCAGTTTGATGAAGAATGGAGAGTTACTTTTTGATGAAAGAACTGGCTTTTTAATGAAAGAATTGGCGTTTTACCAAGAAATTTTCAAAAGATAAAAGAGAATTCGTGAAATTTTTTAAAAAAAGTATTAATTTTTTATTGACGAATAGCTTCAATAGAATTAGAGATTCCTTTATAAGGAATTTTTTATATATTTTATACGTTGGAATAATGGGGGGAGGTCATACAATATGTGTTATGTAATGGGCTCCTTGAGAGTCTTTTTTTATGGGCTCCGTTGGGGGCTTTTTTATTGTCCTATCAAGTAGGTGAGTGGGAAAAATGAGAAATGATCCAAAACAGCAAGAGAGCGAAGATGTAAAATTAATGTCAGGGGCTGAAATAGTGGTTCAGGCTCTTATCGATCAAGGGGTTACACATATTTTTGGTTATCCTGGTGGGGCTGTTCTTCCTATTTTTGATGTTCTTTATCACCAAGATGCACTCCAGCATATTTTGGTGCGTCATGAACAAGCAGCGGGGCATGCTGCTGAAGGCTATGCACGCAGTACTGGAAAGGTTGGTGTGATGCTTGTGACGTCTGGTCCAGGGGCAACGAATGCCGTGACACCTTTGCAAGATGCTCTCATGGATTCTATCCCTCTTGTTTGTTTTTCTGGTCAGGTAGCGACAACGGTGATTGGAACAAATGCTTTTCAAGAAGCTGATACGGTTGGAATAACAAAACCCTGTACAAAACGTAATTGGCTGGTTAAAGATGTTAATGATCTTGCGGACATTATTCACGAAGCTTTTTCTCTTGCTCAATCAGGGCGTCCAGGACCGGTTTTGATTGATATTCCTAAGGATGTTCAATTTGCTTCAGGATTTTATAGAGCGCCGAAAGTTCAAAAATCTATGCATTCTTCTTTATCATTGAAAGAGAATAATGCTGAGGCTATCAAATCGGCTGTTTCTCTTTTAGTTGAAGCAAAACGCCCTATTATTTATTCTGGTGGGGGTGTTATTTCATGGGGGGAGAAGCTATTCAGCTGTTGCGTAATTTAGTTCAACTGGGAGATTTTCCTATTACTTCAACCTTAATGGGACTTGGTGCTTATCCAGCCTCTGGTAAAAATTGGTTGGGAATGCTGGGAATGCATGGAACCTATGAGGCTAATATGGCCATGCATGATTGTGATGTTATGTTGGCTGTTGGAGCACGATTTGATGATCGTATCACGGGGCGCCTTGATGCATTTGCACCTCATGCGCGTATTATTCATATTGATATTGATCCTTCTTCTATCAATAAAATTGTCAAAGCAGAAGTTCCACTTATTGGCGATGTGGCTGATATTTTGGCAGGAATTATGCAGCATTTGCATCAGGAGCAATCAAAGTTTGATCAAGAAAGCCGCAAAATCTGGTGGAGGAAAATTAATCGCTGGAGATCACGCAATTCATTAGCCTATATGGAAAAAAAAGATGTCATCATGCCCCAATATGCTCTTGAACGGCTTTATGCATTGACCAAAAATGCTCGTGCTTACATTACAACGGATGTCGGACAGCATCAGATGTGGGCAGCGCAATATTATCACTTTGATGAACCAAAACATTGGATGACTTCTGGTGGTCTTGGAACTATGGGGTATGGTCTTCCTGCGGCTATTGGTGTTCAAATAGCTCATCCTGATGCGCTTGTTGTTTGTATTTCTGGGGATGCTTCCATTCAGATGAATATTCAAGAACTTGCAACAGCTATTCAGCATGACACACCTGTGAAAATTTTTATTTTAAATAATCAGTATATGGGGATGGTTCGTCAGTGGCAGCAATTGCTGCATGGTAATCGTCTTTCTCATTCTTATACGGAGTCGATGCCTGACTTTGTAAAATTGGCACAAGCTTATGGAGCTGTCGGAATTCATTGTTCAAAACCCGATGAACTTGATGATAAAATTCAGCAAATGATTGACTGTGATAAGCCTGTTCTTTTTGATTGTCGCGTTTATCATTTAGAAAATTGTTTTCCCATGATCCCATCAGGTTGTGCCCATAATGAGATGTTATTACCTGATGAAGCAAGCGAGGAAGCTGTTGCCAATGCTGTTTCTGATGAGGGAAAAATTCTTGTATAAAATAAATATGTTCGCAAAATAGTGAAGGATAGCGATGAAGAAGTCTTTGGAGTCTTCATCTCTGTCTCTTCTTTGTGGAGAGTTCCTATTATCCTTAGAGCTCATTTTCTGATTTTCATTACTCGTTTAAAGACATGGGGCTTTGTTTAAAGATATGGGGTGTATGATTATTTATTCATTTAAAAAATGTTATAAGTCATATGCCCAATTATGTTTGAATTTATTTGTACGTGGTGTTTGTTTTTTTAATTTATATGTTCACATTAAGAGCTATTTCTTTGTATTTTTTAGATAATACATTGAATTATCTATTATCAATTAATTATAGTGTTTCATATATGAAAGATTTCATCGTGCAAAAAAAGAGCTACCGCATCGTGCTTAAAGTGTGCAACCATGCAAACCGTCATGTTTATGAAAACAATAGAAAGATTTGTAACTCTATTTTGGTTTGGTATTATGAAATTACGCCAAATCGCTCTTTCAAGGGCTTGATAGGAGAATCTATCTAGCGTATTGAAAATAAAGGAAAAAGCAACAAAGATAAAATGTAACCCTATAAAAAATCAATTGGCTACCATAGCTTATTTCTATACTGCTAAAATAATTCTTCCTAAGGCATCAGAAGCTTATGTAACAAAAAATAAATAAGCAATTTTATCTAAAGACAGATGATAGATTCTATAAAAATAAATCGTTAGAAAAATGGTTAAAACATATTGAATGATCACCAGTGAAAGGCCTGAAAAAATAATATTCTTCATATGCACTGCAGTTAACATTGCAAGACGAGACTTACATTTGCATAGAACGAAACTCTTGCCTTGCTTTTTGGAACGGTAGCGACAACTTTTGCTGGTGCGTGATAAAAAACAATAAATATACATCCACCTAAAAAAGAAAACTATAATACCGACCAAAAACGCACCTTGTATGCCATAGACAAGTGCACTGGCAGGAAGAACGATCCCAGCTAATGCTCCACCTAATGGCAGCCCCGCCTGTCTTATTCCCATTGTAAATCCGTGCTGCGATTGTGGAAACCATGAAGAAATAGATTTAGCGCTACTGGGTTGAGCAGAACTATAAAATCCTCCTACAATGAGCAAACAAACTAAAAGAGAAATATAGTTATCTGCGATTGTTTCCAATAAAAGAGCGACAGAAACGCCGACCGCGCCAATGCCAACAATATAGCGCTCGTTAAACTTGTCGAGTAATTTGCCAGCGACAAGTAAACCAATAATGAGTAGGAACTGCGCTGCTGAAGACAGCAAACCTGTCTGAGAGTCACTAAACGAGAAATCCTTCTTAAAAAATTCAGCTAAAGGACCAATTCTCTTGAACAAAGAAGCAGACTGATATTTGAGCAATCGTGGCAACAAGCAATACAATCTATCAATAATAATCTTTTTCTATAAATTTATTATTGCTCATTATGCCCCCCAATTAAAGGGTATGCCAATAAAGTTGCCTTTTTAAATCATGATTGCAACAATAAATGAGGTATTTTATGCTGATGACATAACAATCTGTCAATACGGTTGGTATTCATATGAAAGCTTAAGGAATGTGCTTAATTTGAGGAAATAAGCTATTATGTGTCGTGAAAATTTGATACGCTAGCAATACGATATAAGATAAATTTTACAAATATTGACTTAGCTGGCATTGGCTCAGACAGCATTAAATGTTCTTCATAAAAGCCTCTATATTTTGGCAAGCTTTTTCAAAATAATTCTCAAAGCTGTCTCCAGTTACATAGCCCAGATGCGGCGTGCAAAGAACTCTATCTGATTGCAATAATTTGCTCTCATAGACTGGTTCGCTGTCGTAAACATCCAGTGCAAAGTAAATTGAATTTTCCAAACTTAGTATTTTTTCTATCGCTCCTTTTTCAACCAAAGCTGAACGTGCTGTGTTGACAAAAATAGCATGAGGTTTCATGCTTAATAGATCATCTAATTGAATGATTTCTCTGGTTTTATCGCTTAAACGTAAATGTAGAGATATAATATCAGGGCGTGTAAAAAATTCTTCTTTTGAATGCGTAAAATGATAGCCTAAATTTTTTGCTTCTTGCGTTGAACGCTCGCTCCCGTGAACCAAAATGGACATACCAAAAGCTTGAGCATATTGAGCAACCATTTTACCAATACGCCCAAATCCGAATATTCCAAGAGTAGCCCCTTTCATTTGGTTGCCAAATGTTGTTTGCCATCGTCCTTTTTTCATATCAGACACAGATTGACAGAGTTTTCTCCGCGCAGACATTATTAAGAGCCATGCAAATTCAGCAGCAGAAGTTGGATCTCCACCACCATCTAATATTTTAATTCCTAAGTCTCTACAAGATTCTCTATCAATATGGGGACCTATAGGGCCTGTTTGGCAGATTAATTTTAAATTTGGCAGTTTTAGGAGAAGGTTTCTATCAACTATAGTCCGCTCTCTGATTAAGATAAGAATATCTATCTCTTTGAGCTTATCTTCTAAATCACATTCTGTCGCTAAATTATTGATAACCAGCACTTCATGCGATTTCATTAATTTTTTAATAGACTGTAATGTTAGGGTGGCTTTTTGATAGTCATCTGGAATTAATATTTTCAATTTAACCCTCCCGTTTCATTCATCAATATTTGAGCTTATTATTTCATTTCTAAAACAATCAAAAAGCAATCTCATCGTTGATATTTTGATATAACGCCAAGTTTGTTAACAAATTATCTCCCTTGATTTCATTGTTATTTCTAGTAATAAGAATAGTATTAATCAGTGAGTGTTTATAAACTTTAACACATTGCGACAAAAAGAAAAAGTTTGACTTAAGTCGATGGACGATTGTGCTTTTTCATATTCTATAGGATGAACCAGAAGTGCTACGTTGGACTGAAACGAAACCATATCCTAGTTTTCTTATAATAGACTACTAAGAAGGCCATATTTGTGAACCAGATTTTATTGTCGAAACAGAAAAAGCTACATATTTGTGCGAGATAATAAAGCGTGCTTCATATAAGCGTGATGTCTCTCTTTATTCGTTGAGATATAACTTATTTGGAGTATGAAGAGTCAATTTATTAAAATCATGATAAGAGGGAGAGAGGAACTTTATAAGTGTATCATCATAGGATGAAGTCGTTTTGTTGAGAGATATTTTTATTTCTACCAAAAGGTTTTTGATATATTTAATGATTATTTCGTAATAGTGGATGTAATTTATTTTTATGTGTAAGAAAGGGGATTGATTGTGGTAAAGAGTATTCATAAAATTATATTATTCTTATCCTGTTAAGGACATTATTTTCTCGTGAGGGTTTTGCAATTGCAATGTCATTTTTCTCATTTTAAATTTTGGTGAGAAAAAGCATATATACGTGTTTTTTAAGTTTAAGATATGTATATTCCATTGTTGGTGTGATTGTTGTAAAAAATGATATTTTATTTGATAAGTATAAGCTGTTACATCGAGGATCGATGTATAGATAAAATTTAGATTGTTACAATATCTTGAAAAAGCAATGGGGCAATAATTGATCATTATGCTATGAAAGTTGTTCGATGGGTGTGTGTGTCAGCAATTCTTAACGATAGTTTTTTTTGATCACTTTTTTTAATGCTTGCTCTTTTTATGCGAATCTTATTTTGATAAATTATGCAATTTTCGCCGGAACAGGATAGTGCATTGAAGGCTGTTGCCGCGTGGTTAAGGGAAGGGCGTTCACCTCTTTTTCGCCTTTTTGGCTATGCGGGAACGGGTAAGACGACGCTTGCGCGCTATTTTGCAGAGACAGTTGATGGTTCTGTCCAGTTTGCTGCTTTTACAGGCAAGGCGGCGCAGGTTTTACGTTCTAAAGGTGCAAGCAATGCTTGTACAATTCATTCATTAATTTATTGTCCACGTGGAGAAGAGGAAGTTTCTGATGAAATCACGGGGAAAAAGTCTATTGCTCCAACATTTACATTAAATCGAAGAAGTGCGGCTGCACAAGCTAAACTCATTATTGTGGATGAGTGCTCGATGGTTGATGAACAATTAGCACGTGATTTAATGAGTTTTCGCACGCCAATTCTTGTTCTTGGTGATCCAGGTCAATTGCCTCCTATCTCAGGTGGGGGATTTTTTTCCAATGGAAAACCAGATTTTCTTCTTTCAGAAATTCATCGACAAGCGCAAGATAATCCCATTATACGTCTTGCTATGGATGTTCGTGAAGGACGCGATATTGCTTATGGTGACTATGGAGAAGCCCGTGTTGTGACACGTAAAGAGGTCAATCAACAATTGGTTTTGGATGCTGATCAGGTCTTAGTCGGAATTAATCGGACACGCCACCTTTATAATCAGCGTTTGCGTATGTTAAAGGGCTTTACAGCAGAGTATCCGCAAGCGGGAGATAAGCTTGTGTGTTTGCGAAATGATCCTCCTAAAAGTTTATTAAATGGTTCTTTATGGAAGGTGATGACTTCACAAAAGGAGACAGTTAAACCGAGTATTAATCTTCTGGTAAAACCAGAGGAAAGTGAGCGAGGGGTAACAAAGATTAAACTGTTAAAAGCAGCCTTTGAAAATCCTGATCAGGAAATTTCGTGGGCATTAAAAAAGCGATATGATGATTTTGATTATGGGTATGCATTGACGGTGCATAAAGCGCAAGGTTCTCAGTGGAATAATGTCGTTTTGTTTGATGAAAGTTTTGCATTTCGTGATATGTATGCACGCTGGCTTTATACGGGAATTACACGCGCCGCAGAGCGTTTAACGATTGTTCGATAGAGAAAATATGTATATCATTAAAGTTTCAGGTGGAAAATATCTTTTTTCTGTCTTGTTACACACTATAAAAAATGGAAATGGGCATGGCGGTAAAACTTTCGGTTAATCTTAATGCTGTTGCTGTTTTGCGCAATCGACGTAATCTTCCGTGGCCAAGTATCAAGAATATTGGACATATAGCGCTTGCCGCTGGAGCAGCAGGTTTAACGGTTCATCCACGCCCTGATGAAAGGCATATTCGTTTTGCCGATTTGCCAGAGATATACGATTTAATAAAGAACAGTTTTCCTACGGCTGAGTTTAATATTGAAGGTTATCCAAGTGATCAATTTTTGCAGATCGCTGAAAATTATGCTGATCAGATTACTCTTGTCCCAGATGATCCAGATCAATCAACGTCTGATCATGGGTGGAACTTTGCTCAGGATGCAGAATTTTTAGCTCCTATCATTCAGAATTTAAAAACACGAAAAATTCGTGTATCACTTTTTGCTAATCCTACGAGCGATGGTCTTGATCGTGCTAAAGCAATAGGGGCTGATCGTGTGGAATTTTACACAGGACCTTATGGCGGTGCATTTCAGGATAAAACAAAACAAGATCAAGAACTCAATAAACTTGTTTTAGCCGCAAAAAGAGCGAAAAAGTTACAGTTAGGTATAAATGCAGGGCATGATTTGACGGTTGTGAATCTTCCTGCTCTGATCAAGAATATACCTTGGCTTGATGAAGTTTCTATTGGTCACGGGCTTATTGCTGATGCTTTAGAGTATGGAATGCATGAAACTGTTCAGCGTTTTATTCGATTATTATCGTAATCTTTTTCTCTCTATACGGTAGGAAGAAAAAATTTTATGAATCTTTGCCCATTTATTTGAAAAAATAATATGTGTTTAGATAAATAGCACTATTAGCGTGTATTATAAATATTTTTTTGTTGCTTTAATGATTGCTTTCCTTCTTTCTTTCTTTCTTTTAGTTTTTTATTCGTAGTATCCATTATACAAGAAGTTTTACTGCTGTAATTTTCTTGAGTTTAATAAAGTATTTGTAAGATATATTTTCAATATGTTTGAGATTATTTTACGTCATAAAGATATTAGTGAGCGTTATTATTTTTTGCTAAATTTGTATTGCAGCTAGACTTTGCAATGAGATGGCTCATAAGAAACATTCATATGCAGCTCTGTTTGCAATGTGCAAGTTTTTTTAATGATGACATCATGAATAGGTTTTAAAAATCAGAAAATGTTTTTTATGATTAGAAACAGTTTAATACAAGTTATTGTAACATTGGAAGCGAGAAAATAAAACAATGATATCGATTTATCACTTTATGAAGGAAAACGAGGGGGGTATAAATCTTTAGGCTAAGGCTTGTTTGAAAAGGGGACACACTTTTGAAAATAAGCACATTAATGTATGACGATTCATTGTAGGTAAAATACAATAAAATCAATTGTTTATGTGCATTCATCTTATATGAATTCCCTTAAGAATTCATCCTTTTATACGTGATTCATTTAACCATTTTTATATAAAATTGCCATGTATGAATAAAGCATAAAAACAAATCATGATGTAAATATTATAACGCATGTGTGAATTCAAACGAAATGAAAAGCAGATATCATTCATAACAGTTTATAAATTTTATGATACGTTTTTATCATTCACAAATCGCATTGTTCAAAACGCAATCGTTTAAAATTATCGATAACATAAACTGCATACATAAAAAAATGCTATGAGTTTTGCTGCTTTTGAGCGCAACCTTAAAAGGAAAATAATCGTTTGAAACTTTTATAAGTTTATAGATTTTTCTTTATTAAGGGCAAATAAAGGATTTCAATATCGTTTTAAAAACACTTACTAAAAATTTAGTAAATGATAGGTAAGCATTATACAGGCACTATCATCACAACACGTATGAAATTCAAAACGTTATATCTTATGATCAAAAGTCTCTTAATGATATAAGGCAAGCAATATTCAAAACGTTGTAATTTCATAAAGGCATGGGATTTTTTTAAATTTTTAGAAAAAGCTATAATGTTTAAAATTCTCTTCTAAAGATAACGAGCTCCAAAATGGATTGGCTAATTTAAAAAGAAATTAGATTTTAATAAAAAGTAAAAATACGCTTATGGGAATCTCTTTAAGTGAATGTTTAAATATTTGAATACTAAAAATGAAATGATTATAAGAAACGTTTTATAACAGTTATAACTCAGTTATTCTTTTCTTTTAAGAACGTTTTGTTTACGAAAAAATGAAGATCTAGCTTTCACAGCGAGAAGATCTTAAAAAAACTTACACTCTATAAAAGTGTTTCTTTATTTTTCTTATGAAAAGCTACTTTTAAAAAATAACGCTCGTAAATGTAAAAATGGGTTTTGTTAAAGTATTCACTTAATAACATTTGCTTTTGATTGTCTTGATAAACCTACTAAGCGTTTTTGTTTTGTCTGATACGTATGATTTTAGAATGTTATTTATTTGAAATTTACTCAGTTCTATTTTGAGTTTAGTATGTTGAAAAATTTTAAAAGAGGCGTTTTGATTATGTGCTTTGTTTCAAATGGATGTTTTATTGATACGCTTAATAACTATAACAAGCGTTTATAGTCTTTCTCATTCAAATTTAATGCTATCAAAGTCACACCCATCATTTACGGCCCTTTTTAAGTTTTCATACCTCAATAGAGCGCTTGCAATATGATACGTTTTGTATATTGGCATTCATTATTGATTTCGTTTGTATAAATCATTTGCGTCTCTATTTGAAAACCGCGTCACATTCTTTGGCATGGCTTTCTTTTTTTGAATTCTCTCTTTTATGATACGTTTTAAACAATGCATCTTATAACGTATTTATAGCCATAAAGAAGGCGCGTCCCCCCACGCTGTTCTTTATTCTGTTTTATCAATTTTGACAACCTCATCGCTCTTATAGATCTTACAGTTTTTGGGAACCGATCTTACTTTGCTTTTTTTGTTGAATTTTGCATTTTCATAAACACGGGTATGACCATAGACACAAGCCTTATCATAAACCCAGCAATTGCTATCGTGAGAAAGATTGACTTCTTTTTCAATATACCCTCCCCAAGGTCATCCGCCTTAACATCATCAAAATCTTTTAAAGCCCGAATGCGGTGTAAAGTAATCCCATTAAAAGTGAAGTTTTTATTGGTACATTCATATCTTTTACACATTTTTGCTTATTAACAGATGCAGTTTCATTTGAAAAGTTAGAGGAAATTATAGCGTTTTTTGATATTGTATAACATAACCACACTCAATAAATTCTTCATATACCAACAAAAGCATAAAATATAGTCAGTATTTTAAAGACTTCGGAAAGGTTATTTCGCAGCATATTTTTTATCTATTAAGTACTTATATAACAAAGTACGTTATGTATATATAATTATTTATATACTTATGAAGTGCTTCTTTTGTATTATATGCTTTTAAAGCTATATTATGTGTTTCTTAAAAGATTGCGTTATTTTTTGAATCTTAGACATTTGTAATATTTATAAACGCTCTCATCATGCGTATTTTTATAACGTATCTATTTTTTACTAAATGAATTTTAATTTTTGGGTGCATTTTGATTATGAAACCCTGCTTTTTTATGTATTCACTATAGCTGTTATCTTCTTTATAGTTATGGCATCATTTTTCATTTTGGTAGTTTTTTCACGATTTTCATTGTCTCTAAACTTACGGTAATAACTCTTTGAAACAATTCTAGAGGGTCAGCAGGGTTTCCAACGGTCTCAACAGCATAGCGATTGGCATCATTCACAATGCCACTTTTTTTATCAGTCTTTACACATTGACGCCCCATAACTCATTCAAGAGCAGGTCTACCATTGACGATATACTCATAAGCTTCCAGAGGGATATCTGTCATCGTGATATTGTTATTGTAAATAACCGTGGATTTATCCTTTTCCTTACTATTCTTAATTTTTGCGAATTTCATTTCTGTAACGTAGTAAAATTTCTCAAGATTAGAGATATCAGTTTGTTTTGGATTGCCTTTTTGAAAGGTCACTGGATAAGGTTCTACAGTTTCATAATTGACGTGCAAATGCCCTAGGTCACGCCCTGCTGTCACAAATTTCCAAAAATCATCAGCACTCTTTATACAAGGGATACGAGGCAATTCTTTGCATAAATTATCAGCATAGCGAGCACGATAATCTTTTGAAGGTAATAAAAGATATCGTTTTTTTATTATAGTTTTAGATCGTATCTTTTCTTTTTAGCTTCTTATCAGGCGGTAATAAAGGACAGTCTCTTGTTGTCTCTCATATGTAACAGTTGCAATAAATCGGATATATTTTGTGAATAACAGTCTTTACTTGCACCTCAAAATTATATTACATGCAACCTCTTAAAATTAAGAAGCGTATAAAATGTATGATTGTCATTTAACCGTGCAATTATACGCTCTTCAGAGGCGGGGGGAATGATATGGTTTGCACAACCAATAAAGCGGATTTATACAAGGTAGCCTCCGCTTTTCTTTTAGATTTTAGAAGTATTACTCTCATCAAAAAATTAAAAAATTATTACGCGGTTGGCAGTTATTTCTACAAAGCTAGTAAAGCGGTTTATTTTACTCTTCATATTGAGGGTAAAGTAAATGTGTAAGTTTTTTTTCACTTTTATTTTTACGGTGTTTTTGTGCTTTTTTTCATGGGCGAGTTTTGCAGAAAGCATTCGTGAGCAAGCTATTGATCAATTTGAGAGGATTCAACGTCAACAAACGCAAGACCAGCGTTTTCAACGATTACATCGCAGGAATGAAACGCACGAGACTTTATTACAGGATGATGAGGAATCCACGATATTTCAAAACGCTTCAACACAAAAAAACTGTTTGCTGATTAAAAACATTGAGTTTGTTGGTGCTCAGTTGATTTCTCGCACCGACCTTCATAACACCATTTCTTTTTGGGAGGGACGGTGTCTTGGTATTGCCGAGATAAACAATGTGCTCAAAGCGGTCACCAAGCTTTATATGAAGCGCGGCTATATTGCGGTGCGGGCTTATTTACCTGAACAGGATTTAAGAGGAGGTCGTCTTAAAATTGTTATTGTTGAAGGACAAATAGAGGATATCACTCTGGAGGGTCATAAAGTTGACAGGCAATATCAAGGGGAAATTATTACGGCTTTTCCACATCTGATTGGTCAACCTGTTCATCTGCGCTCGATAGAACAAGGACTTGATCAAATCAATCGGCTTTTTTCTCGTCATGCGACCATTAACCTTGGTGCTGGGGAGGTTGCAGGTGGTTCTATTCTTGATATTCATATTGATAAACAGAAGCCGTGGCTCCTTACACTTTCTAATGATAATCTTGGTGCTAAAGCGACGGGGATTTACCAAACGCGCGTTAGCCTTTCTTTTGATGATTTATTAAGGATCAATGATCAATGGTCGTTTAGTTATCAGCGCTCTATGAATGGTCATCCGTATCATTTTTCTCATAAGCGGCCCAATAGTGATACGATAACAGGTTCATTTTCTATTCCCTATGGCTATTGGACGGTAGGTCTTGATGGCAGTTGGAGCCAATATCATTCGAATATTAAGGGAATATTTTCTGATATTGATACTGACGGTAAGTCTTTATCGCTTACACCATGGGTTTCACGGGTTATTGATCGTGATCAAGAGGGAAAGACATGGATTACAGGACGATTGACATGGAAATATTCCGATAATTTTATTATGGGCAGTAAGGTTGATGTTTCCAGCCGTAAACTGGCTATTGCCACATTAGAGCTTGATCATTCACGCAAATGGATGGGAGGAGAATTAAGCGCTCATATAGGATTTCATAAGGGTTTGGCGATTTTGGGCGCTTATGATGATAAAGAACAAGAAACTTCGACAAAAAACGTTCCCAAAGGGCAATTTTCAAAGTTATCTTTTTCTTTAGGGTATGGGCGTGCCTTTTCGCTAAACCAGTCTAATTTTCGCTATAACACGTTGCTTTCAGGGCAATTGTCCCCTGATACGTTATTTAGTTCAGAACAACTGTCGCTTGGCGGAAATTCTTCTGTGCGCGGTGTGCGTGAGGCGGTTTATTACGGCAATAATGGGGTGTTTTGGCGTAATGAATTGTCGCTATTGTTATCAGGTTTTTCTTCGAAAATGGGGCGTAAATTTATGAGCCAATTCGCACCGTATATGGCACTTGATTTAGGGATGGTCGCCAATGCTCCCCTTAGAAACAGTTTGGGTGGTAGCCTCGTTGGGGCAACATTGGGGGTGCATGGAACGGGGGAGTTTTTGGATATTGATGCCTCTTATTCGAATATTTTAACCCAATCGACACCGATAGAAAAGGGGAATGCGACAGGGTTATTTCAAGTGCGAGCATTATTGAGATTTTAAAAGCAAAGGGGCAGAAAAAGATTGCCTAGATTATATCCATTAGGGTGTTTTTTTAAGAGATAGAAGCTTTTTGAGGAGGTTAAGATGCGGGGATTGAAGGGGCAAAAGCATAAAGTGGGATTTGTACGTGAGATAGGGTGGAGAATTCTTGAATTTTTAAAGCAAGGAGCCCATAAGGGGCTTTCCCTGATTTTAAGTTTTAGTTTAGCTTTCCAACCATTGTTAGTGCAAGCCCAAGCAATTGGTGGACAAAGATCAGCAGTTCAAGAGACACAAGGGATTAAAGCGGCTGATGGGGTTGGCTCTTCTTTCCGCCCTACGATAGGGGAAGCTAGCAATGGCGTACCACTTGTTGATATAGCACGCCCCAATGGGCAGGGTCTTTCTCATAATAAATATGACAGTTTTAATGTTGATGCCCATGGCGTTATTTTAAACAATTCGACCAAGGAGGTTTCGCGTTCACAGCTTGGCGGTTTGGTGCTTGGCAATGGCAATTTACGGGGCACTGGTGCGGCAAAGGTTATTCTCAATGAAGTGATAAGTGCCAATCGTTCGCGTCTTGAAGGCGTGAGCGAAGTTCATGGGGCCGCGGCCGATGTTATTATCGCTAATCCCAATGGTATTACCTGTCAGGGCTGTGGCTTTATCAATACACCCGGGTGACTTTATCGACGGGACAGCCGATTATTGGTACTAATGGGGCTTTGAGCGGTTTCCGCGTTGAAGGGGGTGATATCACCATTGGTGCTAAAGGGGTTGATGGGCGCACAGTGGATATTTTTGATCTGGTTTCGCGTAAGATCAGTGTCGCAGGTCCCATACAGGTCAAAGGGGATTTAGCAGTTATCGCGGGGCATAATCATTTTGACTATGATAAACGCGAAACAACGTCTCTTAGTTCTGATGGCAAAGAGCCGGAATTGGCAATAGATTCCAGTGAGTTTGGTGGGATGTATGCGGGTCAGATCCGCGTGCTTGCCAACGATAAAGGGGCTGGCGTTAAAATGCGGGGGGATATGGTTGCCAATGCAGGCGCCATGAGATTGACGAGTGATGGCAAGCTGGTGCTGGCTAAAGCCCGTGCTAAAGGTGCAGTACATGCACACTCTCACCATGACGATGTTCATGTAAAAGACTTTCTTTTTTCAGAAAAGGCGATTGAGCTTAAGGCGCATCATACTGTTGAATTGACACAGAGTGCTCGCGTCGCAGCGAGCGGTAATGTTGATGTGAATGCCAATATGATCAAGCTTGGGGGCAACGCTTTATTGGCAAATGGCATTGGCAATGATGGAAAACAGTCAGCGACAGGTTCTTTACATTTACAAGCCACAAAAGTTGAGGCAGGCAGTGGGCGCATTGCGGCTGGTGCACTTTTACAGATCAATGCCGATGTCATTGATCTGGATCGCTTGCAAGATAACAATCAGACAGGGGTCTCTTCCCTTGGCGATTTGACCATTAAAACCAATCAAATTACGGCTTTAAACAACCATATTGGTGCTGGGGGAAATATTGTTCTAACAGCCGATGATGCCTTGAGCGTAGGAGCTGGTCATTATAGTGCAGGCGGCTTTCTTTTGGCGAAAGCAGCAGCGCTCACATCACAGGCTCGTTTAGCGGCAGAACAAAAGGTTGATCTTTTTGCGCAGAGTGGTGATCTTATCCAAGAAGGCAGTGTCTCGTCTAATGGCGATGTAACGCTTCAAGCGCATAATGCACTTACCAACAAAGGTAAGATCCTCAGTATGCAGAAGACTGCATTGACAGCTGGGAGTATGCTCACAACCAGCGCGAACAGTACGATATTGGGGCATGATGTGCTCTCAAACGCTGAGAGTTTAAGCCAAGCGGGATCTGTGGAAGCACAAGGTGGAGAACTCGCTTTCCAAGTGCGTGATCAGATCATCAATCATGGCATGATGCGCGGTGACAGCGTCAATGCTAATGCCGGTGCTTTGACCAATAAAGGGATGTTGATTGCCAACAATGATTTACATCTGACGATCAGCACACAAGAGGGGAGCGATACACAACAGGCTTTAGTTGAGAATGCTTCAGGGGCACTTATCCAAAGTGGGGGTAGTTTTGTTTTGTCTGCAGGGCAATTGTACAATGCTGGTACGCTTGGTTCTAGTGGTGATATGGTTGCTCTCAATGTGAGTGGAGATCTGAGCAATAGTGGGCTGATTTACGCAAAAAAGTCCATGGATCTATCCAGTGATGGCGATCTTCTCAATAAGGGTGGCAGAGTTATTGCTGAAGAATCTCTCACCATTGGCGGGCTGAAAGAGACACGTGCTGGTCATGTAAACAATGAGGCTGGTCTTCTCAGTGCTCTTGCCGGTGAGATGAAGATTATTGCAACGTCTTTTGTCAGTAAAGGCGCTAAAACGACAAATTCAGATCAACAAAGTGCCACACATGATGAAGGTGCACATGTTTTAGTGCGGGATGGTTTGCACATTGATGTGGGGCGTTTT
This sequence comes from Bartonella sp. SL317, assembly GCF_059687655.1. NCBI lineage: Bacteria > Pseudomonadati > Pseudomonadota > Alphaproteobacteria > Hyphomicrobiales > Bartonellaceae > Bartonella > Bartonella sp. SL317. Next base: position 70,516 of record NZ_CM185144.1, on the reverse strand, counting down.
GAGAATATTGATGGTCTCATTTCGACGCAAGGGGCAGTTAACGTTGTTGCAGACAGTGTAATCCAAGCAGGGCGCGTGGAGGTGGAGCGTGGTGCTCTTCAATTCACGAGCCGTGGTGATTTAAGCAATAGCGGTACAATAGAAAGCAATGACGCAGTTGGCTTGCATGCGCAAACAAATCTCAACCAAACAGGGCGCATTGTTTCCAAAAAGCGGATAGAGCTTTCTAGCGATGGCATCTTAACGATGGGTGAGACAAGTGAGATTGGTGCCTATGATGTTGCGTTGAAGGCAGGCATGCTCACCAATGCAGGGCGTGTGGAAGCGCAGGGCGGGACACTTAGCTTAAACAGCTCTGGTATTGTAAGCAATCAGGGCATCATGGTGGGGGGTGTTGTTGATGCAAAGCTTGGTTCTTTAGCAAATTCGGGTCAATTTTTAGCCAATGGCGCTTTTAGGCTTGTTGCAGAAAATCATGATCCACTGTTGGGGCAAGCGGCTTTGGTTTTAAATGCTGAAGATGGGGTTCTCAAAAGTGGTGGCGCTTTTGTTTTGACGACAGATGCATTGAACAATGCCGGTGTGCTTGGTTCCAGTGGAGATGGGGTTGCGCTCAATGTGAGCGGAGATTTAAGCAATAGCGGGCTGATTTATGCCAAGAAATCCACAACGCTCTCCTTAGATGGAGATTTTATCAATCAGTTTGGCGATGTCATCGCTGAAGAGAATCTCATCATCCACGGTTTAAGTGGAGAGCGAGCTGGTCATGTCATCAACAGTTCGGGGCTTTTAGAAGCTGTCTCAGGTGATATGCGTTTTGATGTCTTAGCGCTTACCAACATGCGTGAAGGTGGGGTTGAGGTAAGCGATAAAGTGGTCTCTCATAGGTTCGTTGCGGGAAGATGGAGAGGTACCAATGTTAAGCACCACCAGATAAAGAAAGATATCGACACCACGATCATCCGTCAGCAGGCACATTTTAAGCATAATGCTGCACAGATTTTAGCAGGGCGTCATCTCACGGTTCATGCTGGCGATATCCGCAATAGCTATAGCTTGATTTCTGCCAATGGCAACATTGAGATGCGGGGCGATACGCTGCTTAATGAGGGGCGTGATTTAATCGAAACAACCAAGATTGTAACTAAAACACATCGCAGGAAGAAACAGTGTACTATTTTCAATGCTGGGTGCACAACTGGAGGTATAACAGATTATGGCAGTACGACCAATACCAAAACACCCACACGCACTTATGATGCAGTTTATGGCACGATTGAAGCGGGGGGAACGCTTGATGCCAAGGTGACAGGCTATATTGACAATCATGCGGTGCGTGAGGGGGTGGAGCAAGTTGGCTTAAGCTCTGGTGATAAAGGCTTGGCTGGTGTTAAAAATACCGATTTTGACGGTTCTAAACCACTGATCAGTGATGATCGATTAGACGGGATTATCAATGGTTTAACGGGGCACAAAGCCCTTTTTACACCGAGTATCGAAACACCAGAACCAGAATCCATACAAGTACCAAAGCAAGATGGTCTGAGCTCTGTCCAGACAGAATTGGCAAAACCCCAAACACCAGATGTGCCGTTTTTAGTCGAGACGCGTCCAGATTTTGTTAACCCCAGCAAATTTTTGGGTTCTGATTATTTCCTCAAAAGGGTTGGCAATTATAAGCCTGAGCACGTGTTTAAAAGATTAGGGGATGCCTATTATGAATATCGTCTGGTGGGGGAGCAAATCTTTGAACTCACCGGTAATCGCAGTCTTATAGATGTTGATGATCCCAATGCACAAATGCAAAGGCTTTATGACAATGCCATCGCTCAGCAAGGCCCATTAGGGTTAGAGCTAGGAAAACCTTTATCGTCTCAGCAAATTGCTGAGATTAAAGAGGATATGATCTGGCTTGAGATGCATGTTGTCAACGGGCAAGAAGTCTTGGTGCCTCGCGTTTATTTGTCACCAAACTCTTTGCTCACGCAGGATATTTATGGGGCAAAAACACAGCAAGCAAGCCTTGCCAGTGCTCGAATAAAAGGCAATGGCGTCACTATAGAGACGGATCGCTTTGCTAATAGCGGCACCATTTTGAGTGAGGATGCACTCAACGTTTCAACAACACAAACTTTGTTGAATGATGGTGGGTTTTTGCTGGGCAGCGGTGCTGTTGATTTGAGCAGTCAAGGGCTTTTTGTCAATTCGTCAGGGGTTATTCTGGGGGATATCATCACTATCGATGCAGAAACTATAGCCGATGGGACGGCCAAAATCCGTGACACGAATCCATATGGTTTTGTTGATCGGAGCGGACAGCAGGCTCAAATTATTTCTGTTCAGGATTTGAATATTCATTCTCTTGGCGATTTAAGCATGAATGGTGGACAATGGAGCAGTGGTGGCTCGATGACGGTGATTGTCGATGGTTCTGCGACCATTGGTTCATTGGTACTAGAGAGTGATCATAAGCAAAGCTTGGAAAAAGGACATTATAATGCTCAAAGCAGTTTGCACCAGTTGGCTGAAGTCAACAGTGGTGACAATCTAACCATTGTTACAGGCGGTGAGCTTAATCTTGCGGGAAAGATTAAAGCCAAGGGTGATGGGGATTTCACCAGTGGTGGCGCTCTCAACGTGGTTTCAGAGCAAGATTTTAGCAGTTTTGACTTAGACCTTAGGGGGAAGGGCGGCGATAAATCGAAGCAAAAGAATAAGTTTCGTCAACAATCAACCGAAGTTACCACCAATAAAACCACGATAGAAACGGATGGCAATCTCTCCATGCATGCCAAGGATGGGGATCTCACACTTAAAGCCATAGGGGCAAAAAGTGGTGATAAGATACATCTTGCATCAGATAAGGGGAAGATCAAGTTTCTGACCAACAAGGATCAGGATTTTAAAGACACCTATCAGCGCAATGAAAACCTTGTGTGGTGGAGTGAGAGCGACAAAGGCTATCTGCAGGATACCATCGAGCATGTGACCATGGAAGCTGGTGGGGGCATGAAGCTTGATGCGGGCGATGGCTTTGTTGTTGAATATGAACAAACCGGTGATTTTGACCAATCTCTTGAGGAATTAGCACGTTCTCCAGAACTGTCCTGGATCAAGCAACTGCGGGATGATCCAGAATTAGCCAAGCAGGTCGATTGGCAGGCTGTGAAGGCTGAGTTTCAAGAGTGGGATTATAAAAAGCAAGGTCTCACAGAAGTAGGGGCGGCTTTAGTCACCTTGATCGTGACAGCTGTTACCGCCGGAACGGCTTCCAGTGCAGCCGGTGCCATTGCTGGCACATTGGGTGTTGGCTCCAGCACAGCCATGAATGCAGCGATACAAGCAGGTGTCCAAGCATTGATCAACAAAAGTGCTGTGGCTCTTGTCAATAATCGCGGCAACATTGCCGAGGCATTGCATGAGCTAGGCTCTTCGAAAAATGTCTTGAGTATTGTCTCTTCAATGTTAACGGCAGGCTTGACCAGTCAACTCACACAGATGGCTGGTGTTGGTCAGTCCTTACCAAAAACCGCACCTTTGGTCGATCGCATTACGCGTGAGGCAGAAAAGAATCTGATCAAAGCCGCTATTGGCACGGGTGTGCAAACGGCTCTTGAAGGCGGTTCTTTAGATAAGAACTTTTTTAACAATCTGCGCACTGCCTTATCAGGAACCCTTGGAAAAACATTAGCGGAAGAAATTGGTACCGCCAAGGCAGAGGGTAAAATAGACACGGTTACACAGATCGTCGCTCATGCGGGGCTTGGCTGTATTGTTGGTGCGACAGCGAGTGGGGATTGTACAGCTGGTGCTGTGGGAGGGGCTGTAGGTGAAGCCGCCGCCATGCTCCAGTTTAAACTGTGGATGCAAAACATTGTGAAAGAGGAAATGGGGGACCTGAATGGTCGCACCCCAACGCCGGAAGAACAAGCGCGCATCACGGCAAAGATTGATGCACAATTTGCTAACTTTAGAGAGCACACCATTGATATCGCACGCATTGCGGGAGGCTTTGCTGCTGCCCTTGCTGGTGGTGATGTCAATACCGGTGCTGATGCCGCAGGTAATGCTGCGGAGAATAACTTTTTGGGTAGCGCCCAACGGGCTCAGATGAAGAAAGAGTTAGAAGAGTGTCCTGATGATCAATGCCGAAAAGAAGTTAATGAAAAATGGTTCGAGATTGACGAACAACAAGATAGAACTTTTGGAACAGGCATGATGTTTGGTCTCATTGCCGATATACCAATCAAGCTATTGGACTTAGCTGATGACTTAGCTCATCGCGCTATGCAAAACATACTGTTAGCAGTAATAGTTAATAGAAATCCATGGGAGAGCAGTAAAGCAACTCTTAATAGTATTGGAACAGGAGCGTCTTGGGTTGTGAGTGGACATATGGTTGATGATGTCAAGGAAGCTGCCGATCAATTCTGGGGAGGTGTTGAGGATTCTTTTATAGGGCATATAGGTTACATAAAAGAGAATTTTGACAAAGCGGAGGTTGACGGAGCTTTTAATGCTGGTTTTGAAAGCGGCAGATTATCAGCCGGAGTTCTAGAAAACTTTGCTGGAGGAGCTGGGGCAGTCAAGGGAGGCATACAGCTTGGCGAAAAAGCTTGGATCAAATTCATGGCGAGGAAAGATTTTGCTCAATTTGCTTCCAAGAAAAATCTTGCAGAATTTGCAGTTCAAGGAGATCTTGCCAAACTTGCAGCGAAAAAAGAACAAACCAAACTCGCTTCTAAAGAAAAAAAGAATTGGTTAAAAGGGAGACCCACTAAATTTACCGATAGAAAATTTGGTCAGACAAACAAAGTTTATCAGAGAGACGATTTGTTTGATCCTAACAAAAGGGTTAAATGGATAGTAAAAGGGGAAGATATATGGGGCACTAATATTGAGAGAATGGAAACAGGAAGAGCACCTATAGGACGTGATGGCAGGCCTGTTGAGTTGCATCACCTAAATCAAACCCCTGAGGGTCCCTTAGCAGAAATAAGTCATGAATTTCATAATAAATATACTTCCGTGATTCATAATAATCCAAAAACACATCAATCGCTTATAGAGAGAAAAAAGTTTGATAAGTGGAGAGAAGAATATTGGAAGGAACGTGCTAAAGGCTATAGAGAACAAAAAAACAGTCATTTAGGAGGAATAATCGATATGAGATGGGGTATCATAGGTCTAGATTTTGACAGATGGGGACAGGAGCATCAGCAGTAATCTTCTACGGTTGATGAAAAGAGAAAAAACAGAGACTTATAAAGTAATTGATGGAGAATAATTGATGAAAACCTATACCTTGGATGATGTTGCAATATTAATTGATAAAGTGAATAAATACGATGATGATATTATCAATTTTGGTACTGCAAAAAATGCAGTTGATGATTTCATAATTGAAAAGGCGGAGAAAACTCTTGGTTTACAATTCACATCCTCTTACAAGAGTTTTTTGAAAAATTATAAAGGAGGAGAAATTGGTGGTGAAGAAATTTTTAGCATTTATGGAGATGGTGGAGAAGGTATTCCTGCTGGTGATATTGTGTACCGGAACTTACTCGATAGAAAAGATGGTTTTGTAACATCAGAACAGCTTATCGTTTGTGAGGCTGATTTTGATGAAACCTTTTATTTTGATTATACACAGTTTCGAGATGGAGAATGCCCACTTTATGTCAGGCTTGCATTGGGTGATTGTGAATATTACGCGAATAATTTTTATGAATTCCTTTGCAAAAGGATTATAGTACACGCGGGAGATGAGATACTTGATGGTGATCAACCGATTGAAAAGACTGAGACCACTCCCATTCCGCAACCTATCCCTTTTTACAAGCGCTTTTGGAAAAAAATATGGAAGAGATGACACGAGGGGATGGAGAAATCACTCGTCTTTTTCGAGAGCTTCAGTATTACATAAGTAATTTTTGTGATTTTTTATGCAAAAGAATAAGGGGGGGGGCACGCAGGGGAAGATTCATGAAAACCTATACCTTAGCTGATGTTGAACAATTAATTGATAAAGTGAATAAATATGATGATGATATTATCAATTTGAGTAGTGAAGATGATGAAGAGAATGAAACAGATGATCTACAGATTGAAAGGGCGGAGAAAGCTCTTGGTTTAAAGTTCACATCGTCTTACAAAGTTTTTTTAAAGAAATATGGAGGAGGAGAAATTGGTGGTGATGAAATTTTTAGCATTTATGGAGATGGTGGGGAAGGTATTCCTGCTGGTGATATTGTTTACCGAAACTTACTCAATAGAAAAAAAGGCTTTGTGACACCAGAACAGCTTTTTGTAAGCAGAACGGATTTTGGTGAAACCTTTTATTTTGATTATACACAGTTTCGGGATGGTGAATGTCCAATCTATGTCATGCTTCCATCTGAAGATTGCGAATATTACGCGAGTAATTTTTATGAATTCCTTTGTAAAAGAATTAAAGAAAGCGTAGGAGCTGAGATACCTGATGGTGATCAACCGATTGAAAAGACTGAGAACCCTCCCGCTCCACAACCAATCCCTTTTTACAAGCGCTTTTGGAAAAAATTATGGGGGAGGTGACATGGGGGGGAGAAAATATGTAACGTTTATAAGGGATATACAGCAGATATTCCTAGTAGTGGTATTATTTACGATCTCTTAATTCGCTTCTAAGAAAAATCTTGCAGAACTTGCAGTTCAAGGAGATCTTGAAAAACTTGCAGCGAAGAAAGAACAAACCAAACTCGCTGTTAAAGAAAAACAGTATTGGTTAAAAGGAAGACCCACTAAATTTACTGATAGCAAATTTGGTCAGACAAATAAAGTCTATCGGAGAGACGATTTGTTTGATCCTAACAAAAGGGTTAAATGGACTGAAAACAAAAAAGAAGTGTGGGGTACCAATGTTGAAAGAATGGAAGCAGGAAGAGCCCCTATAGGACATGATGGTAAGTCTATTGAGTTGCATCACCTAAATCAAACCCCTGATGGTCCCTTAGCAGAAATGAGCCATGAATTTCATAACCAATATACTTCCGTGATTCATAATAATCCTAAAAAACATCAATCACTTATAGAGAGGGACAAGTTTAAAAAATGGAGAGAGGAATATTGGAAGGAACGTGCTAAAGGCTATAGAGAACAAAAAAACAGTCATTTAGGAGGAATAATCGATATGAGATGGGGTATTATAGGTCTAGATTTTGACAGATGGGGACAGGAGCATCAACAGTAATGCTCTACGGTTAATTGAGCAGAGAAAAAAGAAATTTATAAAATAATTGATGGAGAATAATTGATGAAAACCTATACATTAGATGATGTTGCAGTATTAGTTGATAAATATGATGATATTATCAATTTTCGTACTGAAGAAAATGCAGCTGATAATCTACAGATTGAAAAGGCGGAGAAAGCTCTTGGTTTGAAATTCACATCATCTTATAAAGTTTTTTTAAAAAAATATGTAGGAGGAGAAATTGGTGGTGAAGAAATCTATAGTCTTTATAAGGAATGTGGAGAAGATATTCCTGGTGGTGATATTGTTTTCCAAAACTTAAATGATAGAAAACGTGGTCTTACGACAACAGAAAAGCTTGTCGTTTGTGATGCTGATTTTGGTGAAACTTTTTATTTTGATTATACGCAGTTTCGGGACGGAGAATGCCCACTTTATGTCAGGCTTCCATCTGAAGATTGCGAATATTACGCGAGTAATTTTTATGAATTCCTTTGCAAAAGAATTAAGGATCATGTAGGTGAAGATTTATGAAAATCTATACCTTGGATGATGTTGCAGGACTAATTGATAAATATATTGATAGTGTTGATTTTGGCACTACAGATGAAGCAGTTGATGATGTATTGATTGAAAAAGCAGAAAAAACTCTCGGTTTGCAGTTTACATCTTCTTATAAAAGTTTTTTAAAAAACTATGGAAGAGCAGAGATCTGTGGTGAGGAAATATTAAGTGTTTATAATACAAATTTTGAAATTGCTCGTAGTGATGATATTGTTTACTATCATATAACGGATATAGAAAATGGTTTAGCAAAACCACAGCAGCTTGTTGTGAGTAGAACAGATTTTGGTGAGACATTTTATTTTGATTACTCTCAGTTTCAGGATGGTGAGTGTCCGCTCTATCTTAGATTTCCACCTAGCGATCCCCAGTATTACGCAGGTAACTTTTATGAATTTCTTTGTAAAAGGATTACAGATAACTTGAAGTAAATTTCTTTGTATGGTGGTTTTACTTCTGAATTCAAATGTTAAACCACCATTATTTTTTTAGGGGGGATCATCTATGAAAACCTATACCTTAAATGATGTTATAGTATTAGTTGATAAATATGATGATATTATCACTTTTGGTAGTGAAGATGATGAAGAGAATGAAACGGATGATCTACAGATTGAAAGGGCGGAGAAAGCTCTGGGTTTAAAATTTACATCGTCTTACAAAGTTTTTTTAAAGAAATATGGAGGAGGAGAAATTGGTGGTGAAGAAATTTTTAGCATTTATGGAGATGGTGGAGAAGGTATTCCTGCTGGTGATATTGTTTATCGAAACTTACTCAATAGAAAACATGGTTTTGCGACACCAGAACAGCTTATCGTTTGTGAGGCTGATTTTGATGAAACCTTTTATTTTGATTATACACAGTTTCGGGATGGAGAATGCCCACTTTATGTCAGGCTTGCATTGGGTGATTGTGAATATTACGCGAGTAATTTTTATGAATTCCTTTGCAAAAGGATTATAGTACACGTAGGAGATGAGATACTTGATGGTGATCAACCGATTGAAAAGACTGAGAACCCTCCCACTCTACAACCTATCCCTTTTTACAAGCGCTTTTGGAAAAATTTATGGAGGAGATGACATGGCGGATGGAGAAATCTCTAATCTTTCTAGAGAGTCTCATTATTACATAGGTAATTTTTGTGATTTTTTATGCAAAAGAATAAGGGATCACGCAGGGGAAGATTCATGAAAACTTATACTTTAGCTGATGTTGCACAATTAATTGATAAAGTAAATAAATATGATGATGATATTATCAATTTTCGTACTGAAGATGATGTTGTTGATGATCTCGTGATTGAAAAAGCAGAGAAAGCTCTTGGTTTGAAATTTACATCGTCTTACAAGAGTTTTTTTAAACATTATAAAGGCGGGGACATTGCTGGTGAAGAAATCTATAGTCTTTATGAACATCCTATAGGTGTTTCTGTTAACGATATTGTTTTCCAAAATTTAAATGATAGAAAACGTGGTTTTACGACACCAGAACAACTTGTCGTTTGTGATGCTGATTTTAGTGAAACCTTTTATTTTGATTATACACAGTTTCAGGATGGAGAATGTCCACTTTACCTCAAGTTTACATCTGAAGATTGCGAATATTACGCGAGTAATTTTTATGAATTCCTTTGCAAAAGGATTATAGTACACGTGGGAGCTGAGATACCTTATGGTGATCAACCAATTGAAAAAAACTGAGACAACTCCTACTCCACAACCAATCCCTTTTTACAAGCGTTTTTGGAAAAATTTATGGAGGAGATGACATGGCGGATGGAGAAATCTCTAATCTTTCTAGAGAGTCTCATTATTACATAGGTAATTTTTGTGATTTTTTATGCAAAAGAATAAGGGGTCACGCAGGGGAAGATTCATGAAAACTTATACTTTAGCTGATGTTGCACAATTAATTGATAAAGTAAATAAATATGGTGATGATATTATCAATTTTGGCACTGCAGAGGATGCTCCTGATGATATATTGATTGAAAAAGCTGAGAGAACTCTCGGTTTACAATTCACATCGTCCTATAAAAGTTTTTTAAAAAATTATGGAGGAGGAGAAATTGGTTATGAGGAAATTTTTAGCATTTATAACGCAAGTTTTGAGGATCATCCTGCTGGCGATATTGTGGATAAAAACTTATATCATAGGAAACATGGCTTTGCGACATTAGAACAGCTTGTTGTGAGTAGAACAGATTTTGGTGAAACCTTTTACTTTGATTATTCTCAGTTTCAGGATGGTGAATGCCCACTTTATGTCAGAATTCCATCTGGAGAGTCACATTATTATGCAAGTAATTTTTATGAATTTCTCTGTAAAAGGATTACAGATAACTTGAAGTAAATTACTTTATATAGTGGTTTTACTTCCGAATTCCAATGTTAAACTACCATTATTTTTTTAGGGGGATCATCTATGAAAACCTATACCTTAGCTGATGTTGCACAATTAGTTAATAAGTGAACAATGATGCAAACCAAAGATGCAACAGAGATTTTAAAAAGGCTGGGTTGGGAGATTCACTGCGATGAAATGGGTGATATGTTTGCTTATTATCATCTCCCTGATCGTATCGTGCGTATTTACTATGGTGTCATAGATTATGGACGAGATAGTGGAAGATTGTGGGTTTCTGTCAGTCTTACCACTGCTGCCTATTGTCTTGGATGGGAATACGCTAACGGTAAAAAATCTCAATATCAATATGAAAATATGCTGATTTCTTCAGAAGAGAATTTTGGTGTTACAGCGCTAGAATTTTTTGAGAACCACGTTAAGGTAGCTTTAAACAACGTGTTAGTTTGGGCGCAAGCACAAGATATTGAACAAAAATTATGTGCAGAATCTGCTGATCATTCTCTTGTTGCAAAAGCTTTACTTGGTGATATTGAAGCTTTAAGGAATTACAAACCTACACTTCAACTATATGCACCAGAGTTTTCTGATTATGAAAAGATGACACAGGTTGAGCGCGTTATCTTTTTTGCTCAGGCTTATAAAAACGGTGAGTTAGATGATATTCTTATTCGTAAAAAGCCTAAAGCAAAGCTGATGAGTATTACTACGGCAAGTAATATCCTTAAAAACCAAGGGTGGTTTGCCACAGATCTTGGAAAAATGTGGCTCTCTTTGCCAGACCGCTTTATCCAGTTTGATTTTGGCTTTATACGCCTCCATGATCAGTACAATGTCCATCTTGAAGCTGTGACCTCCAACGAAGAGATTTCTGTAGCTTGCCATTATATTCACCATAGTGGAAAATCTAAGCACATATCAGCTACAAATATTTATCAGCCTTTTAACACGATTGGAGGGGAGAATTTTCGTGGGGTTGATAAAGGAATTGATATTTGTGTAGAGACGTTGAATGAGCAAGAGTTGACAAAAATCTCTGAGCGGATAATACAATGGGCACGCGCCCAAGATTTACAAGCATCGATCGAAAGCAAAACACTTGTTCAAAAATATAACTACAATATACGTATAGTTTGGCATTTGGCTTGTTTAGCGTTGACAGGTCGAATTGATGTCCTGAAATCTTATCAAAGCTTTCTAGAAGCAGGTACGGTTTCTGAATATTTGGATGATGATGAAGTAGAAAAATATGTTAACCATGCCGTTGAATTTGCTGAAAAACATTTAAAAATCCTTCATGAGCGAGAAGCAGCAGAAGCACATCTTGCTCCACAAGCTTTGATTACTTTCAATAAAGTTGCAGAGCAATTAAAAGAAATAGGTTGGACAGTTTATCGTGATAAAAACTACAATCGCAATGCTTATTTTATCAGTAAAGACCGTATCATTAATATAATGTACAGCCTTCAACGTGATGGAGAAGAACCGATAGTTGCATTTAAGGCTTCCCTTTCAACACTTGGTTTTTCCACTGCTCATAGAGAGATTTTCTATAATATGCCTCAATATACAGCTCTCAAAGAAGCAGAAGAAGTTTATACAGTTTCTAGTACTGAATTGGATGGAGGCAAAGTTAAGGAGATTTGTACGGATATTCTTGAATGGGCTGAGCAGCAAAATGTCAATCAAATCATTTATGATTATGCGGTTTTGTCACCGAACAGTGAAGTGTGCATTGCAGTATGTCACCTTATTGCACTTATTTTGATAGGAAATGTCAAAAAACTCAAATTTTATAAGGAGAGTTTTCAAAGAAAAAATCATCTAGGCTTTGCAGATTGTTTCACAAAATATGATATTGACAATGTTCTTACTCTTGCTCTGCGTTATCGAGCAGGTTTTCCCAAAAACGCTCCAATTGTTTGAGCTTGGATCCACAAACATCGTCTGTTGCGTCCAAAAAGTCTGCTGTTGAGGCGACAGAGGAGATAGATGAAACGGATGATAGAGATGCTCCATTGACCATGGAAAGTGCCACAGCCCTTTTAAAAAGCCTAGGCTCGTCAACCGAGAAAATCGATGAGAATGACCATATGGCAAGCTATCAATTGGCTGATCGTGAAGTAGACATTCTTTACAACGATGAAATTGCTAAAGATAGCCCGCAATTTGATAGCGCCTTTTTGATTAGCACCAGCATTCTTTCCGCAGCTTGCAAATTTATTGATCCTACTCACACGGAAAATATTCCAGATATACAGCTTAATTTTGAAGCTAAAGGATTGGAAATCTTTGAACCAGAAATCACATCAGATCGTTTAACACAAGCGCTTGATGATGCGCTAGAATGGGCAGTAAGCGCAATTGACCTTTCTAAAAGACTTCGCTGTGATTATGGTATCGCTTCTTGGGAAAAGGATGCAACGGATAAGGCAAACAATACGGATTATGCTTTACTTCATATCGGTGCTCTTGCTTTGTTAGGCGATGTTGAGACTTTGCAGTCTTATCAGCAAAGCTTTGCCTTAGGAGATCATTTAGGCTTTGATGAAAACATCCAACCGCTTCATCTTGAACGCGCTATCGCTTTAGCCAAGGAAGTAGCAAAATCAAAGCAATTGAGCTACGCCTTGATTGAAAAAGTATCAAAAACATGAGCCATCTGGAAGAAAAACAGTTCTGAATAAGAGCTTTACAGTGGGGTGAAGTCTCATTCTTGGAGGGACAAAGGCGCTAAATGTATCAGAAAAAAAGATAAAAAATAGTATCTTTTAAAATTCATAAAAGATAGTGTTTTGTTCAAAAGTCACCAGTTAGTGTGAGTCAACAGTGATGGAAATCTGAGCATTATTAAGGACGGTAATCTCATGTTTGCAAACAAACGTCTTAATGTGAAGGTCATATCTTAATAAACAGTCATAAATAGTTATTATAAATTAATATTTTGTCTATAATCACCATTTTTTTAAGTAATGATCCTTTATTAAATAATTTTAAGCTATTTTCTAATCATCAATAAAAACTTTTTTGTACTGAAAGTTGGTTGATAATTTAACTTTTATATATTCATTATTGCATGCTTTAAAAAATATAAAGATAATGAAATGTGATTAAGTTATAAACTTCTTATTCTTTTTATGATAAAATTTCTTTACGCATCTCATGTGTTAAAAGAATTAGCTTTTTTCTGGTAGCACAAGTGGAGAAATAAGGATTTTAGAGATATTTCGGCGTTCCATTTCAATCACTTTAAAGCGTAAACCATCCGTTTCAAAACTTTCTCCCTCATTCGGTAAATGACCAAACTGCCAAAGCATAAAGCCTGCCAGAGTCGTATAACGGTCTGCTTCATCAACAAGATTTCGTCCAAGATAACCACTTAAACGGCGGATATCAGCATATCCCTCTACAAGGAGGCTACCATTTTCAAGTTGTTCTGCAATCATGAGTTCTTCATCATCATCAGGAAAATCTCCTGCAATCGCTTCAAGAATATCGGTTGGTGTCGCAATTCCTTCAAAAGATCCATGTTCATCAACAATAATTGCAAGCTGAATCGAAGAATGACGTAATTGCTCCATCAATCGTAAAACACTTGTATTTTCATGAACAACGAGAGGCTCTCGCATAGCTTTTTTCCAATTAATTTTTTTACCTTCAGCCAAATTTAAAAGAAGATCTTTTGTCAATGCAACGCCAACAAACTCATCCACTTTTTCACGCGCAAGAATTAAGCGGCTATGTTTAACCTTTTGTAATTCTTCACGCATTTCATTTTCGTCAGCATTTAAATCTAACCACTCAATTTCATTTCGCGGCGACATGATAGAGCGAACAGGACGATCAGCTAAATCGAGAACACCACGAATCATCTCTTTTTCTTCTGGTCTAAACAACTCAGAAGCTGCAGCTTGTTCAGCAATGACATCTACAGTTTCAGCAAGATGACTATCTTTACTTCCCCCTCCTAAGAGCCTCAAAACAGCATCAGCTGTTCTACTACGTAGATTATTCGTTGTTATCATCTTTTCACGATTACGACGTCCAATTTGATTAAAAGCTTCGATGAGAACAGAAAAACCAATGGCAGCGTATAAATATCCTTTTGGAATATGAAAACCAAACCCTTCAACAATGAGTGAAAAACCAATCATCATCAAAAATCCAAGACAAAGAATTACGATCGTGGGATGACGATTAATAAAACGCATAAGAGCGCCAGAACCACACATCATGACTCCCATAGCAATAATGACAGCGATATACATAACAGCGGCCTGCTCTTTTGCAATCATACCTGTTGCGGTAATAATACTATCGAGTGAAAAAACGGCATCCAGCACAACGACTTGAACAATTACTTGCCAAAAAACAACATAAGAAATATCAGTTTTTCTTTCATGGGATACTCCTTCTAACCTTTCATGTAATTCTAACGTTCCCTTTGCTAGCAAAAAAGCTCCACCACCGATTAAAATAAAACTATGCCAACTAAATACAAAAGATGAAAGTGAAAGAATTATTGTATCGAGTCTCATAACCCATCCAATAACTGTGAGAAGGAAAAGCCGCATAATTAACGCTAAAGTAAGACCTATCAAGCGTGCACGGTTACGCAAATGCAGCGGCAATTTTTCAGCTAAAATTGCAATAAAGATAAGGTTATCTATTCCTAAAACGATTTCGAGAAAAACCAACGTGATTAAACCAAACCACGCATGGAGATTAGTGATCCATTCCATCATTTCTCACCTTTTAAAAGCTTAAAAGCGCGCGATCGATAAAAAAAATTCATGAGCTCTTATTCGTATACTGGATCATAAACACTGAGTGTAAAAAACTTACATTCAATGCCAAAACGACAAAATATTACTTAAATGTATATGATTATTGATAAAACAAAACGACGCCTCACCTTGCTTATAATGACAAGAAGGCTCCTCTGAACTTTGCTCGGGCATTATGCTCGATAATCCTCCAATCATAGATTCCTGTAACAATCAGAACATTTATTTATAGAACCTATTATAATGGGTTTATTTTTATATAAGATCAAGTGGTGAACATCATATTTTTAATCTTACAGACAATGAGGCTATATAAAAACAATAAAATATCTAGACATCTATCCTTAGGGGCGTTATAGAAACGCTTATTCTTATCTTTTGAGAAGCCTATGGGTGATTAGCTCAGTCGGTAGAGCAGCTGACTCTTAATCAGCGGGTCGTGGGTTCGATCCCCTCATCACCCACCATTTTGTTTTAGACTATTGTAGTTTTACACTAGGTTTTGTACTAAGTAGGGTTAGTTAGGAATATGTGATAATTTATTGTTTTTATGTATAAAATTTAGCATTAAATGCGTGTTTTGTCAAAATCAATTTTGATACCTAAAATTGCAAGAAATGCTAAAAAAGAGCGAAAATCGGAATTTGAGCGTAAAAATGAGAGAGAGCTTTGAAAGGTCTTTGAAAATTTTTAAAAAGTCTGTGAAAGCCCAGAAAACTGCCTTTGAAGATCCTTTGAAAAAATCCAATAAAATGTGAAGCGCATTGCAAAATAAACCGAAAATGACCAAAAAAGCAAAAAAGATTTCCATATATGCATGGAAATCTCAAGAAATGTATAAAAAATATTATTTATCAATAAGTTATAGAAATTACTTCATGTAAAAAGATTTCCACTTTCATTTTTCATTTTAAATGATGTTTTAGATGGAATTTTGTGGCGCTTTTAAGTGAGCTTTTCATTTTCAATTTGACGCTTTAAATGAATCTTAAGAAGAGGGAAACTTGCTTCGACTTCTTCCGTGTCGTTGATGTCTTGAACCAGCTCTTGCAGTTTTTTATAAAGTTCCGCCGCGAGTTCCGCTATATCTTCAGGGGGGAGTTTTATGTTTTCATCGCGATAGATTGTATAAGCTATGCGACCAAGTTTTTTCATCAAGCCAGCAGGGATTGTTTGTGGTTTAAAGCCTGCTGCTTTCGCTTTTGCCATGTCTGTAAACATTTCGCCTTCTCCAGTGAGAAGCCAATCTGTAGATATTCCACAACGGTTTTTATATATTCGCAGTATAGATGCAGGGGGGTCGTGTAAACCCGTTTCATAATTGCGCATAGTCGTTTCAGGAATATCAAAATGTTTAGCAAGTTGCTTGCGCTCCTTGAAACCAAGGACAAGGCGTATTTCACATAATCGTTTTGCTATTTCTGTTTGTGGTTCTTTGTTAGGACGTGCCAAAAATGCTCCTTATTTATATTGAGGTATGTTTTAAGTTATAGGATTTTAAAAAGAGATTCCCCCATTGATTTTAGAGAGGCATTACGCCGTATCTTGTGTAGTTTCTAGATGTGCTCTTTCAGCTTCAATTTGACGCTTTAAGTGCAATTTTAGAAGAGGCAAGGTCAGCTCAACTTCTTCCGTGTCGTTGATGTTTTGAACCAGCTCTTGCAGTTTTTTATAAAGTTCGGCCGCGAGTTCCGCTATATCTTCAGGGGGGAGTTTTATATTTTCATCGCGATAGGTTGTATAAGCTATGCGACCAAGTTTTTCATCAAGCCAGAAGGGATCGTTTGTGGTTTAAAGCCTGCTTCTTTTGTTTTGTCCATATCACTAAACATTTCACCTTCACCAGTGAGAAGCCAATGAAAGTCTACGCCATAAATTTTGTGATAGGCAATTGCGATAGATGCTGGTGGCTCATTTATACCAAGCTCATAGTTTGCAAGCGTATTTTTGGCCAAATTAAGAGATTTTGCAAAAGCACCGCGTTCTTCGTTTCCGAGTATTCGTCTTATTTCACGCAACCGCTTTGCCAGTGGTGTTTTAGGTTTTGTTTCTAAACGTACCAAAAAAATACCCATTAAGAACATTTTTCAGGTTGATAAACCAGAAAAATGATTTTGACTATTATTACCGCCCGCTATAGAGGGCAGTTATTACACAATGAACCCCACAAAAGATGGATTGTTGGAGTATCCGTTTTAAGCAGGAGCGAAAGTTTATGGCTATCACACAAACATGGGATCGCCATAGTATTTTGGCTGAGCTACGCCGCCGGAATATGACCTTGGCGAAGCTCGCAAAAGCATATCAAATACCCTCATCCAGTGTCAAAAACATTTGGACACGGTCTAATGAGAAAGCTGATTCAAATGACAATGAAACCGAATGTGAAGGAGATAAAGTGGCAAAGAGACAAGTTGTCCCTTTGCCAAATGATGGTGATTTAAATGGCAAAATGCAAAGTTTACACTTTGCTACACATATTGCTGATAGGATTGGTTTATCGAAAGAGTCGGTGAAACTCCTCAACCGTATTGCCCAGCATTTACAGCCGGAGTTGCGGTCTGTTTTGCGGGGGACCACCTTGGCGGATAATCAAGCGCAGTTGTTAAAGTTAGCAAAGATGGAGCCGGTTGCGCAGCGGTGGGTGGCGATTGCTTTGCAACAGGTTGAGGGAGATTTGCGGCGGGCTGTTGATTTGGTCAATGGGGTTAATATACCCCCGAAAATTAAGGATGAGCGATATTAAAAAAAAGATATGTAATCGGTTGCACGATGGTATTTTTTGTTCTTTGTGAGAGGCATGACTTTGTTTAAAACATGATAAATAAAAGTATGACGTATATGTATATACACTATTACTACATATTTTTTATGATCGTTTAGAAGAAATTCGTTTATTATTTTCTTTTATTAAAAGTGTATTTAATTTTTTTAATTTATATTTTTTTCTACAACAATTATATACTTTATCTAATATTGAATTCGATTACAGCATTAAAAATTATCTCTAATATTTTATAGGCTTAACGGTTCATTGAAGCTTATAGAAGAAATTGTTTTTCTTTACGGAGAGATATTTTCAAGTTTATGGGAGTTTTTTTAAGAAAAGTATATTTTTATGTTTTTTATAGAGTAGGATTCTTATAAAAAAGGCGCTTAAAGGCCCAATATAAAAAAGATAAATACAAATAGTGATTGTATTAATTCATATATGCAACTAAACTTCTACATGATGACTATTTATATATGAAAAAAATTATTGATAGGATCTCATTTATTCAGGTGGTATTTTGACTCTCTTCAAATATTGTTGCGTTTCAAAAATGGCAACCACAAATAATGAAATGATGAGGGGTATGATCAAATAAAGTATTCTAAAGACAATAAGTGCTGCGATAACATCGGTTGGATTTGTATTGGGCATGCCCGTTATGAAGAGAGCTTCAAGAACACCTACGCCACCTGCTGGAGCGTTAGAGAGAAGTGTTATCGTAAAAGATGCTAGGAAAACTCCAAGAACAGAAATAAAATGAATATCTGTATTGTGTGGGAGGACAGCATATATAATTCCTGCGGCCCCTAAAAGCTCTAAGGGGCTAACGAGGAGCTGCTGAATAACAATTTTTAACCGTGGATAGGAAAGCTGAATTTTCTTGCCCAAGCGTAAGGGTTTCAATTGAAGCCAGCTCCCAAATGTATAAAGTGCTATGAAACTGAGTAAAATCACCCCAACTGTCGTTCCAAGCCATTGAGGAAGCTCTTCATGAATGAGAGAGATAATTTCAGGTTGCAGAATTAAAACGATCCCCAACAACAAGATTGTGCCGATTACAAAGGTAAAAGAGCAAAAACCTACTAATATTGCGATTTCTGTTCCATTTAATCCCTTCATTTTATAGGCACGATAACGCACGACGGCTCCAGAAAAAACTGAAGCACCAATATTGTGTGAAAGAGCGTAAGTTGTAAATGAACATATAGCAATAAAAATCCAAGAAATTTTATGGCCCAGATGTTGTAAGGCAATGCGATCATATCCAGCAAGAGCAGCATAAGCAAGCAGAGAACATAAACAGGCTAATAACCAGTGCTGTGCATTTAAATCGCCCAAACGTTCCAATACATCCCCAAACGAAATGGCAGAGAGCTTTATATAAAGAATCCGAATAGATATCAACATTGCTAAGATACCAATTAAGGGCCATATAAATTGCTTTATTTTCACGCTTTTTTATCCATTTGTTTTTTATAAACATTTCATAATGTGCATATTCTCTACAGATCTTTAGATCTTTGTTCCATTATATGCTCTATAATGCCATTGGCAATTTCTTCATCATCCGTTACTACAACATCAGCACCTAAATCAATGAGATAAGCTGTTTCTGTATCGGATAATGCATGTGTGATTATCTGGATGTCATTCTTCATATCACGTATATTTACGATACATTCTCCTACTTCAATGGTACTTCGCATTGTAATAACAACTTTCTCTGCATGACTGATATTTGCTGCGTTCATTATTTCTTGTTGAATGATATTGCCGCAAATAGCTTCAAAACCATCTAAAATGGCTTTATCAGCAAGGCGTTTTGATTCTTCCACAATCACTATAGGTTTATCACTATTTATTAAAGATAATGCAACATACTGACCAATACGACCATAGCCAATAATGACGATATGGTTGTTTTTTAAGGTCACTGGTAAAGAATCTTGGTCAGGATCTTGTGGATCAATATCAATAATTGTTTGGGCATTTTGTGAAGAAACAGAAAGTTTTTCTAGATGTTTTTTAATTTTATTACAGGCAATAAAAACAAGAGGATTGAGCAAAATAGAAAAAATTGCTCCTCCAAGAATTAAATCGTGAGCGTCATTGTTTAAAAGCCCTAAGCTTAAACTTAAGCCAGCAAGAATAAAGGAAAATTCTCCGATTTGAGCGAGGCTTGCCGAAATCGTCAAAGCTGTTGCATTAGAATAGCGAAAAGCTTTAATGATGAAAAAGGCAACAGCAGATTTTCCAATGACGATAATGAATAAGGTAGCTAAGAGAGGGAAAAAATGAGTCAAGAGTTTTTCTGGATCAAATAACATGCCTACAGAAACAAAAAAGAGAACAGAAAAAGCATCGCGCAGTGGTAAGGATTCTTCAGCAGCATGGTGGCTTAATTCTGATTCGCTCATAACCATACCGGCAAAAAAAGCACCAAGGGAAAGAGACACTCCAAATAAATGAGCTGCTCCGAAAGCCACACCTAGGGTAATAGCAAAGACACTAAGACGGAATAACTCACGTGATCCTGATTGTGCGCTCATTTTTAAAAGCCATGGAATAACGCGTCGCCCAATGATGAGCATCAGTGCGATAAATATAATCACTTTCAGAATGGTGAGACCCAAAATACCCCAAATGCTTAAATCTAACCATTGAACGAGAGGGTCCAAGGCCTCTTTATTTGTATTTTTGAGGATGCTTGCTAAGGATGGGATGAGGACAAGTATAAGGACCATTGCTAAATCTTCAATAATCAACCATCCAACGGCAATGCGGCCTTTTTCTGTTTCAATAAGATGACGCTCTTGCAAAGCACGTAGCAGGATAACAGTACTTGCTATGGATAAAGCAAGACCGAAGATCAAACTACCGCTGAAGTCCCACCCCATAATCAGACCAAGGCACAAGCCTAGAAAAGTAGAAAATGCCATTTGTGCAAGAGCTGCGGGGACAGCAATCGCTTTGACAGATAAAAGATCTTTCAAGGAAAAGTGTAGCCCAACACCAAACATGAGCAAAATAATACCAATTTCAGCAAGTTGACTGATAATAACGGAATCTATTTTAAATCCGCCTGTATTGGGCCCCACAATAACACCGGCTAATAAGTAGCCGACGAGAGGGGAAATTCGCAAACGGCTAGCAATCATTCCCAAGAGAAATGCTAAACATAAACCGGCAACAATAGTTGTGATAAGGGGGGTGTCATGGAGCATAGGTTATTGACTATTCTTGATCAAAAAGCGAATGAATAAAAATGCCTCTTGTTTTTTTGAAAAGGAAGGAATGATGTATCATACGCATTAAAGGACATTTTCATTTTTCTTTAGTATTTACACGATTATTTCGTTCACGCCACCAGTTTCCTAGCAAAAGTAAAATAGGAGCAGCAATAAAGATAGAAGATGATGTTGCAACAACAATCCCAAAGACCATGGGCACTGCAAAATTATGAACGGCACTTCCACCCCATATTGCCATAGGAAGCATAGCAAGAATTGTTGTGGCCGATGTAAAAAAACAACGGACAAGAACCTGATTAATGGACAGATCAATGAGCTCTTGCAACGACATTTTTTTATAAAGACGTATATTTTCGCGCATTCTATCATAGACAACAACCTTATCATTTATAGAATACCCAACAATTGTTAAGAGTGCCGCGATGGCTGTTAAATTAAAATCAAATTGAAATAAAGCAAAAAAACCAATCATTTTTGTGGTGTCTAGAATGAGTGTGACAATGGCGCCAATGGCAAAGAACCATTCAAAGCGTAACCATATATAGAGTGTCATGGCAATAGCTGCAAGAATAACAGCCGTAAAAGCTGCTGTGGCAAGCTCGCCTGAAATTTTAGGGCCAACAACTTCTATTTGGTCAAATGTGGTATCAGGATAGATCTTTTGTACAGCTGTTTTGACCTTATCAATGGCGATAGTTTGTTGTGTTTCGCCACCATTTTGTTTCTGCATGCGAATGAGTACGGTATTTTCATTATCAATATTTTGCAGCGTAATTTCACCAATATTAAGGGTAGAAAGCTTGGAACGCAGAGTTGCTAGATCTGCTGGTGCTTTCGTGGTAATACTCATTTGGCTCCCGCCAATGAAATCAATGCCGAAATTCAAGCCAGGTTTAAAGAAGAGAAAAACTGAAGCCATTGATAAAACAATTGAGATGCCAATACCCAAAAAGCGTGCTTTCATAAAGTGGAAAGTTGTATTTTCGGGAAGAATGTTGAAAGCAGAGTGAATATGCAATTTTTTAATTTTCCATTTACGAACAATCCAAATCATGATGATGCGTACAATGGTGATATTGGTGAACATGGAAATGATAATACCAAGCAACATGGTTACGGCAAAACCACGAACGGGACCGGTACCAAACCAAAAAAGTAAAACAGTCGCTATAATTGCTGTAACATTGGCATCAACAATGGTTGCAAAAGCCTGTTTAAAACCACGATCTAGAGCTGCAAAAGCACTCATACCTTTTCGACTTTCTTCACGGATACGTTCATTGATGAGAATATTCGCATCAACGGCAATACCGATGCCTAAGATAATACCGGCAATACCAGGTAGGGTCAGTGTTGCTCCGAGGAGACTGAGGGCTGCAAATGTTAAAATCGTATGGAGCGCTAGCGCTATATTGGCAATTAGCCCCCAAACCCGGTAGAGAAGAAAAATAAAAACTGCAACAAGAATAAAGCCGATTATGCCGGTGTAAAGTCCCATTTGAATAGCATCAGCACCAAGATTTGGACCTACGGTCCTCTCTTCAATGACTGTGAGTGGGGCGGGGAGAGAGCCAGCACGGAGCAGTGCAGCGAGAGTTGAGGCTTCTTTAGGGTCAAAATTTCCTGTAATTTGACCTTGGCCGTTGGGAATGACACTATTGATAATAGGAGCGGTTAAAACCTTATGATCAAGAACAATGGCAAAAGGGCGGTTAATATTTTGTCGTGTTATATCGGCAAATATTTTTGCACCAGCAGAATCTAGCGTGAATGAAATAATAGAACGTCCAGGCATTTGCGGATCAAAACCTGCGCGGGCGTCTTTTAGAACATTTCCATCTAAAGCGATTTGATCATAAATCGCAAAATGTTGTGTTTCATCCGTATATCCAGGAAGAATAGAAACACCTATAGGAGGATTATTGAGGTCCACATTAGAGGGAACAAGATGAAAACTCATTTTAGCGGTCGTGCCTAAAAGATCTCGCAGTTGTTTTGGATCTTGTAAGCCTGGTAATTGGACCATAATACGATCATTTCCAACTTTTTGGATTGCGGGTTCTGAAACCCCCACTTGATCAATACGACGACGGATGATTTCTAAGCTTTGTTCAATAGCGTTGCTTATACGATCTTTTATTCCCGCTTCTGTTAATGTGACACGGAGCATTTCATTTTCAGCGCTGATCGCGATATTATGCTCTGTCGTCCCAAAGCTACTATGGATGGGGGTTATTAATGTTTTTAAAGCAGAGAGTGCTTTTTCAGTTTGTGATGAATCAGAAATAAGGGCAACAACGCTATCTTCGATGATACGCACACTTGAGGTACGGATTTGTTTTTCACGCAATGTATTGCGCACATTGCTTAAAACAATGTGTAATTGATCGCGTTTTAACGTTTTGCTATCAACCTCGAGCAAGAGAGAAGAGCCTCCTTGAAGATCAAGACCAAGGGCGACACGAGTATTGGGTAAGAATTTAGAATTTTTAACTTGCTCGTATGAAAATAAATTGGGTAAGGCAATATAAATGCTACTTAAAAGAATAAAGCAATAAAGAGTAGTTAACCAACCAGGTGTACGCATGATATATTCCGCTAATAGGCAATCTAACAGTGATCCAAAGTTAAAAGCACAAATAAAATAAGATAATTGTTTTATAATTCAAGGAAGAGGATTAGGGAGAGCAATGGGGAGGAGCACGTTTATTAGAGAAATATTGTGTTTGAAGATCACGAAGTATTGCATAACTAACAGGAATTTCTGTTGAAAAGCGATCCAATGTAAGAGTTTTTTGAAAGTTCCTCATAGAAATAGGTTCTGCGTGGAGTGTTACACGTTTTTTAGCTTCAGTTATAGGAACATTCAACTGATCACACTTGTTTTGTGAAACAAATCTATTCGTTTTAATGATATTACTGTTATGTGATTGTTTGATTAAAGAAGTACGCGTTCCTAAGTTACTCGTCAAGAATACACCCAAACTGGATAGAAAAATCCACGTTGTAAAAGGGAGAAGATTTTCTTTTTTGCAAGAGAGGTGCAAAAAAAACATGTGAGAGTGCCTTCTTTAATCTTAATGGAGTTTAGCTTACAATTATCCTTTTCTTTTATCTTATTACCAGTATTATAGGTTAAGGGAAAGCTTTTATGAGATTATTCTATAAAAGTTGAAAATATTTGCTTTATACATATTTAAAAAAAGGCTATAAAATCCTTTTTGTACATATAAGGTAGATATGTATTCATTCTGTATAAAAAACGCCCCTATACTTTTTCTTTTTTTGGGGATCATTTTTGTTTCTAATTCTGGTGCTTGGGGAAATGGGGAAGCACAACATACAATTGTCGAACAAACAATAGATTCTTATTCGGTTGATGAAATTATTCAGCAACAACAGTTGACTATTAAGACTCTTGAAGAAAACACTGAAACTTTAAAAAGAGACTTTGATAAAAAATTAGAGGACGAACGTGCTTTAGAAGAATTGCGGTTACGTGCCCAAGATATCCGTGAACGGGTGATTGATGCGGCATTTGTTTTGCGTTTTCCTCTTAATGAAATTAATGCACTTCTTGATCAATTAACGGAGATCCATCATGACGTCAAAAAACTGAAGAATTCAGTGAAAGAATATTCTTACTTAATAGAGCAAAAAGCTAAAATTAATCGTATCATGCTTCGGTTTGAGGCAGTTTTCTTGGCAACAAATAGAATAGCTGAACTTTCTATTTCTCAATCTCGTGAGCTTTTTAAACGCACCCTTACCGATAGGCTTGAGTTTTCGATCCCGATGGTTAAACATCTTGTGCAGAAAACAAAAGAGGCTTCATTAGATTTTCTTTTGTTGTTGAGCTCTTGGTGGAATTTTATATTTTATTTCAAGTTGTTGCAGTTATTTCTTTCCTTTTTGATTCCACTTTTTATCACTTTGGGACTTTCATATTTTTCTCGTAAGATTCTTGTTCATGTATACTGCCATTTTACCAAGTCTAACGAAGGAATATCTTATTTACAACGCTTACTGATCGCCTTTATTTCAGTTCTCCTCCCTTCGCTTGTCTGCATTCTTTGCGTTTATCTTGTGTTGTTTTTATTTCGTCAGTTTAACTTAGATCCAGGTAAGCTCACACCAGTTTTTGATATGATCGGTTGTCAAATTATTTTAGTTTTTTTAATCAATCGGTTATCGGTTATTCTTTTATCATTGAATACGCCCTCTTTACGTCTTTTCAATATTGCACCATCATCTGCTTATCAATTAGTGATTTTGCTGACTTCTTTAGGGGTTGTTTTGGCATTTGATGCTATTTTTGATAGTATTTATCAAATTATTTCAGCGCCTCTATCTTTGACAATTGCTAAAAGTTTTATTGCTGTTTTCTTTGTTGCGATCTTACTGTTTACAATAGCATTTTTGCCTTTGCGGTTTAGACGTCAATCTTTTCAAGGAGAGAAAAGAAAAGCATATTTTTGGCCATTTTATATACGCATTCCTTTTATTGGCTTGGGATTATTGCTCTTTGTATTGAATTTTTTAGGCTATGTTGGTCTCGCGCGTTTTATTATGCAGCAAATTATGATTGGTGGAGCATTTTTAGTTCTCATGTATTTAGGCATAAAAAGCGCTCAAGAAATTGGAACTAAAGGCCAATTTATGAAAACAACGATTGGTTGTCTTTTAATGCAGAGGTTTCACTTAGAAGAAAAAACGATGAATCAGTTGGGAATTGTTGTGAGCATTTTTCTCAATTTGTTTGTTGTTGTATTTTGTGCAATGCCAATTGCTGTACAATTTGGATTTTCTTATTCTGATTTGAAAGCAGTTTTGTGGCAATCAGTGACCGGTTTTCAGATCGGAAATATGACTTTTTCTTTGATTTCTCTTTTAACAGGAATTGTCTCTTTTAGTGTCTGCTGGTTTCTTATTCGCCGCTTTATTGGTTGGTTAGATTATGTGGTGTTGGCCCATGGAGAATTTGATTCTGGTATCCGTAATTCTATTAAAACAGTGATCAGTTATGGGGGCCTTGCTGTGTCTGTTTTGATAGGATTATCAATGGCAGGTTTGGATCTTAGAAATTTTGCTCTTATTGCTGGAGGACTTTCACTTGGTATCGGTTTTGGTTTACAGAACATTGTGCAAAATTTTGTCTCTGGACTTATTATTTTAGTTGGAAGACCATTTAAAATAGGAGACTATATAGAATCTGGAGCGGTTGGTGGTGTTGTTAAGCGTATTAGTGTGCGTGCAACAGAACTTGAGACAATTCAGCGTAAAACCATTATTATTCCCAATTCAAGTCTTATTAATAATAACGTTAGTAATTGGACACGACGCAATAAAGTAGGACGAATTGATATTCCTGTTACGGTATCCTCTAAAGTTGCTCCAGAGCATGTTGTTGAAATTTTATTAGAGATAGCTACTTCGACAGAAGGTGTTTTAAAAAATCCTATTCCGCAGGTGAGCTTTACGGCATTTGATGGGAAGAGTTTTTCATTTAATTTGGCTATTTATGTGCCGAATATTACTTCACCTTCTCATGTAACTAATGCTCTTCGATTTGTCTTATATAAGCGTTTTTCTGAGGAAGGAATCTTAGAATGTTGAGATATATTTATGCTTTGATTACTCTTGCTTTGTTAAATATTTCTACCGTAACGGCTTTTGCTGCAACAGTGAAGAATACTGATTTTAAAATACATTCTATCATTGTTGTTGAGGGAAGTATACCTTCAAAGTTTTCTTTAAATACGCATCAAATATTAACAATTTGTAT
This sequence comes from Bartonella sp. SL317, assembly GCF_059687655.1. Lineage (NCBI taxonomy): Bacteria > Pseudomonadati > Pseudomonadota > Alphaproteobacteria > Hyphomicrobiales > Bartonellaceae > Bartonella > Bartonella sp. SL317. The sequence continues at coordinate 43,754 of NZ_CM185144.1, read as the reverse complement.
GAAGGGATGTTTTATCACTTTTCCTAATAAAGATCGTTTTGCAATAAAGGCAGATGATACGATAGAAATTACTAGGGGAAGAGCAATTTTTAAATAAAATAATTGAAAACTTTTGTTTGGAGACAAGTGGCAGAAGGATAATAAAACTGTCTGTATTCGTCATCTTATCCTTTGAAATTCGTAGGAAAAAAAGGGAGACTTTTAGTGTAAGATAGGTGCTATGTTATATATAAAAGGAATCTATAGTATGGACTTTTGATATAACATATTGATCTATATTGATAATAATTTTCATAAATATTGATTTTCTAAAAATAGTTACATCATTTTTAAAAACTTTAATAGTTTACCTCATGATAAAGATACATAGAATATTCTTTTTTGTATTTTTTGTGAGATAAATTTGATGCAAAATGTTTTATTATTACTCATTTTAAAATATATAATAGATTCTTTTATTAAATGTTCATTTGTTTAAGTATTTATATTCTAATATTTTTAAATTTATTAAAATTTATTTGCTAAACTTTAATTTTGATGTTATACTTATGTATTTATTTCAATGTAATTATAAAGGAGTACATGCTATTTTTCTGCATAAGATTTTATAAAACTTTGTTTTTCTAAATGTGATTTTTGATTATATTTAAATTTAACAATAGGGTATAATTTTATGAATACAAAATTTCTAACAACATCTGTTTTTTCTTTTATGACACTTTCTATAGTACAGGCAGCAGATGTGGTGGTTCCAGAAGAGCCAGTACATGTTGTTTCAGAAGTTGTTGCTTCTTCACCTTTTTCTTGGGCCGGTTTTTATTTTGGGGGTCAAGTTGGTGGCTTTTCCAGTAAAACTTCTGCAACAACGCGTGATGTTAATATCCCTCTCTATCCTGATGAGCGGAGTAAAAGTAAACCATGGGTTCCCGTTGAGAAGCAGTATATGCCTGAACTTTCTGGGTTTGTAGGTGGTTTATATACGGGTGTGAATTTTGATCTTGGTCATAATTGGATTGTTGGGCTTGATACGGATATTCTTTTAACGGAAAAAAAGGATACAAAGACGAAACTTCACGCTGAGAAATCAAGCTCTGGTGAAACGGGCTCTCGTCCTGAAAGTACAGAAAATGGAAATGGAAAAAAGGCCCATCTTGATAGTGAACACGAAGGCTCTTCTCGATCTGATTCAGAGGATAAAGAAGAGAAAAATAATTTAACTTTTAATCATACGTTAAAACAAAAATGGACGGGTGCCACACGGGTGCGTGTTGGGGTTTCTGCTGGTCGGGTGATGCCTTATCTTGCTGGTGGTGTTGCTTATGGGAAATTTGAAGATATTTTATCGACAGTCATTACGGGAAATGAGCCCTTTAATAAGACAGTGGATGTTACAAAAACGATGATTGGTTATACGCTTGGTGGTGGTATTGATTTTGCAATGGCAGATAATTTTGTTGTACGTATGGAATATCGTTACTCAGATTTTGGTAAAAAGAAATTTAAAGATGAAATTGAAGTTAAGTATAAGACAAATGACTTTCGTGCAGGGATAGCTTACAAATTTTAGTTTTTATGGAAATAAAGAAGCTCAAGTTTTAAGAGGTCTTATCTTTGATAGGGCCTTTATCTTTTGAAATTTTATACATTGTAAATGCTATTTTAGGATGAAGCAGAGGAATCTGATTTTGAGTGATTATGATCAGGTAGAAAAAGTTACTCAGATTATTAATTGTTAAGAATGAAGTTTCTTTATATTGTAAGGTATGGCTAAGATATTCCTTGTTAAAGAAGACATGATTCGTATTTTAGTACTATCTCATTACCATCTGATAGCGTTATGGATAGGTTTTTAAAAGGTGGTTTAGAAGGTGGTTTAATTTTTTCTGATTTCTAATAAATTGCTGAAGAATAAAAGAAAATCCACATGTTGTGGTGCGGACGGCGGGACTTGAACCCGCAAGGTCTTCGACCGGCAGATTTTAAGTCTGCTATGTTTACCGTTTTCATCACGTCCGCGATGAGAGTTCTCTCATAAGCTATATCTTTTATTGAATCAAGAATTAATGATAAAAGAAAAGAAATCATTTTTTTGTGAAATTTTGACTGACAATGATTTTCTTTATCGCTAGAAGAAGTTTGTATAATATAAACAAAGCATGAAATGATCAGAGGGTTATGAGTCAATTTATTCAAGATGTTACAAAAGCTATGGTGGGATTGCATCATGTGTTTGCTGAAACACCGCTTCAAAGAAATGATTTTTTGAGCCAAAAATATGATGCAGAAATTTATTTGAAGCGTGAAGATTTAACACCGGTGCGATCTTATAAGATTCGTGGTGCTTTTAATTTTGTTTCAGAAATGCTGAGCAGTATATCGTCAGATTCTGCGTTTGTGTGCGCTTCAGCGGGGAATCACGCGCAAGGAGTTTCTTTTGTTTGTCGTTATTTTAAACGTAAAGGCGTGATTTTTATGCCTATGACAACGCCACAACAAAAAATTGAGAAAACACGTATTTTTGGTAAAGAGTTTATTGATATTCGTTTGGTAGGTGAAACATTTGATCAATGTTATGAAGCTGCCCAATCCTTTATCGTGGAGAGCGGTGGTGTCATGGCTCCACCTTTTGATGATCTTCGCATTATTACGGGGCAGGCAACTGTTCTCTGCGAAGCTGCTTTACAATGGAAAAAACTCAATGAAGAAAGTGAGCCGGATTTAGTAATTGTACCGGTAGGGGGTGGGGGATTGGCAAGTGGCGTGAGTAAGTTTTTACGTGAATATGGTTGGAAAACAAAGCTTCGCTTTGTTGAGCCCCAAAGAGCTGCAAGTTTACTTGCTTGTTTGGAAAATGGAAAACGGGTCAAACTGGAAAATATTGATACTTTTGTAGATGGGGCAGCTGTGGCTGAAATTGGTGCTCTAAACTATACAATTCTAAAGCATTTTTCTCCTGATTCTGTTATTACAGTTCCTGAAAATCGCGTTTGTTCTACGATGGTTGAAATGCTTAACGTAGAAGGGGTGGTTCTTGAACCGGCTGGTGCTTTATCGATTGATGCGCTTAACAGTATTCCTCCGCAAGAATTAAAGGGTAAAAAAGTCCTTCTCGTTATTTCAGGAGGTAATTTTGATTTTGAACGTTTGCCAGAGATTAAAGAGCGTTCTTTACGTTTCCAAGGCTTGAGAAAATATTTTATTTTTAGTTTTCCGCAACATCCTGGTGCATTGCGTCATTTTCTTTCCACATTATCACCCGATGATGATATTGTGCGTTTTGAATATCTTAAAAAATCAGCGAGAAACTTTGGTTCTGTATTGGTTGCGATTGAAACAAAAAAATACAATAATTTCCGTCTATTAGAAGAAAAATTTCAAACGTTAGGTTGGCGCTATCGTGATATTACGGATGATCAAACATTATTTGATTTTGTTATTTGAAAAATGGAAATTTTACTAAAACAAGAAGTGTAAAAATGAGATCTATTTTTTATTTTGTGCTGAGTCTCTTTATCTTTTTGATTACTCATCAAAAGAGTTTAGCATTTCAGCCAACAACAATACAAAAAACTGAATTGTCCAGAATAGTTATTGATATCAATAATGCCATAAAAAATGGGGATTTTTCGCTTATATCTGACTATATGCCTGAGCGGCTTTATAAAGAGATGGCACGTCGGTTAAATACAACAGAGGATGCCTTACGTGATAATTTTCTTCAACAGTTGCATAGGCAGTTTGAGAATTTACCTTCTGATGCTTATTCTTTAGATAAAGAAAATATTGAGTATTTTCAAACGGATAATGGTACTTTATATGCTTTAATTCCAACGACTCTTGAGATGAAGGATCGCCTTATTCGATATAAAACCTTGGCGATTTTTGATAAAACCCAATGGTATTTAGTTTATGGTGGTCAAAAAACTTTACAAAATCCAGTCTTTCTCGAGATTTATCCTGACTTTATTAAGGTACATTTACCAATGGAAACAACCATTAAGAAATAAACGATTTAAATATTTTTTATCGCGATAAATGTATTTCGTAAAGCTCTTGCTTTTTTGTCATAATCCAAGGATAATAAGAATGAAGGTATTTAAGTTGGTTTGTTGGCTTTTTATAAAGTAAAATTATATGCCTTTATCTTGATTTCAAGGGACTCATGGGTTGCGCAGGTCGCTTTTCAAGCGTTGCTTTGTTTAAAATGTCAAGGATTTTTCTTGCGTGGATTCTTGAGTGAAAAGTTCAGTGGGTGACTTCGTGGAAGTTGTTCTGCTGAGGAAAGATTTTATTTTGTCTATAAAAAAAGAAGATACGTTTACAAAGTTAGGTTTGCCTGCTCTTTTGGTTAAAAATTTACACATTTCTGGGGTGAGTGAACCTAAGCCTATACAAGAACAAGCTATCCCAGTTATGTTGAGAGGACGCGATATTTTGGGTATTGCACAGACAGGTTCTGGAAAAACCTTGGCATTTGGCTTACCTATTTTAAGTCAAATTTTAGCTTTGGGGGATAAACGCTGTCCTCAAACTGCACGCGCTGTGATTTTAGCGCCAACGCGGGAATTGGCTGTTCAGATTGATGAAGCAATTCGCACTGTGGCGAAAAGAACACATCTTTCGACCTGTCTTATTTTTGGCGGGGTATCACGTTTAAAACAAATTAAACGTATGAAAGCAGGTGTTGATGTTTTGATAGCGACTCCAGGGCGTTTGAGAGATCTTGTTCGTGAAAAGTGTGTTGATCTTTCCCAATCTCGTTTTTTGATTTTGGATGAAGCAGATCGTATGCTGGATATGGGATTTATTCATGATGTTAAGCAAATTGCAAAGCTTTTGCATCAGGAGCGTCAGACAGCTCTTTTTTCTGCGACAATGCCAAAAGAAATTGCTGCGCTTGCAAAGTGTTTACTCAATGATCCAGTTAAGATTGAAACTGTTCCTCAAGGGACTACAGCTGTAGAGATTACACAGAAATTATATTGTGTTCCTACGCGTGAAAAAAAGAATGTTTTAAGTAAACTTTTGACGAATCCAGCTTTTGATTCGGTTATTGTTTTTACGCGAACGAAATATGGCGCTGATGCTGTCACGCGTCATTTAGCAAAAATAGGCTATTTAGTTGCAACAATTCATGGGGGGAAATCACAAGGTGCTCGCCAGTCTGCTTTAAAAGCTTTTCGTGAAAGATTAGTACAGGTTCTTGTTGCAACAGATATTGCTGCACGCGGTATTGATATACCAAGAATAAGCCACGTTATTAATTATGATTTACCAGATGAAGCTGAAAGTTATGTACATCGTATTGGTCGTACAGGACGCAATGGTGCATCTGGTGAAGCACTTACACTTTTTGATGAAAATGTAGAAAGGGCTCGGTTGCGTGCTGTAGAGCGCTTGATTCGTATGAAATTGGTATCTGAATCTATTCCAGAACAATTTGCAGCATTTCCAAAAAAGCCGATTACACCTCAAAATGGGGAAATAGAGAACAATAAAGAACGCCGTTTAAAAAAATCTAAACGTCAGAAACGGTCTTTGGATCGAAAAGATGATTCCGCACAGTTACAGCGGAAGAACTCATCATTGCAAAATGAGAGGCATAAAAAAGCAAAAGTGGCGGCAAAGCGTGCAAAGACCTTTCGTTTTCGCAAGTCAGTCAAGAGGGCAGCTTAATTAAAGTTTTGAAAAGAGATATACAGCATTCTCGTCACAATAAGAGAAGTCTTCAAAAGTTTTCATTTCTAAAAAATGAAAACTTTTGAATTTTTGGATTGATTAAAAAGTTTTTTGAAAAGAAAGTTTCATTGTAGAGACGATGAGTTATTTGCTTCCCATCTTTAAAAAATAGGGATAAAGATAGATTGTATTTATATAAAAGATGCCGTTTGGTTTTTGATGATAACGTTTAATTTAAAAACTTGATTATCTAATGATAAGTGATTGTTTTATATATTTAATGATCCATCTCTATCGTCAAATTTTTTCATTTAAAACCTTATCTATATTGATCCCTTAAAGCTATTCATTTGCATGTTACAAGTGAGATTGTCGTATGGATAAACATTTAAGCAATAAATAAAGCTTCTCTTTTAAGACCATGAAAAGGTAAGGACTATTGCTAATATCGAGCGTTAGAAAATAGTATGATGGTTTAGCTTTTGTTGTCAGTAAAGATAGTGCTCATCAATGGATTTTATACCATTTATGGGAGCTGTTGTGAAACGAACTTGTGGGGATTAAGGATTAAGAGACTCTTTTAAAAATAAGTATGAACTGCCTAATATAATGGAGAGAATCTCGTAATTGGTCGAAAGATTTTTCAAAATTTTTATCCATTTCACTTGTTATCTTATTTATTTTGTAAAACCTTCTTATTTAGGGACGTGATATAAAGCCTATAAAATTTTATGCAATCAGTGTTTTTATGATCGTGCGATGAATATTTAAGGCAAGGCTGTTTGTAGAGCCGATGAAGTGATTAGTAGGAGGAATTCGCTAGATAAGAAGCTGGGCCTTTACAGTTTTTTTGATTGGAAGTTTCTGCTTTCAGAGTAGGGAGGGCATATGGGGTTGTATGAAGATCATATAGATGATTTTGATTAGTTACTCTTTCGCGTTTTTAAATGATTGCTTCATGAGCATGTTTTTAAGCTTAATCGCTTTGTTGAGTACTCATCATTTTTGAATTGGAAAAGGAAGATGATACGAAATATTTTCCATTTACTCATGAAGTTCAATAATTCTTCTCTCATGAAAGAAATCGTAATCTAGATGTGTAAACCATTATGGTGCTCTTTCAAAATTAACCAATAAGAAAAAACTGTACAACAGTTTTCATTTAAAAAGAATCGATAGTTTTCTAAAGTTCATTGTAAAGAGTATATTTTGCAGGATATTGCCTTTTTATTGCAAAAATCCTATTCCCTCACTTTTATTCGGGTATCCCTTTGTAGTTTGACACTAGATTTTGTACTAAGTGGGATTAGGTGGGATTAGTTAGGAATACGTGATAATTTGTTGTTTTTATGTATAAAATTTAGCATTAAATGCGTGTTTTGTCAAAATCAATTTTGACACCTAAAATTGCAAAAAATGCTAAAAAAGAGCGAAAATCGGAATGTGAGTGTAAAAATGAGAGAAAGCTTTGAAAGGTCTTTGAAAATCCTTTGAAGATTTTTAAAAAGTCTGTGAAAGCCCAGAAAACCGCCTTTGAAGACCCTTTGAAAAAAATCCAATAAAATGTGAAGCCAACTCTAAAATCAACCTAAAATGACCAAAAAAGCAAAAAAGATTTCCATATATGCATGGAAATCTCAAAAAATGTATAATAAAATATTATTTATCAATAAGTTATAGAAATTACTTCATGTAAAAAGATTTCCACTTTCATTTTTCATTTTAAATGATGTTTTAGATGGAATTTTGTGGTGCTTTTAAGTGAGCTTTTCATTTTCAATTTGACGCTTTAAATGAATCTTAAGAAGAGGAAAACTTGCTTCGACTTCTTCCGTGTCGTTGATGTCTTGAACTAGTTCTTGTAACTTTATACAAAGCTCTGCTGCGAGTTCTGCTATATCTTCAGGGGGGAGTTTCATATTTTCATCGCGATAGGTTGTATAAACTATGCGACCAAGTTTTTTCATCAGACCAGCAGGGATTGTTTGTGGTTTAAAACCTACAGCTTTCGCCTTTGCTATGTCACAAAACATTTCGCCTTCTCCAGTGAGAAGCCAATCCGTAGATATTCCACAACGGTTTTTATATATTCGCAGTATAGATGCAGTGGGATCGCGTAAGCCAGTTTCGTAATTACACATAGTACTTTCTGGTACGACAAGATGTTCAGCAAACTGTTTGCGTTCTATAAAACCAAGGACAAGGCGTATTTCACATAATCGTTTTGCTAGTTCCGTTTTAGGTTCTTTTTTTAGACGTGCCAAAAATGCTCCTTATTTATATTGAGGTATGTTTTAAGTTATAGGATTTTAAAAAGAGATTCCCCCATTGATTTTAGAGAGGCATTACGCCGTATCTTGTGTAGTTTCTAGATGTACTCTTTCAGCCTCGATTTGACGCTTTAAATGAATCTTAAGAAGAGGGAAACTTGCTTCGACTTCTTCCGTGTCGTTGATGTTTTGAACCAGCTCTTGCAGTTTTTTATAAAGTTCCGCCGCGAGTTCCGCTATATCTTCAGGGGGGAGTTTTATGTTTTCATCGCGATAGGTTGTATAAGCTATGCGACCAAGTTTTTTCATCAAGCCAGTAGGAATGGCAGGTGCTTTAAAACCTGCTGCTTTCGCTTTTGCTACGTCTGCAAACATTTCGCCTTCACCCGTAACGAGCCAGTCTAAGGATATTCCACAACGGTTTTTATATATTCGCATTATAGATGCAGGGGGTTCTTGCAAACCCGTTTCATAATTGCGCATAGTCGTTTCAGGAATATCAAAATGTTTAGCAAATTGCTTGCGCTCCGTAAAACCAAGGGTATGCCGTATTTCACGCAATCGTTTTGCTAGTTCTGTTTTTGGTTCTTTTTCAGGGCGTGCCAAAAAAAATCACTCCAAATGCTTTTTCGGTATTTACAAAAGCCGAATTTGGCATTATATCTATTATTACCGCCCGATATAGAGGGCAGTTATTACACAATTAACCCGACAAAAGACGGATTGCTGGAGTATCCGTTTTAAGCAGGAGCGAAAGTTTATGATTATCACACAAACATGGGATCGCCATAGTATTTTAGCTGAGCTACGCCGCCGGAATATGACCTTGGCGGAGCTCGCGAAAGCGTATCAAATACCCTCGTCCAGTGTTAAAAACATTTGGACGCGGTCTAACGAGAAAGCCGAGCGTGCAATTGCAGACTTTATCGGTTTACCCGTTGAGCAGGTTTTTGTTGACCGTTACCCTAAGAGTCGCAGTCGTATTTTCAAGGCAGCAAAACATGCCAATACGGATTCTGTTGTTTCTTCCCTATCACGCGGTAATGCTGCTTGAGCTTTAGGCTCTGCGTTTTAGCGCATTTGCCATGTATTTAGATACCATAAGATAAAAAGGTTTATCAATGTCTAAAGATCAATACAAAATAGACAAGAGAAATTGCACACTGTTGCCGCATCAAGCAGCCGATTGGATGGGTTGTTTTTTAAGGTTAGGTGGTCAAGTTTTCTTTATCGGGGGTGGTTATGGTTGCGGCTTATAATTTATGGACCCCAGATGTCAAACGCGATATCGTTAATCCTTATTCAGAAGTTGAACGATTACAAATCATGCTTTCCTGTTCTTTAAAAGCGGTGAGTGGTGGATTTCGGCATTTGCCAATTCGATACATTATAGATCCGCCGCGTCATTTGTTTGATGCGATGTTGGCACGACAGATTGCTATTCATATTTTACATTATCAATTTGGGGTACCGCGGCGTCGTATTGTCGCTATACAAGAACGGCAGCGGACTTCTATTTCTCTGTCACTCCAAGTGATTAATCGGCGGTTAATGGAACCTGTATTTGCTAGAGCCTATCGAAGGTGGGTGGGGCGTGCGATGGATTTGTTTTTACGAGAAATGGACAAGGCGGTTGGATAATGGCACGGTTTCAAGAGATAGCGTTAGATTTGATTGTTGTACCGGAGCGTATACGCCCTGTTGATGATGAGCATGCCAAGGCGCTTGCCCAATCGATGGCACGAGAAGGGTTGATGAATCCGATTACCGTGCGCCATACGCCCAATGCGAAAGAGGGGCATTATACGTTGATTGCGGGTGCGCATCGGTTACGAGCGGCTGAGCTTTTGGGGTATGGCGCCATTGATGCTGTTGTGGTGCAGGCAGATAAAGAGAATGCTGCGCTTTTAGAAGTGGCAGAGAACTTGTTTCGCAATGAATTATCAGTGATTGACCGCGCTTTGTTTGTGCAGACGTACCGCGAATTGTGGGAAAAGAAGTATGGGGAAATTAAGCGTGGTGGTGATGGTAGTAATCAACATAAGGTTAAAAAAGAGCAATTGGATCAAGTTGATCCAATTGCTCAAACAAACGAAGATGCCTCTTCAGATTACCATGAAACCGCAGGTGCAGGGGATAAAGTGGCAAAGGATCAAGTTGATCCTTTGCCAAATGATAGTGACTTAAATGGCAAAGGGACAGTTTTATCTTTTTCTAAACATGTGGCGGATCGTATTGGTTTGTCTCAAGTTTCAGTAAAGCGTCTTAACAGCATTGCCCAGCATTTACAGCCGGAGTTGCGGTCTGTTTTGCGGGGGACCGCCTTAGCGGATAATCAAGCGCAGTTGTTGAAGTTGGCAAAGATGGAGCCGGTTGCGCAGCGGCGGGTGGCGATTGCTTTGCAACAAGTTGAGGGGGATTTGCGGCGGGCTGTTGATTTGGTCAATGGGATTAATATACCCCCGAAAGTTAATGAACAAGAACGGGTTTTTAGCCAATTGTTAGGAATATGGCAGAGAGCGGATGCACAGACACGGGCGCGTTTTTGTGAGTATTTAAACAAGCAATCGGGGGAGGGGCAGGCATGAAGACGCGTGGTTCTCATCAACTTGATTTTTTTCAACAGCCGGTTTTCCCTTGTCGTGAACCTGTTGCGCAGATTGATTTAGAGCGGTTTCGCTCTCGCATTAAGCGGGCTATGACGCGGGCTTTGCGAGAATGCCGTTATGAGCGCAGTGAGATTGCAGAGCGTATGGCGCATTATTTAGGTATTGGTTGTTTGAGTAAGGCGAGTTTGGATGCTTATGTTGCGGAAAGTAAGCAGGTGGATATTTCCTTACCGCGCTTTAAAGCTTTTGTACGGGCGACGGGCGCTTTTTGGCTTTGGGATGAGGTGGTGAGTGAGGATGGTTTGCTGTTGTTGCAAGGGGATGAAGCGCGTTTGGCTGAAATTGCAAGATTGCAGCAGGAACAGCGTGAGATTGCCGCACAATTAAAAGCGATGCGTGCGGTTCCGGTGCGCATTAAGAGGGGGCAGCCATGAAGGAATGGTTTAGTATTGCTGAATTGGCTGAAGCGGCTTTGCCAGGGTTGCCGCAGACAAAAATTAGTCTCAATAATCTTGCGCTTAAGAAATGGCGTTTGAATAGACAATTGTTTCGTCAAACAGTAGGTAAGACCAAGCCGGTATGGGAGTATCACATTTCTTTATTACCGGAAGGGGCGCGAACGGCATTGTTGTTGCGGGAGGGGAGTGCTGATGTTTTGCAAAAGGCAGAGCAGACGAGACAAAAAGAAGCGCTTTGGGCGCGTTATGAAGGGCTTTCAAAGGCGCATAAAAGCCGTTGTGAACAGCGTTTGAAGGCGCTTTGTTTTTGGGAAGATTTACTCCATGCCGGTATAGGGGTGCATGATGCGGCAAGCCGATGTGCGGTGCAGTTTGGGGTTAGCCGGATGTCGCTTTTTAATTGGCGGCAGATGGTTGAAGGTGTTGACCGGTGTGATTGGTTGGCAGCACTGGCGCCTTGTTATGGTGAGGAGACTGTTTCGCCGTTTGCTCCCTGTCATGAAGAGGCTTTTGAGATTTTATGTTCGGATTATTTACGCCCTTCACGCCCTGCTTTTTCGGCATGTTATCGGCGGATGGTTGGGGTTGCGCGGGAAAAAGGTTGGGCGCCGATCCCTTCAGAGCGGGCGTTACGCCGGCGTTTTAAGGCGCAAGTTTCCAAAGCGGTTGTAGCGTTAGCGCGAGAGGGCGAGGAGAAGGCAAAAAAGCTTTATCCAACCCAACGGCGTGATCGGCGTGCCTTGCATGCAATGGAAGCGGTGAATATGGACGGGCATAAGTTGGATGTTTTTGTGAATGTTCCTTGGGCAGAAAAGCCTGTACGGCTTTATTTGATTGCCATTCAAGATCTTTATTCAGGCAAGATTTTATCGTGGCGTCTATCGGATGCTGAGACTTGGGAAATCGTACGCTTGGTGATTGGGGATATGGTGGAAGCTTATGGGATACCGGAGCGTATGACTTTGGATAATGGGCGTTTGCGCAAAGAATATGTGAGAGCTGTCAAAACAGAAAAGCAATTGGCAGCAAAGCTTGCGCCGGACCAATTGGCGGATGTTTATGCAAAAGTTACAAGGAGGGATGATGATGCACAATCTAAGCGTCCTGTTTCCCCAAAGGTAAGCCGCTTGATGCCAAAGAATGCGGGGAATCTCGCTTTAAAAGCCCCTGATGCGGTTTTAGGGGATGATGAGGCTTTAGATTCTCGAGAATTTAGTCAACATTTGCACCAAGCTTTAAGGCGTCTTAACGCTTCACGTGAGGTGCATGAAGTGATCAAGTTTCCTAAACGATGATTAAGGGGAATTTATAAAGATACCGTTTTTTGTCTCGCGTACGGTTTTATTCATTATCAAGAAAGGGGGGAGGAGCAGTCTTAATCCATTTCAATATTTTAAATCAATACAATTAAGTTTTCAGGTTCTTTTGCCTTGATTTAGTTTGAGCGCGGAGCCGTGAAGTTAGCAAGTTCCCCGATGTGTGAGAAAGAGAGGGGGATTTGTCAGGGAGCCGGTTTGTGTTTTGCGTACGGCTATTAATGTTCATTGGACAGAAAAGATAAGGGTCAAGGTTTGAGCCCTTCCCCTTATCATTTGTCTAAATCAATACAAGAGGGGAATATATATGAAGTACGCGATAAATGCAACCGTTGATAAAAATCCTTGGGCTCGACCTAAAAAACAGCCCGATGAAGAAACCCAAAACTGCAATAGTGATGATATTGCTTTATGGAATGCACTTGTGGATTCAGTGATCGCTCTGGCACAGACCGAATGGCTGGACTAAGGCAGAAGTAGCACGGCGCATAGGTATGCCGGATGGCACCTTTTCGCAGTGGTATGCGGGTAGTTATGCGGGAAAATTTGGCAAGCAAAATGCGAAGGTTCAACAATGGGTTGACGCATTAAAAGAAACAGCAGGGCTTTTGGAGATGATACCAGAAAAGCCAGCGTTTCGAAAGAACCGTATAGCTTGTGAAATCATTGATACTTTAACCTTGGCACAAAGTACGGGGGATATGGTGATGATTACCCTTGATGCGGGCAGTGGTAAGACCGTAACCTGCCGCCATTACCGTGCGACCCGCCCGCATGTTTATCTGGTCACCGCAAGCCCGCATACGCGCAGTGTTCATGGTATTTTGAATGATATGGCAGCAGAATTGGACGTGGTGGAATATAACCCTGCGCGTCTGACGCGTGCTATTGGTAAAAAGTTAGAGCGCGTGGGGGGTGGAACATTGTTGATCGTTGATGAGGCGCAAAATTTAACGGATGAGGCGATTAATCAGTTGCGTCACTTTGTTGATATCAATGGCACGGGGCTGGCTTTGGTTGGCAATGATGAGATTTCGGGGCGTCTTGTGCATCGTCAAAATGGTCCTTCTTATGCGCAAATTAAAAGCCGTTTGGCGATGCATTTAAACCGGCGCAAACCTTATAGTGAAGATATTGCAGCGCGTATTTGCGATTGGGGAATTGAAGATGCTGGGGCGATAAAGTTTTTGACCGGTATTGGTTTAAAGGCTGGGGCTTTACGGCAGATTGACAAAACCATGATGTTGGCGCGCATGGCAGCGCTTGGAGATGGGGGTGAGGAAGTAACACTGAAACATGTCAAAGCCGCATGGAAAAACCGTGATGTGGAGGAATTGGCATGATGAGCTTAAGCCCTAAGGAATTATCCGATACGCTTGTTGGTCTTTATGATGATTATCAAAGTGGTTTGGATATTAGCGAAGAACTTAAATTGTGTGTGGATTTGGCTTTATCGCTTGAATTTGAATTGAGTGTTCACCGTTTGGGGGAAGCAGATGCGGTTTTTGAGGTGCAAGTTTCGGAAGTTTTGTCTGATGATAGCGTTTCTGATGGGGATAAAGATGAGAGCAATCGTGTGATTTATATGGATTTTGGAGGAGATAAATAATGGAACGCAACCCTTATTTGGTGAGAGATTGCTTGATTTCATTGCGCACTGGTTTTTTGCCCTATGAGATGGATGGCATTTTTTTACGAGCGCAAGATGTTCGAGAATTAAATGCGTATTTACGCCGTTTAGCGGGCTATAACCACATTTTAGGTCATGAGCTTATGCGGTGTCGTTGGCAATTGAAAGCGGGATACGACCCTTTATCGGCTGTTGTTTTGCCGTTTCGTCGTTTTCAGGAAAAGAAGGAGGAATTTAGCGATGAATAAACAGATTGAACTTGAAGGTGTGCATTATATGAAGGATGCCAAAGGCGCTTTGGTACCGGTGGATATGATCCGCCCTGCGGATTTGTTGGAAGATGAGACGGTGCGCAAGGTTATGGGGTATGCCAAGGAGCTTTCAGCACAGATTGCGCGTTTTAACAGCCATACGGTTGCGGATTTGAGTGATTTTGATAGCTTGCTTGCACAAGAATATGGTGTGGCGCGGCGTGGTAAAAAGGGCAATTGCACTTACACAAGTTTTGATGGTTTGCAACGTATTAAGGTGCAGGTACAGGAAAGCTTTGATTTTGGTCCGCAATTGCAAATTGCCAAAAGCCTTCTTGATGAGTGTTTGAATGAATGGTCTGCGGATGCGCGCCCAGAAATCCGTGCGATTATTACGCGTGCTTTTAATACGGATAAAGAAGGCAAGGTGAATCGGGGTGAAATTTTTATGCTGTTGCGCTTGGATATCAGTGATCCCCGCTGGAGAGAAGCGATGCGGGCAATCCGTGAAGCTATCCGTGTGACGACCTCTAAGGAATATGTGCGTTTTTATGAACGCGACACATTAGAAAGCCCTTGGCGCCCCGTCACCCTTGATATGGCGAAGACGTGAGGGGAAGACATGTCTTTGGCGGCTATTCATATGGGCAGGCGTGCTTTAGCGCTTGATGATGAAACCTATCGGGCGATGCTTTATCGCCTGACAGGCAAACATTCGGCAAAAGATTTAAGCTTTTCAGAACGGCGTTTGGTGATGGCTGAAATGCATGCTTGGGGCTTTCAGCCAAAAGCTAAGCTTTTAGAGGGCAAATATGCCAAAAAGCTTCAAGCTTTATGGATTGCAGGGTGGAATCTTGGCATTATTCGTGATCGTTCAGATCAAGCTTTACTTGCCTTTGTCAAAAGGCAGACGGGGCTTGATCATATTCGATTTTTACGCGATAGCGATGATGCGGGCTGTGCCATTGAAGCGTTGAAAAGCTGGTTGCAGCGTGAGGGCGGGGTTGACTGGAGAGGAAAAAAGCTTCAAGATTTTAAGGGGGACAAGCCCAGTATTGCTATTTTGTGTGCCCAATGGAGGCGTTTGCATTCAAATGCTTTGTTTGATGGGGAGGCGTTTTGTCAAAGTGTTATGGGGTTAAGTGGTAAAGCTTTGAGCGAGATGGATGGGGGCGATTTTATAAAAGTGATGAATGATTGGGGGCGGGTTATCCGTCGAGGTGTGAAATAAAGAGGAATAAGCCTGTATGCAGGGTGAAGCTTATAGCCATTTTCCCCTTATCTTGCGTGAGATTGTAACGGTTGCTGGTATGGAAGCAGCGTGGAATATGGTGCGGGCTTTTGGAGGACGACAAGTTTATCTTCCAGGGCGTCTTGAAAATGCGGATTGGTTAATTGAAATTGTAGGGTTTGAGGAGGCAGAGCAACTTATTCGTTATTTTTGTTTTAATGGTTCGGGGGTGCGCCTTCTTATCCCTCTTTGTACCAATGTTTCGCGGCGGCAAAAAATGATCAAAGCCTTGCAAAAAGGCTGGTCTGCGGATGATGCGGCGGCTGTTTCTGGTATGCATGTGCGCACAGCTTATCGCTTGAAGAAGAAAATATCTTCTTTGGAGACAGAAGATTTTTTATTTCCAGAATTCAATGAACCTATCGTTTAGTCCCTCCCTCAAAAGTTAATTTCTTAAAATTTAATTCTCTTGGCTTTAGGGCATATTGGTTTTCTTGTTGTTGTAAAAGTGTCATAAGGGTGGGGCAAGCAATCAATGACTGACAGTGTCAGGCTTATATGGGGGGTGTGAGATCTTTTAAACTGCGGATGAATTTTATTCATTGAGTGGTTTATTTATGATTTCAATAGATGCTTCTTTTCTTCATCGACTTGCGCCTAAACTGGCGCATCATGCACGCCAAGATTATATTATTGTTGAAATGGCACGGCTGTTGCCTCAAGCTTTTTCTTATGGCGCCTTCACGACACCCTTGCGTGTTGCACATTTTTTAAGCCAATGCGCCCATGAAAGTGATGGCTTTTTTACGGTTTGTGAATATGGATCAGGGCGCGCTTATGAAGGACGGCGTGATTTAGGCAATGTCAACCCTGGTGATGGTGTGCGCTTTAAAGGGCGTGGTTTGATCCAATTAACGGGGCGTAATAATTATCGCCGTTTTACCAAGTTTTGGCACTCCGTAGAGAGCCAAGCGGTTGATTGTGAGGCTTTTCCAGAAGTGGTGGAACAGTTTCCAGCCGCCCTTTGGTCTGCTGTATGGTTTTGGCAAGTGAAAGGCTTAAACAAGCTTGCGGATCAAGATGATTGTCTGGAGATTACCAAAGCCATTAATGGGGGAAACAATGGTCTTGTTCATCGGTTGACGTATCTTAATCGGGCAAAAAAGCTTTTAGGGATTGGAGGTGAGAAGCCATGAAGCCGTCTTATCGGGGGTCTCGACGTTATTTATGGTGGTCCTTTTGGTTTGCTTGGGGGGTTATTTTTTTGCTGATTTTGGGTGGTTTGTTTGGGGTGCCACACCTTGTTGATATGGCAGCCATTTCTATTCCTTCCATGGTGGCGATCATCGTTGGGAATTTGGGGGTGCATCGCGGTTTTGGTTCCTTGGACTTTTCCAATAGCAAGCCCTTCAATCGCCTCAAGAGCAACAAGTACGGGGGCAATGATGATTTATGGAGGGGGAGAGGGTGAATGTTTAGTCCTTCCTTAAAGTTGTCTTTTGGGGTGCTTTTTTTTGCGCTTTTGCTTTTCGCATTGTTTGGTTGGATGAAGGGGCAAATTTTAAAGGCAGAACAAGCGCGTGATGTGTATTGGCGCTTGGAGATTGCCAAGATTTCCCTAAAAGCAGAGCTTGAACAGAGACAGCAAAGAGAAGCCGCAAAAAGAGCAGAGGTTCAAGCACAAGGGGTGATTTCTGCTTTAAGAGAAAAGCTGACAAAAATGGAGGCGGTCAATGCAGTATTGCCAATTACTGGCTGTGGCATTGGGCTTGAGCGTGTGCGCTTGCTCAACACCCAAGCCAAAGGCTAGCTTTGCCTATCAGTTTTTATCGGTTGAATTGCCCCCTGTTGTGCGCATGGCGTGTCTGCGTCCCTCTCTGTTGCCGGAGCGTGCTTTGAATGCACGTGAAGTGGTGCATTATTGGAGCCGTGATCGCGCGGCTTTGTTGATCTGCGAACAGCGCAGAAAAGCTGCGGTTAAAGCCATTTTAATGAAGTCAAGGAGGGTTTCGTGAATTTGGATATTAGTGTGGCCAATGGTTGGCTTTCGTTGTTGTTATCGATTGTTGCCATTTCCGGGGTTTTAAAAGCTTATTTTTCTTCTGGTACGAAGGAAATGCTGAAAGATATGACAGTACTTAAAGAGCGTGTGCAAAAGTTAGAAACGGAGATGGACTTTTTGCCAGATCGCGATGCTTTGCAAAGGTTGGAAGTGAATATGGAACGTTTAAATGGGCGCCTTAATACGTTTTCTGCGCAGTTGAAACCGGTAGCAGCCATAGGTGATCGCTTGCAAGAGTTTTTATTGGAGAATGCCAAGAAATGAAAGCAGATATGGATAAAATCATTCGTGAAGAAGCACGGTTGATTATTTTAAAAGGACTTGTTTGTGAGCGCAGCGAAACATTGTCCAGTGCGATGATTGAGCGGCTTTTATACAGTTATGGTATCCGGCGTGATCGCGATTTTGTGCACAATGAGTTGGCGTGGATGGAAGATCAAGGTGCTGTTACACTAAAATGTGTGGGGTCTGTTTTGCTTGCGGCTTTAACAGAACGGGGTGCGCGTCATTTAGATCGTAGCTTTTCCATTGAGGGGATTAAGCGCCCCAAACGTTCATCGATAAAAGACGAGGTGAAAGATGCGCAAGGTCGGGCGTGGACGCTTAACGGCGATTGATTTATTGCCACAAGCTTGTGATCAAATTATAGCAGAGGCGGCTGAAGCTTTAAATGGGCGTGAAAAGACGCAAAAAGCTATTTATGATGAATTTAAAGCGGCTTTGAAAGCTTTAAAAAAAGAAATGGGTCTCAACTTTTCTATCCCCTCCTTTTCGAGTTTTAATCGTTATTCTTTGCGGTTAGCGGTGATGTCACGGCGCTTGGAGCAAACGCGTGAAATAGCCGCAAGCCTTTCACAGCGCTTTGATGCCAAAGCTTCTGATAATATTACTCTGTTGACGGCCGCAGCGATTAAAGAGCTTATTTTTTCCACGTTAAGCAGTGGAAAAAATCTTTCGCCAAAGGCAGCCCAAGAGTTGGCGAATGCGCTTAAAGGGGTGTTGGCTGCTGAACATTTGTCGACCACCAGACGGCAAAGATTGGAGAAGGATTTTACAAGTAAGGCAAGTAAAGCGGTTGAGGTGGCAGCGGCAGCAGCGGGGCTTTCAGAAGAGACGGCACGGGCTATTCGCGCGCAAGTGTTGGGGATAAAACATGGCTGAGGGGCGTGAGACTTTTAAACAGACTCCTTTAAAAGATGCTGCGGTTGATGATCGTTTGGGTTTTGATCTTTGGCAGACAAGTGCTTGTCTCAAAGAGAAAGATCCCTTAGCTGAAGGGGTTTTAATGGCGCATCAACGGGCATGGATTGAGGATAAATCCCCCTTAAAATTGGTTGAGAAGGGGCGGCGGACGGGGATTACTTTTGCAGAGGCTCTAGATGATACACTGATTGCGGCAGCAACTGGTAAAGCAGGGGGCGATAATGTTTTTTATATTGGCGATACCAAAGAAAAGGGGCGTGAATTTATTGGCTATGTGAGCCATTTTGCCAAAGCGATTATCAGCCACAGTGGGGATGTGGAGGAATTTTTATTTCCAGATCAAAAAGAGGATGGGTCAACAAAATATATCTCTGCTTATCGGGTACGGTTTGCTTCGGGATTTCGTATTGAAGCGCTCTCCAGCCGCCCTGAAAATATTCGCGGACTACAGGGCATTGTGGTGATTGATGAGGCGGCGTTTCATCAAGATGTGCGCTCTGTTTTGGATGCGGTGAATGCTTTGTTGATTTGGGGGGGCAAAATCCGTGTGATCTCCACCCATAATGGGGTGCTTAATCCTTTCAATGAATTGATCCGTGAGGCGCGAGCGGGCAAAATTCCTTTTTCTCTGCATCGTTACCCTTTTGAGATGGCGGTTAAAAATGGCTTGTTTAAGCGGGTTTGTGCCATGAAGGGGGAGACATGGAGTTTAGCTTCCCAACAACAATGGGAGACGCAAATTCGCGCTTCTTATGGGGTGCGGTTGAGTGCTATGCGCCAAGAATTGGATGCTATACCAGCTGATCAAGAAGGGGCGGCTTTAACGCGTTTGCAGATTGAAAATTGTTGTGCGCCAAATATTGCGGTGTTGCGTTTTGCTTGTGTTGATGACTTTAAAAATCAATCGGATGATCAACGAAGTCAAGCAGCTTTTGCTTGGTGTGAGACGCATATAAAACCTCTTCATGTTAAGCTTGATCGGCGGCGTCAACATGTTTTTGGGGTTGATTTTGCGCGCAGCGGTGATGCGACATCAATTGTGGTGATGGAGGTGGGGCAAGATTTGGTGCGTCGTGTGCGGTTTATGGTGGAATTGCGCAATATGCCGTTTGATCAACAAAGAGAGATTTTATTTTATGGGGTGGGGGGCTTGCCGCGTTTGTTAGGCGGCGCGTTAGATGCGCGGGGCAATGGGGCTTATTTAGCGGAAAAAGCAGCACAGCGTTATGGGGCGTGTGTGCAAGAGATTCAATTGTCACAAAGTTGGTATGGCAAAGAAATGCCGGCTTATTTAGAAGCTTTTGGGGATAGGATGATTGTTTTGCCGCGTGATGGTGATGTTGTTGCTGATCATCAAGCGCTTGCTTATGTCAATGGCATTGTCAAAATTCCAGACAATCATCGTTTTAAAGGCAGTGATGGTTTTATGCGCCATGGGGATAGTGCGATTGCTTGTGCTTTGGCTTATTTTGCCAGCCGGCAGACGCCTGAAATTTACGAATATACGCCTGTTCTGGATGTTTATAGCTTTGATGAAAACCCGCTCTTTTTAACAACAAGATCAAAGATCTATTGAGGGAATTGATAAGATGGTACAATTGGTTGATCAATGGGGCAAAGCTCTTCAAGTGAAGGGATTGGGGAGGGAGGTTGCAAGCCCTACCATTGGGGGTGTTCGTGATGTGTGGTCACAAACTGTTGTCAGTGGTCTGACCCCTGTTCAACTTGCCAATATTTTGCAGCAGGCAGCAGGAGGGACGCCCGAACAATTTTTTCAACTGGCTGATGATATGGAAGAGCGCGATTTGCACTATCGTGCGGTGCTGGGTATGCGTAAAAATGCCCTTACCGGTGTAGAGCCTGGGGTGATTGCGGCAAGCAACAGTGTACAGGACAAAAGAATAGCCGATGCGGTGCGCGAGGTGATTAGCGCGCCTACTTTTGTTGATGATTATGTGGCAGATTTGTTAGATGCTTTGGGTAAAGGCTATGCGATTGTTGAGACCTTGTGGGACAAGAGCGCTAAGGAATGGTGGCCGGTTGCTTGGCGGTGGCGTGACCAGCGGTTTTTTCAGTTGGACAGGCGAGATGGCTTTCATTTGCGTTTAAAAGAAGAGGGATCTCTTCATGGCACAGAGTTGCCTGCTTATAAATTTTCCATTCACCGCCCCAAGTTGAAAAGTGGTTTGCCTATTCGTTCAGGGCTTGCACGGCTTGCGGCTTGGGCTTTTTTGTTTAAGTCTTACACCTTGAAAGATTGGATGGCTTTCTTGGAAATTTATGGCATGCCTTTGCGTGTGGGGAAATATGGGGCGAGCTCTTCTTATGAGGAGCGGCGGGTTCTCATTCAAGCGGTGCGTGATTTATCCAGTGATGCGGCGGCGATTATTCCCAAAGAGATGGAGATTGAGTTTATTGAAGCGGCAGGGGGCAGTGGCAATGCGGTTTTTGGCGTCAAAGCTGAGTATTTAGATCGACAGATCTCAAAGGGTGTGTTGGGACAAACCATGACGACGGATGATGGGGCGTCTTTTTCGCAAGCGCGTATTCATGAAAATGTGCGTCATGATATTGCCAGAGCTGATGCACGGCAATTGGCTTTGACGGCTAATCGTGATTTGATTGTACCCTTTGTGGAGATTAATTTTGGGCGCCAAGAGCGCTATCCGCTTGTCTATTGGCCGATTTCGGAAAATGAAGATATTAAAGCCATTAGTGATGCTTTAGAAAAACTTGTGCCTTTAGGCTTGCGTGTTGGAGCGCAAGAGGTACGCAATAAGATTGGCTTTTCGCAACCCCAAAGGGGAGAAGATGTTTTAAGGGCTGCTTCTCTTAGGGCTGATGATGAGAGGGGACGAAAAGCTGATGCGGATCAACAAAAAGCTGGGGTTTGTACGGATTGTGGGGATAGAGTTGATGTTTCTTTAACCAGAAAAGAAGGGGTGGAAAAAGAGCAGGGTGGAAAACATCACGACGAATTGGACCGGCTTTCTGAGGAAGCTTTAAGTGATTGGGAAGAGGATTTAGAACCCCTTTTAAAGCCCTTTAAAGAGCTTGTGAGAGAGGCTAAAAGTTATGAAGATATCCTCAAAGGCTTAGATGAATTGTTGGGGGAGATGGATCATCATGCCTTGGCAGCACGCTTGGCAAAGGTGCAAATGATTGCGCGGGGATTGGGGCATCATGGATGAGGAACTTTTTAAGACAGCACCCCAAGAGGTCACCCGTTATTTTGCAGCCAAGAATATTGTTCCAAGTTTTGATTGGCGTGATGTTGCACCAGAAGAGCATGCCTTTTCCTTTACGGTGGCAAAATCGGTAGGCTATGACATTTTAGAGGATTTTAAGCAAGCGGTTGGAGATGCCATAAAACATCACGTTCCTTTTCAAGAATTTCAGAAAAATCTGATGCCGATTTTACAAGAAAAAGGTTGGTGGGGGAAAAAGATTGGCATTGACCCGAAAACGGGTGAAATGAGCGTGGTGCAGTTAGGCAGCCCGCGGCGTTTAGAAACGGTCTATTGGGCCAATACCATGAGTGCGCATGCGGCAGGGGAATGGGAACGCACACAAAATAATAAAGAATTTTTGCCTTATCTGACCTATGCGTTATCGAGTTCAGAGCATAAGCGTTTAGAACATGAAAGTTGGGTGGGATTTACGGCACCGGTTGATGATCCCATTTGGGATTGGCTTTATCCCCCCAATGGCTGGCGGTGTAAATGCAGTGTGCGGCAGGTAAGCCGTTATGAAGCAGAAAATCTGGGCTATGAAGAGGGCGCAAAGCCACCCCATGTGGAGACGCGAGTTTGGCGCAATAAGCGGACGGGGCGCGTTGAAAAGATACCCGTAGGCATTGATCCTGGTTGGCATTCTAATCCTGGAAAACAGCGCGCACAAAATTTAAGCCGATTTTTAAGTGATAAAGTCTCTGTAATGGGGGACAATAGCAAACGCATTGCCATTGAAGATATTGTGGGCTCACCGCTTTTGGAAGCAATGTTTGAAGGGCGTATGCCGCGTGGATTTATTCCTATTGCCCCGATGATACAAAAGGTGCGTGATGTTTTTTCCGCGGACAATTCTCTTATTCGCTTATCTTCAGACAGTGTGAAACATATTTTATTAGAACATCAAGCGCGTGCTCTTTACTTGGAGGATTTTCGTGGTGCCATTCAAACCTTCATAAAGCCCTATGGTATCATTAGACGCAAAGATACGCAGGGTGTTTTGTTTTTTGGTGAAAGTGGAGGGGCATGGTGGCGCTTTGCAGTCAAATTTGTGGCAAGTAAACAAGAATGGTGGCTGACTTCCATGCATAAAAAGAGCTTTCGCGAAATTCAACGTTTGTTAGAGGCGGCTGAAAAGAAGGGCGAACGGTTGTTGTAAAGAGAATACCGCAAAGCCCATGTTGGCTTTTGTGAAAAGAGTTGTTGTGTGTGAGAGAATGAGAAGGCGTGGAGGGCGGTCAACTCCTCGCAGATCCGGCAAAGCCGTCCTGGCAAAACTGGCTCACGCCTCGCGAGTAATCTAACAGTTTAAACGTTTAAAAGCAATCTTTTAAAAAAGCACTTTGAGAGGGACTTTCTTGTAAAGGCAAGAAAGAGAACACCGCAAAGCTCTGTTGGCTTTTGTGAGAAGAGTTGTTGTGTGAGAGAGAATGAGAAGGCGTGGAGGGCGGTCAACTCCTCGCAGATCCGGCAAAGCCGCCCTGGCATAACTGGCTCACGCCTCGCGAGTAATCTAACAGTTTAAACGTTCAAGAGCAATCTTTTAAAAAAGCACTTTGAGAGAGGCTTTTTTGTAAAGGCAAGAAAGAGAACACCGCAAAGCTCTTTCGGTTTTTGTGAGAAGAGTTGTTGTGTGTGAGAGAATGAGAAGGCGTGGAGGGCGGTCAACTCCTCGCAGATCCGGCAAAGCCGTCCTGGTATAACTGGCTCACGCCTCGCGAGTAATCTAACAGTTTAAACGTTCAAGAGCAATCTTTAAAAAAAACGCGCTTTGAGAGCGTTTTTTTGTGTGGAGTGATATTTGTACCTCCAAACTTATAACGGCGCTCTATCGCCTTTGAAGTGCCTTTGAAAACGATTTTATGAGAAGGTTTGGCATTGGGTTTTCTCTTATAAGCTAGAAGAGAGGAAAAAAGTGCTTTTGAAGTGCTCTTTTGACTGACATTGTCAGACTTATAAGCTGAGGTGGTTTCGTGCATTGTATTGCCAATGATAATTGTAAAGCAATAGGCAATGATGGAACAAGAATTTCACGAAAATGATAAAGAAGGGCAGAGCGTTTATGACGGTGCCTTTCATGGCAAGTTTATTGACTTTTGCCAAGATCTCACTATGAGCCAAGCACCGGAATGGGTCGAGCTGTTGCCCAAAGCACCTCATGTGAAGGCACGTGATGGACGGCAATGGCATTATAGTCCGCAAAGGATTTTAAAGGCTTTTGCAGCCAATAAAGGACCGCTTGTGATTGATTATGAGCATGGGCAACATCACAGAGCGAGAAACGGTTTAGAAGCGCCGGCAAGCGGTTGGATTGAAGAACTCACAGAACGGGATGGTGCGATTTGGGGTCGTGTTAAATGGACCGATATGGCTGCTAAAAAGATTGTTACTGGGGAATATCGTTATCTTTCCCCTGAGTTTCGTCATTCTAAAGGCGGTGAGATTTTAAGTTTGGCAGGGGCAGGGTTGGTGAACCGTCCCGCCCTTGTGATGACGGCTTTAAGCCGTGAACACCCTTCAACACCGCCTTTAACCCCCCCTTTGACACCTCTTGTGGTGTCCCCAACAACTTTGACGGAGGAAATAATGGATTTGACAGCCATTGCGAGCGCCTTATCGCTGGCAGAAGATGCAAAGCCTGTAGAAATTTTAGCAAGCATTGCAGCCCGCGAAAAAGAACGGGTGGAATTAAATGCCCAATTAACAAAAGCGCGTGAAGATCTAGCGCTTTTGCAAGAAGAGCAAAAAAACACCGCCATTGAGAGGCTTTTAGATAAAGCGGTTGAAGAGGGCAAGATTTTGCCGGCTGCGCGGGAAGACTATCGTGCCCTTTGTTGCCTTGAAGGGGGCATAGAACATTTTCAAAGTTTGATCGAGAAATTACCGGCTCTGGCATCGACAAGTCCTTTAGAAGCATGTGCCTTGGTGCAAGAACAACAGCGTGCGCCAGAAGAGATTGCCCTTGCCGCACGCCATTATCAAGAAGAACAGAAGCAAAAAGGCTTCGACATCACCATTAGCCAAGCGGTTGATTATATTTATGAGCACAAGGAGCGTTCATTATGAGTACGACGATTTTAATTAAATCTTTTCGCGCTTTTGCAGAGATCTCGCCTTATTGCATTATTGCAGCACGCGGTGAGGCAATGGTGGCAACAGCTTCTGGAAAGAGTGATAAATTCTTGGGCACTGCCGGCTCTTGTAAAGCAAAGGCTGGCGAAATGATCGATGTTGGTCAATGCGGTTGGGGGGAAGTGATATGTGGGGGCAATGTTTCCTTTGGTGACTTTTTAACCTCTGACCCTAAGGGGCACGCCATTAAGGCAGAAGCGGCAGATCGCACCATTGGTATTGCCATGAGTGATGGTTCTGCTGGTGATATTATTTCTTTTAAAATTAATTAATCGAGGCTTATGATGAACAGACCTTTTCCCATTGATCCAACCCTTACCGCCATTGCTATTGGCTATCGCAATCCCGAAGGCTCACTGATTGGTGATAAAGTTTTGCCGCGTGTTTGTGTTTTAAGTGAAGTGTTTAAATATAGTGAATTTCCCCTCGCGGAAAGTTTTACAGTCCCTGAACTGGAGATAGGGCGTAAAGGACGCCCGAATGTGGTGGAATTTTCCGCCTTTGAACGGGAAGCTAGTGTGAGAGATTACGGGCTTGATGATCTTATTCCCAATTCAGATATTGAAGCCGCAGCCCGCGCGCGAGCCGAAAAGCGCTCTCGTTATAATCCTGAAAAGACAGCCGTGGAAGGACTTGCTAATTTGCTGGAATTGGGGCGTGAAGTGCGTGTGGCAGAACTTGTGCAAAAGAGTGAAAATTACGCACCAGAGCGGGTGATGACGCTTAAGGGTGAGAATAAATTCAGTGATTATGAGAAATCTGATCCTTATGCTGTCTTAGACGAGG
The DNA here is from genome assembly GCF_059687655.1 of Bartonella sp. SL317. NCBI lineage: Bacteria > Pseudomonadati > Pseudomonadota > Alphaproteobacteria > Hyphomicrobiales > Bartonellaceae > Bartonella > Bartonella sp. SL317. The sequence goes on along the minus strand of NZ_CM185144.1, from coordinate 17,897 downwards.
CGAAGGATAAAGCTCTCGTCTATACACCCAACACCATTGTCATGGGAAAAGTTGTTTGGTCAAAACTCAAACGTCACCCCAAAATTATCAAAGCGGTTAAGGGGGGTGGCACTGCTGATGGATTTGTGACCAAAGCGCAATTTGCTGATCTGATGGAAATAGACCCTCATCGGTTATTGATCGGTGAATCGCAAGTCAATTTAGCCCGCAAAGGACGCACAGCCCAATTGGCACGCGTTTGGGGCAATAAGATTGCTCTGCTTTATATTGATCCCACCAAGCAACAGGCGGATGGTTCTGTCATCAGTTGGGGCTTTAGTGCACAGTTGGGTGAGCGTATCTCTGGGGTGATCTAAGATCCAGATATTGGCTTATCGGGTGGTAAACGGGTGCGTGTGGGTGAACGGGTGTGCGAATTGGTTGCCGCAAAAGATGCCGGTGTATTGCTGCAAGATGTTGTTTAAGGAAAAGATTGAATGGCCTATGCAAGCAAGACATTGATTGAAGAGCTCTGGGGGGATGATTTCTTAAAAGACTTATGTGCTTTTGATGATGAAAATTCTGATCCAGTGCTTTTAGATCAAGCCATTGCCCTTGCTCTAAACCAAGCAAGTGGTGAGATGGATGCTCATCTGTCTCGTCGCTACTTGGTTCCCATTGCTGGACAACCAGCAGCTTTGGGTATGATCTGTGTGAATATTGCGGTTTATAATTTAGCCATACGCCATACGGCCCTGACCACAACCATTGAAGATCGCTACAAACAGGCGGTTGATTTGCTCAAACGCATTGCGGAAGGCAAAGCGGGTTTGGGGGTCGATGAACCCAAAATTATAAGTGAAGATGGACCCGTGCGGGATGGGGCTTTTTTTCACGCTCAACCGCGTTTGATGGGGCGATAACATGTCTGTTTCAACCCATATTGAGATTAAAGAGACGGGGCTTGAAGCGGCTTTATCCTTTTTACAAAAGAGTGCTCATGCCCCAATGGGAACTTTATCACAAGGGGTTGGTCGCCTTATTCAAGAAAGCACAAGGCGGCGGATTCAAAGCGAAAAGGCCTCCCCCCAAGGAGAGAAGTGGAAAAACAATTATGCTTGTTCCTCCATTCTTTATGCCAGTGGGGCGTTATCACGCTCTATTGATATGAAAGCTTCACCAGAAAAGGTGGTGATTGGCTCTGGGTTGGTTTATGCACGGATTCATCAATTGGGTGGGGTTATTCGCCCGAAAAATGGTAAAACCCTGCGCTTTTTCCTAAAAAGCAACAAAGCACAGCACTTTGTTTGTGTACCGCAAGTGACCATGCCGGCGCGCCCCTATTTAGGGCTTTCAGAACACAATAAAGTGGAAATTGTCAAAGCGGCAGAAGATTGGCTGGGAAGGGTGTTTTCATGAGACAAATGGTCAAGCAAGCAGGGCGTATTAATGCGTTTCGTGAGGCGGTGATAAAGAGACTTCAAAGCGCTTTGCCGGATGTGCGCGATTGTGCCTGTCAATTTGGGCGTTTTAATTTAGAAGAACTTGAAACACAGATGCTTGTTGCGCCAGCAATACGTGTTGCGGTGTTAGAAGGGCGCTTGAGTTCTGTTGCTTCTGGTCAGATGAGTGCTGAACTTCATTTAGGGGCTTTTATTATCACCACGGGCAAAGAGCGTGATGTTTCCAGTTGGCTTTTAGCAGAAGCCATAGGGGTTTTATGCCATAGCGGACAATTATGGGGCTTAACCCATTTGAGTGCCCCGCGGGATGTGTCGATTGATCCCATTATCTCTGCGGCGATTAAACAACGGGGCGTGTCGATTAGTGTGGTGGAATGGCGCCAAGATTTGCATCAGTTGGGGCAAGATATTTTTGCGGATGCGGAACAAAGTCAACTTAAAGCTGGATTACTCTCCTATGATGAGGTGTCTTCATGAATGATGCACATTTGTTGGGCGAGACCTTTCGGCAAATTATGAAGCGTCTTGATGCGCTTGAACGCTGTCTTGCCAACCAGCACATGGTGGGGCGGGTGGCTGAAGTTAATGGGCATAGGGTGCGGGTGAAACTTTTCTCTAAAGGTGCCAATGGGCAAGCGGTTTTATCACCTTGGCTACAAGCACAAGAAGCCGCTGGTGCTGTCTCTAGCAATATGCCTTTGCATGTTGGTGATCCGGTACGCTTGTTAAACCCCCATGGTGAGATAGGCTCTGCCTCTCTGGTAGTGCGCGATAGCTATAGCGATGATGCACAAAATCCAGCACGCTCACCGCAAGAGTTTGCGCTTTGTTATGCGGGAGGCGCTCTGCGGATGACCAAAGATGAACTTATTCTCTCCCATGGGGAAAACCAAATCCGTTTAAGCGCCAAAGGTCTCATGCTTTGCCACCAATCAACCCGTGTTGAATTAGCGGACAGTGTGCAGATTCAAGCAGAAGATTTACAGCACAACCAAAAATCGGTTGGTGCAAGCCATGTTCACGGTGGGGTCAAAATGGGTCCTTCCACAACCTCTAGCCCTCTTTAAAGGAGTTTTATGATGCGTGAGAAAACTTATGTTATTTTAACCAATGCTGATTTTGTTGCAGGTCAACGTTCACTGGGCAAGGGTGAGGAAATTTGTTTAAGTGAAGAGGCGGCAAAATATCCTTTGCTTCTGGGTCAGATTGCTGAAAAACCAGCCCCAACGGTTTCTTCTGCTCAACCCGTATCTTCCGCCCCAACGACTTCTCTTACAAAGACAACCAAGGGTGCTTAAATCATGCGTTGTGGGGTGAGTGAAAAGGATGGCTCTCTTTTGTATGGCTTTGCGCATTGCCAACAATCTATCCATAAATGTTTAATGACAAGAGTGGGAACACGGGTTTTGCGTCGCCATTATGGGTGTGATGTCAAAGATTTCCAAGATGCCAATGCCAATCCAGCAACGATTTTACGTCTTTATCAAGCCATTGCCTACGCGCTTGATGATCCAGAATGCGGAGAGCCTGGGTTCTCATTGCAGAGGATTGATCTGACCAAGGCAACGCGTGAGGGAACATTCCACTTTGTTTTAAGGGGTATTTTTTATCCCAATGGGCATTTGGGGGATTGGTCCCATGGGCAAGAAAGGCAATTTCCGCTAGAGGTCTCCTATGGCAGAGCTTGAACATTTATCCCTTACACAACGTCCTCTGCCGCAAGTGATTGAAGAGCTTTCTGTTGAAAGGCTTTTAGAGCAAAAGGTCACGCGTTTGGTGGATGTTTTTGCTGCCCATCATATCCCTTACAATGTGGAGAAGACCGCTTATGATCCCGTGGTCATTCAATTACAAGCGGCTGCTTATGAAGAGTTGCTGTTGCGCCAGCGGATCAATGAAGTAGCACGGGATAATTTGCTGGAATTTGCACATGGCACAAGTTTAGATCATTTGGGGGATTTCCATGGGGTTAGACGTCTTTTAGATGAGGATGATGAGCGTTTTCGCCGCCGCATTCGCTTGAGCCGGCAAGGGCATTCCACAGGAGGGACAGCGCCCCGTTATCAATATTTTGCTCTCTCCAGTGATATCCATGTCAAAGATGCTTTTGTTTATCGTGTGGGCAAAAGCCCGCTTATTCATGTGGCTTTGTTTAGTGATAGCCCTTCAGGGGTGGCTGATGAGACTTTGATTGCCAAGGTGCAAAGAGTCCTTGACGAGCCCCATGTTAAAATGACCAATGATACCCTTTTGGTCAAAAGTGCCGTACAGCGCGTGATCGATATTTCGGCTGACCTTTGGTTGTTACCCGATGAGGGAGAACAGCTTTTAGAAAGGGCAGAACAGAATTTAAGAGAAGAATGGGCGCGCACGGGCAGGCTTGGGCGTGATTTACATTCAAGTTGGATATTAAGTCGCCTCATGGTTGAAGGTGTGCATCATGTGGAGATTACAAAACCATGGGAAGATATTCTGGTTGCCCCGCATGAGGCGGTAGCGCTAGGGGAAATTGCTTTGTCAAAACGGGGGCATGCTTATTGATGTCTGCGTTGTTATTGCCCCCCAATTCAAGCTTGTTTGAACGCTGTTTTGCACAAGCTATGGCTTTTTCCCCACAAGTCAAAAGGGCGCTTGAAGATATTCCCCGTGCCAAATTGATCACCCGTCCTCCTTCTTGGTTGCCCTCTTTAATTGACGAATATGGTTTACAAGAACTCACGCCCTATTTCTCGAATTCTTATGATTTGATTGACCAAGGGCTCCAATGGCAAAATATTCGTGGCTCTATCGCTGCCATTAATCAGGGGCTTGAATGGCTTGGACTCTCAGTACAATTCACCCCCGCATGGTCAGAGCGGGCGTGGTGGAATTCTTTTCAACTTGAATTTGACCAATTGCCTAAACGAAGTGATCTTGAGGCGATTGAAGCGATTGTGGACCTTTCCAAAAGCTTGCGCTCTGATTTTCGCCGCGGTGTCACGGGTTATGATGTGGGGGCTACGCAAGCCAATATGTCACGGCTTGATGACAGCATGCTGGATTTTGAGAGTGGTATCCGCTTAACCGCTGGAGATACGCTGTTTTCTTTTGGACGCACCACAGAAATCAACCATGTTCTCACAAAAGAAGAAGGCAAACGCATTGGCAACTGGATTGATGATGCGGACGAGGAGTTAAGTTGGGATCAAATTGATTATCCATGGGATTTTGCAAATTTTCCCTGGTGTTCTGTCAAAAAACATGAACGCGACATATTAATGGCAAAGTGGTTTAAAAACCGCACACTTTATTTGACTTTAAGAGATAAAGACGACGTTCTGATTGGCTATCGCCGCTGCTATGCTGTACAACCCGTTGAACAAGCGGTTGAGGGCATCTACAGCCATTGTGGCAACAGATTTAACCCTTGCCCAACAGGCACTCTGTTGTTTCTTGCCGCGCGCACGGATTTTAAGGATGTTGAGGATAAACACGCCGCCTCTGTTTCCCTCCTCGTTCATGGCAATCTTGCAGAACAGACACCCCTTGGCAAACTTTGGTGTGACGCCAATGAACTCACTGGTGGTGTGGAGATTCTTAAAACACCGATCAACATTCCTTTGCGCGCAGATGTTCGCGAACAATTCAAGATTTTATTGAGGTTTTAACATGAAACATGAAAGTGGCTTGCCCTTTGCAATTGACAGATCTATCGACAGCGAGGAACAACAAAGCGTTGTGTTTTATGGACAGCGCCCTTTTCTGCAATCGGCTGAACTCAATGAAATGCAAACCATTATCAAAGGGCGCCATAACCGTTTGGGGCGCCTTGTGGCCAAAGAAGGAGACCGCGTTGAACGGGCGGATGCCTTTGTCAATAAAGACACAAAGACGGTGACACTAACCGAGGGCAAGATTTATATCGCCGGTGATATCTTTCCCGTCTTAAATGCCGTCTTAGAGAATGTTTCTATGATTGGACGCGTAGAAATCGGTGTAAAACTCCAAAAAACATGGGTAACGCATGAAGATGATCCAAAGCTCTTGGGGCAAATTCCAGGCACTTTAGCCGAAGGAGAGCCTGGTGCTGCGCGCGAGGTGGCAAAGCTTGTTTGGGCTCTCAAAGATGATGGACAGCAAGGCGCATTTTTTCCGGTTTATATTTTACAAGATGGTGTTTTGATTGATCAGAAATCCCCCTCTCTACTTGAACCGGCCATGCAAGCCATTGCGACCTATGATCGCGCCCATGGACATTATATCGTGAATGGTTGCCGTGTCACAGCTTTGGGCAGAGAGGGACAAAAGCAAGTGTTCACAATCCAAGAAGGCGAAGCCAATATCAATGGTTTTAAACGCAAGCGTCTAGCCGCTTTGCGCCATGAAGAGATGGAAGATTTTTCCACGAGTGAGATCCCTAGCGAAACCTATATTTTTGCGCCTCAAAGCAAAAAAACAAGCTTTACCTTTAAGCCCTATTACACCCCTATTGCCGCTGTTCATTCTATTTTACTCACAAAAGAAAAAACCGTTACAATCACGCGCGGGGCTATTACATCTGGGCGTGATGGTGTTCCCGATAAAAGCATCACCGCTTTTCTTAAAATTGTGCAAGGAGACAAAGAATTTAAAGAAGGCAAGGACTTTAAAAAGACCGGAGACACCATTGATTGGGTCCTCGCTGGCGATGAACCCCTTCCTGGTAGCAGCTATAAAGTGACCTATCGATACCGTGCAAGTGTGCAAGCAGATAAAGTGACAACAGAAGAAATCACTGTCTCAGGGGGTGCTGATGGAGGTGATATTATTGTACGTTACTCTTATAAACTCCCCCGCATTGACCGGATTGGTCTCAATACTGGGGGCAATGTGGTCTATATCAAAGGGGTTTCGGCAGACCAACCCATGGCACCAAGTGTTCCCGAAGATGTGTTGTCCTTAGCAACCATTAGCAATAATTGGCTGGATGTACCGCGTGTGGTCAATGATGGCACGCGCGTTGCCCCCTATGATGAGATGTGGCGCTATTTTCAACGCGTACTCTCCCTTGACCGCTTGATGCAACTAGAGCGCATTAAAAGCAATGTGGATTCTAAAGAACCCGTTGCTAAAAAAGGCATGTTTGCAGATCCTTTTCTCGATGACAGTTATCGCGATGAAGGTTTTGAACAAACAGGGGCGGTTGGCAATGGCATGTTACAGCTGGCAATTGACCCAACATTTTATACTGCCCCCTTGAATTCACCTATCACTCTTGATTGGAGCAATGAAGTCATCATTGCGCAAGAATTGACAACGGCTTGTGAAAAAATCAATCCTTATCAAAATTTTGCCCCTCTCCCTGGAACCGTCACCCTTACCCCCGCAACAGACTTTTGGCATGTTGAACGCACTGATTGGCTCTCTGGTGTCACCAATCAACTCAATATGGGTTGGAACCGTGGGAGAAGCATTCGCAAAACAGAAATTAGTGATGATTTGGTGAATACAACGAGAGAGCAAATTGACTTTTTAAGACCCATTCCGTTGAACTTTAAGATTGAAGGTTTTGGCAGTGGGGAAATCTTGGAAAGCCTTAGCTTTGATGGTGTGAGTGTTTTACCCAAAAGCCGCCTTGTTGCCAATGCCAAGGGGATTATAGAAGGAACCTTTATCATTCCTAAAGACATTACCGCTGGGACAAAGAATGTGATTGCACGGGGCAAAGGTGGAACGGTTGCAATGGGGCTTTTTACCGGACAAGGCGTGATTGATGTAAAAGTCATGCGGCGCACCACCACGGTAAAAATATGGACAGCCTATGATCCGCAAGCACAAGTCTTTACCCCCGATGAAACACGACAAATCACCGGCATTGACTTTCATCTTTGTAAAATTGGCAATCAAGCCCATGATCTGGTGATTGATTTGGTGACCACTGAAAACGGTTATCCTACCGCTGATATTCAAGCCCAAACCTCCTATTCCATGAAGGGCGCCAAAACGGGCTGGGCGAGCGCACGCTATGCTGTACCCTTGTTAGTGCCCGATGATCGTTTGACCGCCTTTGTCATTAAGACCGATGATGGTGATCATTCCGTATCACTTGCCAAACTTGGGGATTTTGATAAAGAACATCAAAGGTATGTTTCCAGTCACCCTTATGTGACGGGTCCACGCTTTTCTTCTGTGAATGCAAAAAGCTGGAGCGCGCACCAAGATGAAGCCTTAGCCTTTCGGGTGTTGGCCGCCCGCTACAAGCAAACAGAAAAAACAGTGGATTTAGGCAGCTTTGATCTTGTGGACTGTTCTGATTTACAAATCCGTGCAGCCATTGAATTGCCTTCAAGCGATTGTTCTGTCATCTTTGAAATTGAACGCAATAATGGCACGGTTTATCAATTGTTGCCCTTTCAATTGCTCAGTCTAACCGAATATATCAGTGAAAAAGTCAAGCTTCGCGCTATTCTCAAAGGTACAGAAAAGCTCTCGCCGGTGTTATTTGCTCCCGTGCAATTGATTGCAGGAAAGATTCATAAAACAGCAACCTATGTCACGAGAGCTTTTGCCTTTGGGGAAAAGGCAAGATTAACCAGCTATATCAAAAGCTTTTTACCAGGTGGTTCTTGCTTAACCCTCGAGATGCAACTGGATGATGGTGCTTTTACCCCTTTAAAACTCGATGAAACAGAACAGCTTTCTGAACCCCTTTGGACAGAGCGCAAGTTTATTAGCAGTGACAAAACAGGAGGACATGCGCGCCTTAAACTTACCCTTACCGGTGGACCAGCGGCACGGTCCATGGTGTGTGATTTTGGCGCCGGTATCATATAATGGGAGAATGAGAGATGACAAAAACTAAAAAACTCGACATGGAATTGCCTCAAGAAGGACGCTTTATCAGTTCTGAATTCCCCATTTTACGCGATAACCTCAACAAACTTGATCAAGCCCTTATAGAAGTTGAAGAAAAGACAAACGAAAAAGCGCCTTTACAACATAAGCATACAATTAGTGATGTGACGGGGCTAGAAACAGCCCTTAATGGCAAAATGGCAGCGAATAAAACCTTCACTTTTGCCGATTTAAGCGATATCGAGGGGGAAAAAGATGCCGCCAACAATTATGTGCTTTATAAATCAGGCAACAATAATTTTACCTTTGGCAGTGCGATATCGCTGTTAGGCACCCATCAACATAAAACAGAAGATATTGTAGGACTTGATGACTTTAGAGCTAAGATTAATGAAGATCTGACCAGCTATGGGCGCTTAAAACAAGCCAATGAATGGCAAAGCTACAATAAATTTACCAGCAAAGTCACCATGAGTGGTGGTTTGGAACTGCTGAACAATTCATCACTGAATCTTATCCATAATGGTGAAGTGGTGACAAATTTAAGCACAAGCGGAAGCTCGCTTAAAGGACCCCTGAAAATCGATGGTGATGTTGTTTATACCAAGGCGCAAGTAGATGCCGCCATTTTGGCAGAGATAAAGAGTCTTAAAAAAGATTTGACCGATAAAATCACAAATTGGCCGGCTCTTGCTGATGCTGAATTGCTCTATACGCAGAACGGAAAAATTGAATGGCCCGATTGGGTCACGGATAAAACCAAAGTCGAAATTACAGCCTGGGGCGGTGGCGGTAGTGGTGGTGCAACTAATAATCCATATATGGGTGGTGGTGGTGGTGGCGGCGGTTGTTCCGTATGGTATGGCTATAAAGCCAGTTTAAACGGTCATCAAGATATCATCATTGGTAAAGGAGGGACTTCTGTTTCAGAACTTAGTAAGACAGGAAATTCTGGAGGCACAACAACCGTTGGCAAAAATTTTATCACTGCTACAGGAGGAAATGGTGGCTACAGTGGTCTTCATTCTTTAGGTTCTGGTGGTGCTGGAGGCGTGGGAGGAAATTTTGGTTTAGCAACAGACGAACATCCAGGAATTGCCAAAAGCGGCAATGGTTATGCTGGAACGAATGGAAGAAAAGGCGTAAGCGGAAATGGCGGTGATGCTGGGGGTGATACATCAAGAGGTGGGGGTGGTGGAGTTGGAAGTGGTGGGAAAGAAGATTATACTTCAGGAAAAGCAGGGCGTGGTTTTGGGGGTGGCGGTGCTGGCTCTCGCTATTACCTTTATCCAAGCGGTGCTGGTGCTGATGGTGCTGTTCTTATAAGATTATGGAAAGAATAAATACAAAACCAAAGATAGCGCAATTCAAATGGATAGTTGTTGTATAAAACAGTCTTTGTATGTTTTTAAGTCTTTTTATCGCTCTTTCAAAGCCCTTTTAAAGGGCTTTTTTGACTGACACTGTCAGGCTTATGAAGCATGCTGTTACTTGTTAGTGTCTCTTCATTGATTTGGAGAGCAAAATGGCAACAGAATTTAATCATGGTATTCGTCTCATTGAGGATGGTCAAGCGTCTCGCCCCTTAGAGATGTTTAGCCAAACCGCTATTGGGGCGGTTGTTACAGCCCCTGATGCGGATGCACAGATCTATCCCTTTAATGAGCCCGTGTTGGTCTTTACCCATGAGACAGAGAAAATCCAAAAGCTTGGGCAAAAAGGCACAGCCCTTGATGTTATCAATGCCGTGCGTGCACAAGGAATTGAGGCACAAGTGATCCTTGTGCGGGTGGAAGAAAAATCCACTATTGCTGAAACACAAACCGAAATGGTAGGGTCAAGTGTTGCTTTAACTGGTGTTCATGCGCTAAAACATGCACGGGGGCATTTGGGTGTGGAGCCTAGAATTCTCTTAGCACCAGCTTATAGTGCAGGGCGGCTTGATAATGCTAAAAATCCACTAGCAGATGCTCTAGAGCAGGTTGCCGAAAAGCTACAAGCCATTGCCGTGTTTGATACGGGAGGCAAAAATACGGAAGAAAGCCTTGCCTTTCGGGCGGATTTCTCTTCACGCTTTTGTTATCTCATTGACCCCTTTGTGCGTGTAGCAAATGTTGAGGGGGGCTTTAGCATTAAACCGGCAAGCCCCTTTGCAGCCGCTATGTTTATCAAACGGGACAAACAAAAAGGGGGTGTTTTTTGGTCACCCTCCAATCAAGATGTCAAAGGTATTTTAGGCACAGCACGCCCCATTAGCTATTTTGATGGGGAAATTGATCATGAGGCTAATCGTCTCAATCAAGCCGATATCGCCACCTTTATTCCAGCCCGCCTTAGCCAAAATTCCCAAGGACAACCGTCTGCCAATGGGCGCATTTTATGGGGCAATCACACCACCTCGAGTGATCCACTCTGGCGCTTTGTCAATGTGGTGCGTACCCGCGCCGCCTTGGAAAAGGCCATCATTAACAATTTGCGCCCTTGGGCCAATGACGAAAACCTGACCGGTCAACATGTGATTGCCATTACCCGCAGCCTTACACAGTTTCTTGATGATATGATTGTCCGTGGTGCCCTTTTAGGGGGGCGGGTTTGGTTTGACCGTGATTTGAATTCCAACAGCAATTTGCAATTGGGAAAACTGCGGGTGGAATTTGATGCAGAAGAAGTCCCCCCTCTCGAAGATTTAAGCTTTGGAAGCCGGCGCAATGGCGCTTACTTTAATCGGCTCTCTGAAGATATCCAAAATAAAATGACCCATACTTTTGGTGATACGCTTGATACCTATCGCAAAGCAGCAAGGAGTAACGCATGACTTTAAGAATTGTTCGTGGTTTTACCCTGATTGTTGATGATGATGTAAACCTTCATCTTGATCTTGAAACACTCAAACTTCCAACGTTGGAAGAAATCACCGAAACCTATCAACCTGGTGGCTCTGATATGCAAATTGATGTCAGTGGTCTTGGTGTGAAAGCTTTAAGCTTACAAATGAAGATCCACAGCCATACCCCCGAAATCATCGGCATTTTTGGTGGTTCTCCAGGGGTTCGTCATAAATTTACCGGCAAAAAACATGTGGTGTCTGAAGAAGATGGACGCGAGCATGAACATTCCATTGATGTCACGGGGCGTTTGGTCAAAGTTGATAGCGAAAGCTTAACAGCTGGAAAAGCCACAGGCTATGATTGTGAGATCAAAAATATTTGGGACTATACGGAATTTTGGGATGGTTCTGTTTTGCACCGCTTTTCCTTTAAACGAGGCGGTTGGTTGGTGCGCAATGGACAAGAGATCGGTGGGCGCCGCCGCGCTATACTTAATTTATAGGAATTGATCATGACCAGTTTACAAACAAGTGTCGCTGTGGAATTGCAGGTTCCCCTTGTCTATCAAGACAAGGATGGCAAAGAAGCCACACAACACAAATTGACCTTTTATCGCCCAAACTTCAAACAAGCACGCCAATTAGCCGTGTTAATGGGACCACAGTTGGCAAAGTTCATTCTCCCCGCTTTAGAAGAAGATAAAACACCCTTGAGCAATGATGTTCTCATTTTCAAGCTTTGTGAGACTTTACTTACCCATGAAGCCATGGAAGGAATCGCTGAACTTTTGGCAGAGATGTCTCATGAATCCGTTGAATTGATTAATCGTCTTGATTTGCTTGATCTTGTGGCTGTTTTTAAGGTTTTTTTTGCTTTTTTTCCCAAACTCCAATCCTCTATGCCGGACAATTTGGAGCCGAACTAGCCCTTTATTACCACTGGTCGGCTCTAGAGATCAATCAGATGGATTGGCTGGACGTCATTGCCTACCGCGAAGAATTAGCCCGCTTGAAACAACAAGAATATGAAAGCCAAATGTTAGGATGAGAGGCAATCATGGATGTTTCCCTTGTTATCCGTTTTGTGAATCATCTCCAAGAAGGGATCGCTTCTGCCAAGCAAGACCTCAGAGCCTTTAGCCTTGATATTGCGCATTTCAAAAACCAGACACGCAAGCATTTTAAAGGGTGGTTTGACCCTAAGCATCTAAAAGAAGCGACAGAAAATGCGCAAAATGCTTATAACCATGCGCGTGGGCGTATGGTGGGGGCTGTTGCTCAAACCGCAACCTTAATCGCCCCTCTTTATAAAGCCATGCAATTTGACCAATCAATGAAGGGCTTGGAAAAGGTTCTGGATGCCCCCCTTGATCGTTTAAAAGAATTGCGCCGTTTTGCTTTGGAAACCTCAACAAAGATTCCTCTCGCCGCCCGTGAAGTTTTAGAATTGATGACCAGTGCCAGCCAAGCAGGCATTGGTGAACAAGATCTCGAGGCTTTTAGTATTTATGCCGCCAAAGCCGCCGTTGCCTTTGATATGACGGGGGACCAGATTGGGGAACGCTTTGCCAAATTGCGCAATGTCTTTAAGCTTAATCAGGCAGGCATTGAAGATTTAGGCGATGCCATCAATCATCTCTCCAATCACATGGCGGCAAAGGCAAGTGAAGTTACAGACTTTACCAATCGGGCGACCGGTGCGGCAACCATGTTTAAACTCACCGCTCGTGAAACCGCAGCCTTTGGGACGGCAATGATTTCTGCTGGTATTGTACCAGAGAGTGCAGCGCGTGGTTTTAATTCCATCAGTGCGCGTATTCGGGCAGGGGGAAAACATATTGAAGATGCTTTCAGTAATATTGGTCTCTCCCGCCAAAAATTTATGGAAGATTTGGACAAGGATGCCACAGGTACCTTGGTGCGCTTTTTTGAAGCCTTAGGCAAATCAGAAAAAGGCATGAATTCTCTGATCGCCGTTGCAGGACGCGATTTTACGGGAGACTTTGCCAAACTAGTCAATAACCCCGAACTGTTACAACAAGCCTTAAAGTTTGTTGAAGACCCAAAAATCTTTAAAGGCTCTGTTGAACAAGAGGCAGACAAACAAGCAACCGGTGCCATGCGGCAATTTGAACTGTTACAAAACCGCGTTGTGGCTTTAGGGGTGACCATCGGTGAAGTGTTGTTGCCCCATGTCAACAGTTTAATGGCCAGTGTGGGTGGTTTTCTAAACGTGCTGATGGCATGGGCTAATGAACACCCTGTTTTAACCGGTGTGATCATCAAAACCATTGCCGCCCTCATGGCTTTTAATATTGCTTTGCGGGTTGTGCGTTTTACCATGGCGGGTACCCGCCTTGGGGTTCTTCAATTAATCGGCTCTTTTATCAAGATGAGGGCTGTTAGCGGTGCGCTGAAAGCCAGTTGGCGCGGGCTCTTGGCTTCAGGGCGTTCACTGGGCTTGCTTACTGCAGGACTTGGGGCAAGCTCACTGCGACTCTTGCGCCCTATGACTTTATTGATGGGCGCGTTGCGGGGGATTGCAATTTCAGGTACAGCATTTGCTGCCTCTTTTGGTTGGATAGGGACAGCGATCGAGGTGGTTGGGGCTGGCATTGCCTCTGTTGTTGGGGCTGTTTTTTCGCCAATCGGGGCAGCGGTTGCTGCTGCTATAGCTGTCATATTGGCTCAGTGTTTTATTTTGTGGAAATATTGGGATCGTTTTTCTTCTTTTATAAAGGGCTTTGCACGGGGGATAACACGTGCTTTTGGGCGAGCCTTTGAAGCCGTCATGCGTTTTTTTGGTGCCGATACCAGTACCATTACCCGTTGGAAAAACATCATTGCTGCTGCCTTTGATTTCTCTCACCATTGGCAAAAGCTTAAACAGGGACTTGCCTCTGTTTCCAAGTGGTTTGGTAATGTGTGGGATGGGATTAAACAAAGCCTTTCCAATTTTTGGGGGTGGCTTTGTGGCTTTTTTACCCGCGAAAAGCTCTCTGAGAGTGCCAAGGCTGATATGGAACAAGCTGGAGAAGATTTAGCAGATTCGATTGTCGATGGCTTTATGTCGTCTATCTCACAATTGATAGATTTTTGTAAATCTTTGCCTCGCCGCATAAAGGGGTGGATTGGGTCGATTGATTTTAGAGATTATTTGCCAAGTTTTTTGGGAGGCAAAACGCCTATCCAACCACTTGTGCAATTTGCAAGCGCAGGGCGTGACAATGCCCCTCTCACAGAGCAGCGAGAGAAAGAGCGCGTCCCCATTACGCACAATCAAAATGTCACGGTGCATGTCAATGGCGCACGTGATCCTGTTGCAACCGGTTATGCGGTTCGTCATGCTTTGCAACGGGCAGGAGCCAATGCCTTGCACGGCGGAACAGAGTAATGGAGACAATAGAATGAAGGGAATAGAATGAGAGGGGATGGAGCATGCAAGATCCTTTGCTGATGTTAGGACCGCATCAATTTTATGTGGACTGGTTGAATTTCCAATCTTTTGAGGAAGAGTTTTCTGCTTCATGGGTTTGCTTAGAACGTTTTGGCCGTTCCCCTGGTTTGCAATTTACCGGCTATGGCAATGACCCTAAAACCCTCCACGGAGTGTTGTTTCCAGAAGAGTTTGGAGACCGTGCGGCCATTGATGCCATCACCAGAACCATTCGGGCTGCAAAACCCGTTCAGATGATCCGTTGGATGCGTGATGATAGTTATAGTGCTTTGATGCATGGTTTAGTCGTGATTACCCATATTCGTAAAGACCATGATTACATTAACCGCTCTGGTCAATCGGGACGCATTCGCTATTCCATAAGCCTGTTACCGTTTTTTGATGGGGGAAAGCCGCAAGGTCAATATCAAATAGGGCAATATCAGGGGGGACAAGAGGAGGATACCCCATGAAGATCCCCGCAAAGCAGATTGTGGTCGAGCTTGAGGATATGAGTTTAGACCTCATTTGTTATCAGCATGTCTTGTCTGTTTTAGGAGACCGGCGGCAAGCGGGTTTATTGAGAGGCTATTTAGAAGCCACGCTGGAGGCTAATCCAGAGATTGCGGGATATGGGGCTTTTTTACCGCGGGGCTTAAAAGTCTTTTTGCCTGAATTTGTCTCATGCGAAAAGAACAGTGTGGTCAAACGGCTATGGGATTAATGCGCACATATCCCTTTATTGAGGTAAGGGTGGGGGATAAACTTGTTCATGAGGTTTTTTACCAGCGTCTTTTAACGGCAACCATCACGGACAATACGAGTAATGAAGCCGATAGCTTTGAAGCAGAATTTGATGATAGCGGCAATGATTTAGAAGTTCCAGCAGCGGGCAGTGCACTCCATGTCACCTTTGGTTATCAAGACAGCATTCGTGCCTTTATGGGGCGTTTTGTTGTGGAATCGGTGATAAGTTGTGGGGGCAGTGATGGAGAGATTTTACGCCTTTGTGGCAAAAGCGCTTCCATGCGTGCGGAGATCAAAGAACAGGTGAGCGAACATTTTGACCATCAAACCGTTGGCAAGATTGTTGAGACCCTTGCCAAACGTCATGGCTATCAAGCAAAGGTCAGTCCCCAATTCACCAAACAAACCTTGCCTTATGTGGTGCGCACGGATCAATCGGCAATTGATTTTTTAACCCGCCTTGCTGATCGGATGCAGGCGCGTTTTTTGATCAAAGACAATAAGTTTTTATTTTTAAGCGGGGACAATCTTCCTCTCCAGACAATTCATCAACAGGATTGTTCCCATTGGGAATTTAGTCTCGAGCCGCGTACCCAATACGGCACCATTGAAGCCTCTTATTTTGATCGCGCAAAAGGGCAACAGCATTCTGTCAAACATCACACGGGGTATCATGGTCCGGTGCGTCGTCTGCGAACCTGCTACCCCTGTGAGAGCCAAGCACAAGCAGCAGCAGCCTCTGAGTCGGAACGTCTTTGCCGCGCGATGGGCAGTGGTTCTGTAAGCCTTGAGGGGCGCCCTGAGATCATGGCGGGTCAACCACTGCTATTGCAAGGGTTCCGTAGAGAGATCAATGGTTCATGGCATGCGGCAACCGTGACCCATCGCTATGAAAAGCAAAGCGGATACACCACAGAAATCACCTTTGAGGCACCAAATCAAGGAAAAGAGGCATGAGAAAATTAAATGTATTAGAAGCAGAAAACCCAAGAGATACTTTTGCCTCTTCTTTTCGGCAACTGCCCCATAATATTGAAGCAGAACAAGCGTTGCTTGGGGCAATCATGATCAATAATAATGCGCTTGAGAGCGTTGCTGATTTTCTCAAAGCAGAACATTTTTTTGAAGCCCTTCATCAAAGGCTTTTTGATATCATCTCACAAATTGTTCAAAAGGGAAAAGTTGCAGATCCCATTACCATGAAGCCCTTTATTGCAAATGATGAGAAAGTTGGAGATATCACAGTTTTTAATTATGTGGTGCGTTTAGCCAAAGAAGCAGTCACAATCATCAATACTCAAGAGTATGGGGGCGTCATTTATGATCTGTTTATTCGGCGTTCTTTAATTAATCTTGGCACTCAAATTGTGAATAGATCTTTTGATGCTCCTCTAGAACTTAGTCCTTTACAACAAATTGAAGCGATTGAAAATCAGTTATTTGCATTAGCCGAAAAGGGCAAATATGAGGGTGGTTTTGAAAAGTTTAATACCGCCATTACAAAGGCACTTAACATGGCAAGTGCTGCGAAACAGCGTTCTTCAAAGCTTTCTGGTATGGCAACCCATATTAAAAGCCTTGATGCGAAAATGGGTGGGTTGCAAGCATCTGATTTGATTATTCTAGCAGGGCGCCCCGGTATGGGGAAAACGTCCCTTGCAACCAATATTGCTTTTAACATTGCCAATGCTTGCAAGTGTGATAGCAACACAAAAGAAGGTGAAGGGGGGATTGTTGGTTTCTTCTCTCTTGAAATGTCAACAGAACAGCTTGCAACCCGCATGATCTCAGAACAAACGAAGGTTTCTTCTTCTGATATACGGCGAGGGAATCTTTCTGATGATCAGTTTATAAACATTGTTCATATGACGCGTTCCCTTCAAACCATTCCTCTTTATATCGATCAAACGGGGGCTGTATCCCTTGCACAATTGGCTGCGCGTGCAAGGCGTCTTAAACGACAACATGGTCTAGATGTTTTGATCATTGATTATATCCAACTGATGACAAGCGGTTCAAAGCGTTCTTTAGAAAACCGCGTTCAAGAGATTACAGCCATCACCATGGGTCTTAAAGCACTTGCAAAAGAACTCAATATTCCCATCATTGCGCTTTCACAATTATCACGACAAGTTGAAAACCGTACAGATAAACGTCCACAATTGTCTGATTTACGGGAATCAGGTTCAATTGAGCAAGATGCCGATATTGTGTTGTTTGTTTATCGTGAAGAATATTATCTCAACAATGAAGAGCCCAAAGAAGGCACGCTTGAATATCACAAATGGAAAGAGGCAATGGAGCAAGCCAAGGGCAAAGCCGAAGTTATCATAGCCAAGCAACGTCATGGTCCAACAGGAATCGTCCCTCTTGCTTTCCAATCTGACTTTACATGCTTTAGTGATTTAACAGATCATACTCATCTCTCAGAAAAATCCGCTTGAGCTCAAAATGATGATCCGATGATTGAAAAGAAAAAAACCATAGATTCTTACAAAAAATTACGAATCTTAAAACACCCTTTGAAAGGCCTTTGAAGACCCTTTGAGAACCCCTTAAAAATCATCTGAAAAAAAATAAATTGGTACAAAACCTAGTGTCAAAATATACAAAACCCGCTGGCAAGCTACAC